>JAJRTW010000092.1 GCA_024278075.1 Bacteroidota bacterium | reverse complement strand
GCTTTGCTCACTTCCCCCTTTTTTAAGGGGGAATAGCCAATTAAATTCCCCCTTAAAAAAGGGGGATTAAGGGGGTTGTTATTCTCCTTAAAGCAGAAGCATGAATATCTTTTTCCTGACTACTTTTTGAGGGAACCCTAAATAGATACGAAGCATAAGAAAAAAAGGCCCGAAATGCTTGGGCTATATTTCCTCCCGCTCTGCGAATTGAATATCATAGAGCTTCTTATACAGTCCGTCAAGGCGCAATAATTCATTATGGCTGCCCTTCTCGACTATTCTGCCCATGTCGAATACATATATCTCATCGCATTTGACTATCGTCGACAAACGATGGGCCACGATAATTGCTGTCTTGCTCTTCAGAGATTTATCTATCGCCTCCTGCACCACCTGCTCGGATTCGGCATCAAGAGACGATGTGGCTTCGTCGAACACCAGTATCTCGGGGTCGCGCAGCAAAGCCCGGGCGATTGCCACCCTCTGGCGCTCGCCGCCCGACAGTGTGATGCCGCGGTCGCCCACATAAGTATCAAAGCCGTCTTTAGCTTTTATGATGAAATCGTAGGCATTGGCAATTTTCGATACCTCTATTAGCTGCTCTTCGGTGGCGGCGCTGTCGCCGTACTTCATATTATTGGCTATCGTATCATTGAATAGAATTGTCTCCTGCGATACAATGCCGAACAGCGACCTGTACGATACCACATCGAAATTGCGGATATTTTTCCCATCGAATAGAATCTGCCCTTTGTCCGGATCGTAGAATCTGATAATCAGGTCAAGAATAGTAGACTTGCCGCTGCCGCTCGGCCCCACAAAAGCAATCTTCTTTCCCTTCCGAATATCGAGCGATATATCCTTTAATACATCCGCATCTTCATAAGCAAAACTAATATTTTTTATTTCAATGCCATCGTTGAATCTATCGGCGGCAATATCCCCAGTGCTAACTTCGGGCTGTTGGTCGAGCACGTCAAACACCCTTTCGGCGGCCACAAATCCCCTCTGGAAATTCGAAATGGCGCTTATCACTGTCGTTATCGGCGACATAATCGCAAATAAAGTGAACAAGAAAAGAAAGAAATCATCGGCTGTCATCGTCCCGCTTATCACAGCCGAACCGCCCACATATAACACTACGCATAAGGCCAATATGGCAAAGACTTCATTAAAGGCCGGAATCAGAGTAAGTATTTTCTTGTGCTTTACGGCCGATCTGACGAATCGCTTTGTAACGTCGGCGAATCTTCTGTTTGTTGATTGCTCTGCCGTATAAGCCTTGATTACCCTTATGCCGGCGATTGTTTCCTGCAATGTTGACGTATAGTCAGCCATAGCCGTTTGCATCCTTGCGGCATATCGTCGCAGATATTTAACGGCAAACCTGATAATGCCCAGACTAATTATGCTGGTGCTGAAAGCTATTAGTGTCAGGTTCAACGAAACCGATGTGAGCAAAAAAAGGAAAATAACTATCTGGGTCATCTCCCGAAGAATTATGTTGAACGAAGCTACGGTAGTGGTATTGAGAATGGCAACATCATTGGCAATCACCGATATTAATGTCCCGGATTTGTTTTTGGTGAAATACCCGACCGAGAGAGATGTTAATTTATTGAACACCTGGTCGCGAATAGATTTAATTATCCCTTGCTCGAGTTTCACAGATGTTACGGCACCAAGATATTTAAATATATTCTTAAACAAGAAAATTGCAATAATCAGAAAGCTAAGGTTAATTAGAGAACCTTCCGGCCCGGAGTCGGATTGGACTATTTCTTCAATCAGGCCATATAAATGATCCTTAATATCGGAAAGGAAATTGCCGCCGATTACTTCATCCCGCCCGGACGAGTTGCTTATGCCTTGACGGGGGGCAGCATCGGGCAAGCCGCCACCGGACCTGTCTTCTGCGGGTATAATCAGTTGAATAACAGGCTTTATCAGCGCTATCGAGGCGGCATTGAATGCAGAGAAGGTAGTATTAAAAAAAATAGATAAAAGGAACAGCCAAAAAAATGGGAGGACGAAGTCTTTTATCCTTAGCCATAGCCTGAATGAGTTCTTCGATTTTAAAGTTCCGTCACTTTCCGGCATAGATAATTATGATTTATGGAAGAATAATGTAAATAAAACGATAAGGAATTAACTCTTACTTATTTACTAATTTCTTTACTTTTTCATACAGCTTGTTCTCATCGCCCGGGGCGTAGCCGTTATGCTCGTAAACGATATTGCCCTCGCCATCAAGAAGGAAAGTATGCGGCGGGTTGGTTACGTTCATTGCCCTTCTGAAGTCGCTGTTTTCGTCGAGATATACTTCATAATCCCAATCGCGCCCACTTACCAAAGGCGCCACTCGCTTGCTGTTTCTCGAGTCGTCAATCGAAATGGCGATTAACTTTACACCGGTTTCCTCCACCCAATCTTCATATACTTCACCGATATTGTTTAATTCCAGCAAACACGGCTTGCACCAAGTTGCCCAGAAATTGAGAATAATTGGTTTGCCGTCGTTCGAAAAACTTGAACTGCTAACTGTTCTGCCTCTCAGATCTTTAAGTTTCACCGATGGTATCTTCTTACTTTCCTTTGAGTTAACATCCGAGATCGCAGCGGCCATTAACATAGCAGAAATTGCTATGGCTAATAATAATCCTGTTTTTTTCATGCGAAAACCCTGATTTTTGTGTAATTTTGTAACTATATTAATAATTTATATGTTTCTATAGATATATTAACGTACTTTTTCATTTTTTGTTTAATCATCGGGGTCAATATGAGAAAAATACTACAAATTTCCATGATATTTTCTTTGTTCCTATCTCTTTCGCCTATATCAAACGCCCAAGCATTGGAAATTGTGAGCTCGGAAGAAACTGTTTCCGGCAGCCCCTCGGCACAGTCCTTTAAAGCTCATGTTGTCGTAAAAAATATTTCTGATGCCGATCTGATAGTATGGGCCAGTGCCAGAAAAGTTGAATTAACCGAAGGTCACAAGTATCTTTTTTGCGATCTTAATTATTGCTATCAATCCACTGATGGAGATGAATTATTAGCTGATGAGTCTTTTGTGCTTGGCTCCGGTGAGCAGACGGGTGCTGAAGTAGTTTATATTGGCCTTGAACCCAATGGCATATCCGGCCGAAGCATCATTACCATGAAATTCGCAATTGAAGGCGACCCGTTTGATTTTATTGAGTTCACTGCCACTTTCGATGTTTTAACTTCGGTGGCAAATAATCCTGAATCAGCTTTTTCGGTTTCCGAGGCGATGCCAAATCCGGCTGCCGATATGATTACAATCAAATATAATATCCCGGATATTAATATTCGATCGAGATTAAGCATATATGATATTTACGGCATTGTTATTAAAGAGATTGAATTAGATCAATCAGGCCGGTCCATTAGCGTAGATATTAGCAATTTAGTACCCGGCACTTACTTTTACAGGCTAAATTCGGGCAGCGAAATTATCGGCTCAAAGTTTGTGGTCAGCCGGTAGAGTCGGAACGTGTTCAACCCGGATGGTTCAAGCATTTTCTCCAAAGTCTTTTTCTTTTGTCCTTGCAATAACGCCCCTGTCGAAGATTCCGATTTAACGGAGTTTAGTAACATTAAAGAAAAAGATAAATAGCCACGAGCTAAAGCTCGTGGGTATTGAATAGTTACATTAGTAACGCTATAATAACACAATATGTTCGGAATTGATAACGTGATTATTGTTAATACGATAGAAGAAGTGTCGGCTTCTTCAGAGGCCTTCTCCTTGCATAGAACTGGGCAAAGTCAATCCTTAGTACTACCGAAGCAGGCCTCTTATAAGTTGCCGTACCCTGGCTTGCCGAAAGGACTGCAAGAGTAAGCGATATGAATATCGACATTACTAATTTTCTCATTCTTCTTGGCCGGTTTCATTTCGAATCATAACCAAATGAATATCATCACCACTTCTTGTAAATGATTTAATATCATATTTTAACGCCGATTTTAGCGAGCCGGTGTCTAATTGCCCGAAAGTGCTTTGCCCTTTGCCCATCACAATCGGAGCTATGAACAAATGCAATTCATCAATAACACCGGCTTCGGCAAATGATGAAAAAATCTCCGCTCCGCCTTCAACCATAATTGAAGTTATCCCGCATTTTTCTGATAATTCAAGCAAGGCGGAAGAGATTTCAATCTTTCCGTTCTCATTGCATGGCACAGGAAGGACTGTAATCCCGGCAACACCAAGGGTTTCCGCTTTGCGGGAATTATGCGAAACCTTATTGCAACAAATAATTGTGTTCGATCGATCGCTTTCCTCCAGGGGGCTAATGCCAAGCGGCAATGATAAATTGGAATCGAATATTATTCTTTTGGGGCTTCTGCCTTTTACATCTCTGACAGTCAAGCCCGGCCTGTCAATGGAAACAGTGTGCTTGCCAACAAGGACAGCGTCGACTTCGGCTCGCATCGCTTGGGTGCGATTCCGGCTTTCTTCCCCGCTAATCCATTTAGATTCGCCCCTGGCCGTTGCAATACAGCCGTCTAAAGACTGGGCTGCTTTCACCATAACATAGGGCAGCCCAGTGGATATAAACTTAACAAAAAACCTGTTCACCCATTGGCACTCATCCTCCAGAACGCCCTGCACAACTTCAATTCCGGATTCTTCCAGAATTTCGACACCTTTGCCGGATACTTCGGGGTTCGGGTCTATCATCCCAATGACTACTTTCGAAAATTTCTTTTCTGCAATCAATGAAGCACAAGGCGGCGTTTTGCCTTCAAATGAACAAGGCTCCAAATTCGTAAACAGAGTTGCACCTTCGAAAGAATCCCGGCCGGCATTGTTGATGGCCTCAACTTCTGCGTGCGGGGCGCCGAATTCTCTGTGCCATCCGCGTCCAATAATTTCACCATCGCTGACTATTACTGCTCCTACTCGCGGATTCGGGTTTACATATCCGCTGCCTCTGAGCGAAAGTTTCAGAGCTTCGAGCATTATTTGTTCATCGTTCATCGTTCTCCCAATAAAAATTTATTATTTTGCCATAAGGATTCGGCACTGCCGGAATAAATAAGCGCGCCGAATAATCACCTTCCAATAATATATATCCACCGTCCGATTTTCCAAACCACGGATAAGAATATTCATACATAGAACCTACACGCTGGGGGTTTACTTCCTTTATCACCGTTAGAAATGCTTGCCCTTTGTGGGAATTAAACGCGGTTTTCCCTTTTTGTGAAACTATTTCAATTCTAAAATCTTCAGAGCTTGGAAGATATTCTTCTATTTGATTAATTCTATAGGCGAACATACCGAATACGCCGGATTGGCCTTCGGATTTTTCAAAATAGGGCACAACGATTAATCCTTTGCCCGACAAATATTGCTGCTGCTCGAAAATTTGGCTGCATGGCCTTTCAATAGCATAGAATTCATTATTTGCTTCGAAAAGAATTTTGATTGAGCAATCATTTAAGGTGATATTACCGATCCCATGGGCTTTGCCGGACAAAGCAAAAGTAACGTATTGATTATTTTTGGTTTTCCATGTGCGGATTTGCTGCTTGGAAAATTGAATTTCATTAGTCTCTACGTTATTGTTATTATCAATATCCCGGTGAATCAGCTGCCCTGTTATATTAATAATATTATTCAGGAAATTATTATCATCAAGCTCTATCTTTTCAGATTCGATATATACAAAGATTTGCACCGAATCCTTATTATCAGTTAAATGAATTTTCAGTTCTACGGGAACATCAGCAACCTTTTTGCCGGCTGTTTTATTTGAGCAGGAATTAGCAAAAGTAATGGCAACCATCAGAAAAATTATTATTATTCGCATATTATTAACATAGCTTACATTGAAAAATTGTTCAAATATAATAAGTGTCCGGTTAGAAAGCAGCAAAATGGTTTGAAACATAGCTATATGGTTCATTTTGTCCCATAATGTACCGGGTTAGATGCAATTTTCTTGTTCTGCCATTTGTTACAACTTGTAATCTTAGAACTGCCGTCATTCGTCAGTTGTAACAACTGACGGAACATTATACTGTGTCATTCCGGACACTGCTCCGGAATCCTAATCAAATCAAAACCCCCGGCATCTACGGAACAATAGTTCCTTCGACGCCACCCCCTTTGAAACAAGCTCGCTTGGCTAATGGGTTTTAAGTCTCCCTTTGCCAAGCGGGCTTGTTTCAAAGGGAGACTTAGAGGGTTTTGTATTTTTCCACGGCATTATAGCTTCATATCCTGATGTTTAAACCGGATTCCCGCTGGAGCTTATCCTGAGTCCTTCGACATAGTTTATCCTGAGTCAGGCCGAAGGGCTCAGGATAGCCAGGCCGAAGGGTTTAGAATGACATTTCGTAAGTGCTTTATTTTTCAAGTCATTATAAAAAATGTCCGAAGTGTTGATTAAAAAATTGTTCAAATATTACCTAAATTCCCAAAGTAAGTTAATTCCCAACTAAATATAACGATTACTATGCCAAAATCCACATCGAGCGGATTATTTGACTAATTCTTTTGCAGTTTCCACTCTT
>JAJRTW010000091.1 GCA_024278075.1 Bacteroidota bacterium | reverse complement strand
TCTTCCAAGCAGTTATCTGATCAATTAATGGAATATATAAAAACATATAATAAGACGAGGGCAAAGCCATTTCAGTGGACTTATACTGGAAAACCATTAACCATATAATTAATTACTCTTTCTAAGGGATGATACACTAGCGAGAATCCTGAAGCGGATAAATGAGTAGATCGCCGATAAATTACATTAGCTCTGCGATTTTGCTTCTGATATCGTCAGGCGAGGGTACGCCGTTGGGATAAATCCGGCAGTTGAGAGCTGGCCGCTCCGGTGCCGGACTGCCCTCGAAATCCTCTCCGTTAATGATCAGAGTGGGGGAGCCGCGGAAGCCTATCCGGCCGGCTATTTCATTGCTATCAACAAGTAATTCCGAATATACCACACCGCCGTCGAATTCAGCGATTGCTTCCTTTACATTCGCTATCATTGCCGGGCCGTTCGGGCAGCCGTGGAAATGCTGTACTTCAATCTTTATTTTACTATTTGACATATAGACCTCACTAATTTGCCAGACTGATTGGTTCCTGAGTGCCAGGTTCCTGAATGCCAGGTTCCTGAATGCCGATAACCGAATATCCTGTTGCGTTCACCGCTTCGATTATCGCATCTAATGATACTTTAGATTCATCGAAAGCAACCTCGGAAATTCCCTTTTCATAAGACGAATTGACTTTGGCTATTCCATCAAGTTGATTAATTTCATGAGTGATATGCTCTTCGCAGCTTGTGCAGGTCATCCCTTCGATATTTAAGGTCACTTGCTTTGAATAAGCCGTTTCCGCATCTTTGGGTTTGTCAATATCACCATAAAAGATGTGCGAATAAGCAGGGAAAGCAAGCATTACGATAGCAAAAACAGTGATTATCCCCAGGAATTTCTTAGATTGAAGCAGCGACGGCTTGCCATCGGTTTCGCAATCGCAGTCGATTTCCCGCTTTGGTTTTAGCTGCACATACCATGCCAGGCCTAAAGACAAAACGGTCAGTGCAATCAGATATGGCCGCAGCGGGTCGAGCCATGAAAAGGTTCCGGCAATCCCGGACGCACCCGATATTATGGCAAATACCGGTTCAATACAGCACAGCGATGCGGCGATTGAAGCTATAATGCCAGCACCGATGAATTTGTTAGATGTAGGTTTTTTGTTTGTTACCATTGCAGTTACTTTGCTCCAATGCCTAGAAGAACGGGAAAACATCATCGGGCTTGCCCGCAAGGCAAATAATAATTACGAATAATGCTATCTAATGAACACTCTAACCGTTAAGATATTGTAAAGCAATTACGAAAAGTTTGGCAAGGCTAACTTATTAGTGCTGGATTAAATATTTCCGGATTGATACGAAGCCATTGTCCAAAATGCCCGAAAAATTCGGGTTAATTTATTATATTGCAGTATCGCAAGCAGCAAATATTATCTTATCCTTAATATAATAGCAATTATGTAATAAGCTATATTATAAGCAATCGGCCTCTTATGATTTATTATCTCACGAAATGGATAAATGAAAATTTCGATCCGCCGGGATTTGGGGTATTCCAATACCTCTCTTTTCGTGCTGCCATTGCTGCGATAACTGCCCTGTTAATCAGCTTCATTTTTGGCCCGAAGATTATCCGCTATCTGAGGAAAAAGCAAATCGGCGAGCAGGCAAAGACGGAACTTCGTGATGTAGGCCGTCATGCGGTCAAGGCCGGCACACCGACGATGGGCGGGCTTATCGTTTTGCTGTCGCTGCTTGTGCCTACTATTCTGTGGGCGGATTTCAATATGTATATTATATTGATAGTTATAACAACGGCATGGTTGGGCGGGGTTGGCTTTTTGGACGATTATCTGAAAGTGGTTAAGAAGCTGCCGCATGGCTTGATAGCTAAATATAAATTAATCGGGCAGGTAATGATAGGGTTGGTGCTTGCCGGCACAATATTTTTTTTTCCTGAAACATTCCCCGATGGATTTTCGGCGTATTGCACTCAAACTACTATTCCATTTGCCAAGAAAGTTCATTTCGATTTTGGATTGATGTATATTCCGGTTGTGATATTCATTATTACGGCCACATCGAACGCCGTGAACCTGACCGACGGGCTTGACGGGCTTGCAATTGGCACCGTTGGGATTACCGCTCTTGCATTTGCATTGATAGCCTATGTATCCGGAAATGTGAGGTATTCGGATTATCTGAATATAATGCATCTGCCGGGGTCGGGCGAATTGACGATATTTTTGGCTGCACTGGTTGGAGCCGCACTTGGTTTTTTGTGGTTCAATTCCCATCCGGCGCAAATATTTATGGGCGATACCGGTTCGCTGGCGCTTGGCGGGGCGCTTGGCGGGCTGGCAGTATTAATTAAAAAGGAATTCCTTCTGCCAATTCTTGGCGGCGTGTTCTTTGCCGAGATGGTATCGGTGATTGTCCAGGTGGTATATTTCAAGTACACGAAAAGGAAATATGGCGAAGGGAAACGTATTTTCAGGATGGCTCCGCTGCACCACCATTTCGAGAAAAAAGGGCTGCACGAATCCAAGATTGTGATGAGGTTTTATATCATTGCCGTTATGCTTGCCATTATTGCTATGACTACGTTTAAGGTGAGGTAGGAAGTAGAATTCTTTCTTACAAACGATCACAATAGTATAAATCAGTATTACTGTCCGGTAAAAAATGAGAGCCTTGCTTAATATACCCTTAAAAACTGTCACGTGTCATTCCTGCCCTTCGGCAGTCTATCCTGAGCGAAGTCGAAGGACTCAGGATAAACTCCATGAAGAATCCAGTATTCATGCGGCTTCTGGATTCTTCGCTCCACTGCGCCACGAGTGGCTGCGTTGCGATCTGAATGACGATTTTCACTCGAACTATTTCGTAGCAATAAAAGCAAAACTCGAATTTTTCAGAAGCCTCTATTAATATTCTGCAACTGCGAAATTTTCCAACCAAACCCATAAGGCATTGTATTTCAATATGATAAATAATGCCTCGCCAATATCATTGTCTAATGGCATAGTAATTGTCAAACTCAAAAATAAAAGTAAGATTTATTAAAGAATTGAAGAAAATATTCGATTAATGAATTTGAGGGCTTAGCTGTTGTTGGCTTTTCATTATTATTTAAGTGAGCGTTAAACTCTTTGGCTTGGGGTAATCTGATGCCTTTGGGCAGTAGTGTTCATGGGAGATGGTGGCGTTTCGGGAAATTTGGTGTATTGATTAAGCCGCAACAAAAATAAAATAAATTATTATTATTATGAGTAATATTCTGATTGCGGAGAGAAAATTTCTGAATAAAATTTATTTTCGATACAGCGTGACGGTGCGGCATTTGATAATTATGTTGGCTAATAATGAACAAAAGGATATGTTTTTCCGGAATTGGTTTGGGAAATTGAAATTATTAATTATTAATGATTGTTTTTGTATATCCAAGCTAAAGTTATTTGAAAAACTTCCGATAATTGAAGCTAAATGTGTTATCTATCGATAGCAGATTAGGGAAAAATAGTAATTGATAATTCGACTTAGTTATAAATACAGCAGACACAGGAAGTGTGGTTATAAACAAATTATGGAGGATTCTATGGCAAACTTTAAATTACCTGATATACGCTCGCCGGGATTAACCCATGTTTTTTTGGTTTATAGCCACGACTAATCACTTGTTGGCCAGATTATAAAATTTAGAATTGAAATAATTCAAATATAATATTAATAATTAAATTTAATATAGAATTGAATTTAATATAGAATTGAATTTAATATAGAATTGAATTTAATATAGAATTGAATTTAATATAGAATTAAATTTAATATAGAATTGAATTTAATATAGAATTAAATTTAATTTAGAATTGAATTTAATATAGAATTGAATTTAATATAGAATTAAATTTAATATAGAATTAAGCAAGAAAGAAATTAAGACGACTATTTAAAATAAATAACTAATATTCTTATTAACAATAATAAAGCAGGATTTATTATGAAAGCTAAAAACCGATTAACCTTTTTCGGAATAGTACTTGCCTTTTTGCTTGTGCTTTCGAATTTGGATGCAACGGCGCAAGTTACCTCAACCCAGAGCGGTAACTGGAGCGATGGTACCACATGGGTCGGGGGCGTTGCCCCGACTGCCACTGATGATGCCGTTATAGCAAGTGGACACACCGTTACCGTAACGAATACT
Organism: Bacteroidota bacterium; assembly: GCA_024278075.1. Classification (GTDB taxonomy): domain Bacteria; phylum Bacteroidota; class Ignavibacteria; order Kapaibacteriales; family UBA2268; genus JAJRTW01. The sequence continues at coordinate 32,176 of JAJRTW010000091.1, read as the reverse complement.
TCGAGCACTCCTGCCCGTTGTTACGACCTTACGGTGAATAGCGGTGGGATTTTACAGCCCGATGTTGGTACAAGATATATCGGGGTGGACGGAAGCTTCGGGGTTGATGCCGGAGGCCTTGTGAATTATAGCAATGGCACGGGCAGGCTGAACTGGACTTTCTATGGTATTGATGGTAATAATACTATAATTAATGATAATGGTACCGGAGCAAAGGCCTTCGATGTAATGTTAGCTATGTATGATGTTGTTATTGCCGGAACGATGGTTACTCCGGACGGCAACGCAGACAACTTCTACGTTTATGGCAATTTTACTGTTAACGGACTTGGCGACTGGAACTCCGGTACCGGTACGATTATCTATTTTGATAATACTGCTCAGAAAACGCTTTCGAACTCTTCGGCTTGTGAGTTCGAGAACCTGACGGTAGTCGACGGAGCAAGCATTGCTGTAAGTTCGGAATTCACCGTCACCGACGATCTTATTATTGAATCAACCGGTGCGATGGCAATTACTACTGCTGCCGGTATTGTTACTATTAGTGACGGCAGCGGAGCCGGCCAGATAACGGCTACCGGTACGCTAACATTTGGTTCGGGAACCGAGCTTATAGTTGGCGGAACCACTACATTGTTATCAAGCATGACGGGCTTCGACGGGACGTTTACAGTAAATAATGATCTTGATGTTGGCGCATTTTCCATCTCGGGCACTGGTGATTTTAACCTTTCAACCGGCCAGGTATTAACATTAAATAATGCCAATGGTGTTGACGGTGCCATTGACCTAACCGGCACGAGAGTATTTAGCACAGGCGCAAGTTACGTTTTCGAAGGCGGTACTACCGGGTTTGCAGATGCCGGAGTTACATCCTTATCCAATATGACCGTTACCGCTGCAACGACATCTACCGAATCATGGTCTATGACCGGTGCGTTGGATGTTACCGGTGGCAGTTTGATTCAAACATCCGGTACTGTTACAATGGACGGTACGACGGCAGTTGGATTGAATGCCAGCGGCGGGACAATGACGTTGAATAACCTGGTAATTGCAAATACGGCATTAACAATTACTCTCGGTGGTGATATTACCCTGACCGGGTCGTTCACTCAAAGTGGCACAGGTGGCACATTTACCATGAGTGGAAATGATATTATATTTACCGGTACGGGTACGATTACCAATTCAGCCGGTACTTTAACAGTCCCGGCCGGATCAAATTTGACAATCAATGATGCTGCCGCAAGCATTGCCCTTGGCAGTAATATTGCTTTGGGTGCCGGCGGTAACATAACATTAACCACCGGTACTCTGGACTGTGTGACTTACACAATTACAGGTACGGCAACACCTAAATTGACATTAACAGCCGGAACGGTTAGGATTTCCAATACTGGCGGTTTGGCCGGAACTCTAACGGGTTATTTATTAAACGAATTAACGGCTACAAGTGCTATAAACTGGGAATTCTATGGAGTTAATACACAAACAACTCTTGGCCTTGACCTTGGAGCGGCAATTGTCGGAACCGGGTCTACCACTGCCAATCTTGTTAATGCGGTAACGGATTTGACTATCACAGGCGGCGCCACTGCGGCATTAAGCCCTGCGATTGTTTCATTGGGCGCTACCTATGCCGGCACGATGCAGGTTATTAGTGATTTTAGTGTAACCGGAGCAAGCGTTGTTACCTTGCCTTACCATGCTGTGAATAACCTATTGCAAATGGGGTCGGGCGCTACGACGAATTCGATGACATTCGCATCTACTTCATCAGTGCAATTAAATGGCCTCGATATTAACGGAACAGTGACTACTTCATCAGATTATACAATAGCCGGCTTTCTAACCAGGACTGCCGGTACGTTCGTAAATACGAATAACATTGTTACCTATACTCCCGGTGCCTCTATGGATTCGCCGGACGGCACAGGTTTTACATTTAATAATTTGAATAAAACAGGCGCAAATAATTTAGCACCGACCACAGGTGCGACGATGACGATAACCGGCGATTTGATTGTGGACGATGCCGGTACATTTAATTTTGCTGCGGCTACTAACACAGTTACGTTCGGCGGAACATCAACATTATATAGAACAGATGATGGCGGAGCCGTAACGTTCTATGATATGAATGTATCCACAGGCAATTCGTTAACAGCTTCCGCAGCCGGATTGACCACAACGGTGAACGGAATTGACCTTAATACATCATTGGCCGCTGATATTAACATAGCAACCGCAGCCACTGTAACAATAGTAGGTACATTCACCGGAAATACAGGTACATCATTTGATTTTGCTGGCACAGCCACATTGGCCGGCGGCGGTACGAAGACATTCTATGATGTTACTTATGCAGGCAATATTGCATGTGGTGTTGATTTGACTATAGCAAATGATTTAACCCGCTCCGGCGGCGTGTGGACGCAAAGTGCCGGAACAATGACCATGACTGGCACTGCGGCTACGATAACAACTGATGCAGCTGCAAGTTTAGATTTTAATACCGGTGCTATGTCCATATCAAGTGGCGCTATCGTTACATTGACCAATGGCTTTACGGTAACCGGCGGCGGTTCGGCAACAGTAACCTCGGGCGGCCAACTTAATATTGCCGCTACAAATTCCGTAACCGGCACGGGCACTTTAACGCTTGCTTCCGGAGCTACTTTTAGCACAACGGATGCTGGAGGTGTTGCAGGCTCAGTCAATAGTACTACAATTTCAGTCGATGCCGAAACTAACTATATCTTCACCGGAGCGGCTGCTGCTTTAGGATTCACCGGTGGTGCAACAACGGGAACAGGAGAAGATGGCGGCGGCAATATTAATGCCATCGCAAACCTGACACTTGACAATCCCGCTGCAACTTTTGCTTTTGCGGAAACATTCGCAATGACGGGCGATCTGACGAAAAACGGCGCTCTTGTGACTGCTGCCGCTACGTCCGGCACGGTAACATTAAGTGGTGCGGCCAGCACCATATCGAGTGGTGCAGGGGCTGGCATATTAAGGTTGTATAATCTTGCCATCGCCGCCACTGCCACAGCGGCACAGCTTACTACAGACCTCACATTGGACGGAACCGGCGGAGATGCAATAGCAGTTGCCGCCCTGGGTTCTTTAACTCAAACCACCGGAACGGTTACTTTGAACGGTGCAGATGCGGACATTACCGTTACCGCAACCGGCACTTTGGATTTGAATAATCTAACGCTGGCTGCCACAGCAGTTGCAACCGACGTTTTAGGCCTTATGACAATCGGCGGAACGCTGGATGTTGATGCTTTGGCATTGTTCGATGCCTCGGCAGGATCGACGATAACATTCGACGGTGCGGCCGGATCGATAACCGTAGGTGCGGCAGACAACAGAATTCTGTTCGACGATTTGACAATCACAGGTACCGTTACTCAGACGGGCAATCAAATAGTTAGGGTTGAAGATGCATTAACCGTTACCAGCGCCGGATCGTTCATATCCGGAACCGGTACGATAGCCTTCAATGGTGCCACTGCATCTATTGTCAATTCAGGCGTTCTGACATTGAATAATCTTACATTTAATGCAGGCGCTACCGGAGCTACTTCAAGTTCGGACTTTACAGTTGCCGGTGATTTCACTATGGGCAATGCAGCTTCGGTATTTACTGCCACAAGCAATACTATCACTCTTAGCGGTACTGCCAACCTGACTACATTGGCCGATAATAATCAAACATTTGATAATTTGACGATTACCGGCACGATTACCCAGGTGGGCGATTTCGTGGTTGATATATCCGGCGATATGGATGTTAGCGGCAGTTTTGATGCAAATGATTTAGGAACAATTAACTTTATTGATGGTACTTCTAAAACATTGACCAACACCGGCACATTAACATTCAGTAAATTAAGTGTTGCCAGTACGGCAAGCAATATATTGAGTACCTCCTCTAATTTCACGATTTCAGACCAGCTTATTGTAGGCGCCCTCGGCCAGTTTGATGCTTCCGGCGGCGGCACTGTCACATTCACCGATGCCGTTGGAACGAACCCGGACATTTCGCTTGCAACTACAACTGCTTCGGCGGTTATATTCAATAGCATGGCTATTTCGACTGCTACAATAACAAGTACAGATGACAGAGATTTCCAGATATTTGGCGATATAAGCTCAACGGGAACCGGTACATTTGAATTTGGCCTTACCGGCACAACAACTAAAGTATGGTTTGTAGGGTCGAACCAGCAAACTATTACCAATAGCTCGACAGGCCACATCCACTTCTTCAATGCAACATTGAACAATACGAACGGATTGCTTTTGGCCGGAGATGCAGCAATAGACGAAGTTAAAATCTTTGGTACATTAAGGCTCCAGAATGGAGACATTGACCTAAATGGCAATAATATATTAACAATAAATAATTCAGCAACAGCAAAGCTTAGCGAAACTCCTGGCAATACAGTGTTGAATTCAGGCCCATCAACAAGCACCGGTAATGTAACAATTGTTGCCTACACCCCCGGGGCCACACTGACTAATTATAACATTGGCGGGTTGGGAGCTAAACTGACCACAGCCCTCGATCCCGGAGCGACAACAGTTCAGCGTTACCATATAGCTCGCGAACCGGGCAGCTCAACAGGGATTACAAGGTATTATTCAATCACTACGGCAAATGGAAGCTTGAATTCCACTTTAACAATGCTTTATGATGATACGGAAATCGGATTATTAACAGAAGCGGACTTGCAGTTGCTCTATGCAGACGCTGCCGCCGGGCCGTGGATATATGAGTCGGGCTTCTCAAAAGACGCCACAAACAATCTGTTCCGCAAGACAGGCATTGATGAGTATACCGGCGAGCAAGAATGGTGGACAGCCGGAGTGCCTTCGATAATTACTACTACCCAGCTTACCAAAGGTGTAGAAACCAGCCCGTTAACTGCTGGCAGAGATGATATGGCAATCTATGGTTTGCAATTCACTTCATCCGCCGGGACTGTGGATGTAACAGATCTCCAGATCGACCTGACAGCATTGGCTACGCCAACTCAATTCTCAGGCTACAGACTCTGGAGCTCTACTGATAATGATTTCAGCACAACTTCGGACAATACCGAGATAACAATAGATACGGAAACCGGTGGTGCGGCTGCCGACAACTATGTTGCATTCGATATAGCATCCAATGCTTTAACGGTAACGCCCGGGGTTCCGCTCAATATATTCCTGACGGTGAATGTGGCTTCAACTGTAATATCAACAACCGGAGCAATAACGCCATCATTTGTTCACGGCGACCTGGCCATCAACAACGGTGTTATGGGAACATCCTCGGAAACAGGAACGCCTTTCAGCTTCCGGGCCGGCATGATGTTCGATGAGAATCCAAACGGAATTTCAACAAGTCCGTTGGTGGCCGGAGCAGAAGATATTGCAATTCTTGGCTTCAGGGCAAGCGCTACGGCAAATGCAAGCTTGATGACAAACTTTGACGTAATATTCAGTTCGTCACCATCTGGGGTTTATTCGAACTATAGATTATTCAGATCAAATGATAACTTATATACTGCCGGAAGCGAAACTGCTATTACAATGACACCGACGGTTTCGGGCACTACCGTATCATTTGATTTTACCGCTGACGCTCAGGGCTTGAATGCAGGTTCTTACAAATACTACTATATAGTTGTTGACGTAGACGGAAGCGTAAATGGTGCGAATACAGCTATGACCGCAACAATAAGTCATTCTACCGTGGTAGGCTCAAATGCCGGCCCAAGGTATATGGAGACTGACGGCACTACCGCAGCTACCACAATTACCGGCTTTACATATAGCTTCGAAACTTCGACGGCCACTGTGTCTTCTTCCAATGTGGCGGCGGGCAACCTGGGCAAAAACGTAAGGAATCAGCCAATCTACGGGTTTGCTATAACGCCTGACAACAGCAATACTGTTGCATTCACAGGCGTTACAGCCCATGTAACATTTGGCGGTGGCGCTTCGGCATCTGATTTCACCAACTATAAATTATGGTACGACGCCAATGAGAATGACTATCCGGACGCCGCTGAAAGTATTGCAACCGGTACTTATACTGCTTCAACTGCAAAGGGCAACCTTACATTCAGCACATTCTCTTCGGCACAATCATTCAGCAGTGCGAGAAATTATTTGATAACTGCCAATGTATCGAATTCGGCCACAACCGACGGAACGATAAGTATGCAGATTTACGACCAGAACTATGTTACATTAACAAGCCCTGCCAGCGTAAATACTACAAACGCTCCGTTCACCGGAAATACGATGACAGTAAAGGCAGTTGGCTCGCCCGACCACCTTGCGATTGTCGGATCATACAGTTCTGCCATTACAACCGGCGGTACGGTAGACATGGCTATCCAGGTGCAGGATGCCAACAATATTCCTGTCAATGCTACAAGTAATATTTCGGTTGTGCTGACAAACAGTGGAACTTCAGTACTGACAACAGGAACCGGAACGATTACAAGCGGAACGAATTTCGTTACTGTTTCGCCCACATTAACTTTGGCGGCCGGCACATTGACTGAAACCATTACCGCCACCGACGGTGCTGCATTATTAACTTCATCCTCGGCTTCCAACAACATAATTGTACGCCCTGCGGCCCCGGCTGTAGGTGCCGAAACGGTAACATTAGGCTCGGCTACTTCAACGAGCTTTGTTATTAGCGCAGTTGTAAATGGCAACGGTTCGAGAAGAATAATCGTTGTGCGTGCGGACTTGCCTCCCGATTCACCGGTTGACGGAGTGGCCTACACAGCCGCTTCGAATATAGAAAATGCGGGCGATGTGGGGACAGGACAGACAGCGGCGGGATCATTCGTTGTTTACGATGGCAGCGGAGTTGTGTCGTCCACAACAGTCCAGGGCTTGGTAGCCGGACAGAAATACTATGTAATGGTATTTAATTACGACGGAACCGGCACGCTGATAAATTATGTAACGACAGCAACCACCATCAATCCAATGTCAATAACTACTTCCGCCGGCAGCGCGGATCCCTACGGATCGCACCAAACAGCCGCTACGGCAGCAAGCATTCTGACTGATGTTGATGTATCCGGAGCAATTGCTGCGGCAGATGAATCGGATTACTTCGTATTCAGTGTGCCAACGGGCAAGAACCACCTGAAGATTGATCTTAGCAGCCTTCCGGCCAATTACGAGTTGGAGCTTTATGACGCGACACTCGGAACAACTTCAACCACAATGGTACTGATGCGGGCATCGGCTTCAACAGGCACAACAAGCGAAACGATAATATTCAATGATGCCACAGTGTCCGGCCCGTATATCCTTAGAATATATGGCACAGACAGCGACGCATACAGTGCAACGGCCTATAACGTTAAGGTGAACACGAGTGCGACGCCATTTTTGTCAGCAAACTAAATCAGGCGCAATCGGCAGCCCCTGGCGGGCTGCCGGCAGCCAATTAAAATTTTAAAAAGTAACTAATAAATTATAAACACTATCAAGGATTTGATTATGAATTTCGAAAAAGCAAAGAAGGCATTACGGGAAAGCCAGGGGGGGCGCCTGCTCCTGGTTCTTGTAGCGGTTCTTTTCATGCTTGCCCCTGACGTTTTCGGGCAGGATGATTATGAAATATCGCTGACCCAGCGCCGTATGGGCGATGAAATAGGCGTCGAAATTTGGATGAAATCATTAAATTCCAGTGCTGCTAATCTTGGCAACGCCTCTGTTGCCGTGACATACGACACAACATATTTGTCACCGGTCGATCCCAGCACTTATGATTTTACCGTCTCAGACTCAGTTAATTATGATGTGAATGTTGCATCACCTTACGTTGCACTGGCCTCTGAATTTAATAATGCAAACGGATATGGTGCAATGAAGGCCCAGGCTGCCAATATCGCCGGTATTTACGTTTATCAGCTCGATGTTGTTATGACGCTTGTTCCTTCAACTCTGGGAGTGCAGCCTTCCACATCCGGGCGAGGAAGCCTGATTGGCAGGCTGAAATTTGCAATCCGCAATCATGCTTCGATTACCGGCACCACCAATACTGGTATTGGTATTAATACTTCCACTCTTATCGGTGATCTCAGGGTATTTGATGCCTCGGGTAACGACAAGGAAAGCGTAACAAACCTGGTTACAACGGCAGACTTCACCGTTAGGGGGATTTCGATATTAAACCCAAATGGCCCCAATGAAGCGGTGAACAGAAATAAATCTTATCCATCGTTAAATGTAGCGGGATATCCGGTTTATTTCGAACGTAGTGGCTTAATCAACCCAACTGCCGGGAGTGAATACGGATCAAATGTTTTGGCATATACGGTAAATTATTCAACCGACAACGGCTCAAACTGGTCGGCTGAAGTTGCTCGCATTGCCGAGGCAAGAGAAGAGTATGCGGATTTAACTACCACACAGTGGACATATAATTATTCGGGTGAAGTTATATTCTCTTCATCAGAAACCAGTGGTTATATTATCACCCAGGGCGACGGTTCGCAATTGCCGGTAGTAGCTGCATATTATGGCGGCGTGCTTAGGTTCATCTGGAACGACGACCCGTATTTTGCGCCGCGCTCCGAGCAGGCATTATTGCAGATCTGCCAGTTAGATACCGATGGCCGGACAGCCGACATCGACAACAGAACCCAAGCCACTGGCAATCCTTGCGGGCAAAGCGAAAATTCTTTCGTATTGTCAAGATTATTCTTCCTTCAATTGGACGGATCAACGACATACATGAGAACCAGGGACGAATACAGCAATGCTACTCAATTAACAGTTGAAGCATGGGTTAACTTAAACAGCATTCCATCGGACACTACGGCAGAGCCAGGTGTGGTTGCCACTGGCCCCGGCCCGGCAGACACCAATGAAGAGGGCGCATGGATACTTTATTTGTCTCAAGGCAAATACCCCGCCTTCCGCTGCCTCGAAATCGAAGGCCGTGGTGATAATAGCACCCCATATCTGGCAACCGTTGTTTCGCCGGATTCGCTTGTAACAACCAGCGATGCCGTGCCGATTAATGCAAACTCGGCGCATCCGGGCAACTGGGTGCATATTGCCGCCACAGTTGCAAACAACGTTGTTTCGCTGTATGTAAACGGTGAATTAATGGCAACCAAAACGAATACTAATGCCAATAATATCAGAATGGATACCAAATCACATCCTGCATGGGTTGGTGTTAATCCCAATGGCGGTATTGCAGCAACGGATTATCTGCATGCAGGCATAAAAGAAGTAAGGGTATGGAGAAAAGCTCTTACTCAGCGTCAAATCAGAACAAATATTCCCGGCGTTGTCAACCCTGCCACTTCACCGCCAAGCGATATAAGGTCTGCCCTCGAGATTTACTACGATCTGGTAGGTACATCAACAGACCTTGCCAATGCAACGGTTCAGAACGGAACTAACCCAATTTATCTTTATGATTCACCAAGCCTGACAGCCACGGCTGTTACATCGCTAAACTATCGCCCGGACCAGGGCCATGTGAAGCTTACATCCCCTGCAACGGGTTCCGGTGTGTCGAATTTGGAAGACAGCTATTTCCCAATCAGATGGGCTGCCTATGGAGTTGGCGACAACTCAAGCGCTACTTCTGATGACTTAGTCGTTGAATTCAGCCGTGATGGCGGGACTCAATGGGCGGTTTGTATAGACCAAACCACTCCAGGCGATCTTCTTGACGATATAGAAGTTGAAAGCGGCAACGGAGAGGTATTATGGGAAGCATACAAGCATTCCGGAACAATTGGCAACTATAATGAATTGCAGTCGGTCGACCCTGCGACCGGGGCTGTCTATAATAAAGATGTACAAATGAGAATACGCGGCACGAATGCTAATTCTCAGCAGGACATATCCTTTACAACCGGCACTTTCAAAGTGGCTCCTTATTTCTCAATAAAGAATACAGGCGAGTCGATTATTGTAGTACCGAGCGGCACGACAATGAACCTGACGGGTGGCGCTGCATTTGTGGAAGCATGGATTCGCCCTTACCGTTTCCCGACATCTGACGAAGGATATTTCCCGATTATTAACAAGAAAGATACAACAACCGGCACGGGGCATTACGCTTTGCGATTATTGTCAACCGGCCAATTGGAATTTGAAATTACAACTTCAACCGGCACGGTGCTATCGGCCAAAAGCGATACTACCCGCCCGATTATAGGGCCGAATGTTGATGAAATGGATTCAACCTGGACTCATGTGGGCGTATTTGTAAACCTTGCAAATGGCTCCGGCAGCTCCTCTGTTAAATTCTATATAGACGGCACGCCCCATTACGAGGGCAGCCTGACAGACCAATTAGGGTCTGATGTGGCAGTCAACAGCACAAATATATTCCCGACTTATATTGCCTATGAGAAGGGAGCCGACAGCGCTTTGTCATTCATCGGTGAAATCAAAGGCGTCAGGTTCTGGAACGGAGCCCCCGCAGGGCAGTCAATCACAGGAACCGAACCAACGGATTTGACTAACTTCATCAGAGGTGCATTGACCGTACGCGCCGAAGATCTTACCACGGCATACCAAACAAACCTGGTGGCATCTTTTGATATGAACGGTGGTTCGTTCGTCGCCTACGACAAAGCGTACAACAGTACGTTCTCCACATTCTCATCGACCGATAGCGTGCAGGCACAGATTATTGCAAATAATGGCCTAAGCTATCAGGGCGTTGAACCTTATGTAAAATTAGTTGAACCGATATTCGACCAGCAGGTTCCGAATACTACGACGGACTTGCTCGTCCGCTGGGTGGGATTCGATTATGACCGTGACGGCTTCACCGGCGGCAATGATGCGACCAACCAGAATTCGGACCTTGAGTACTCAACTAAGGGTGGCGGCGATGTGGTATTTACCCCATTTAACTTTACATCGAGTGAAGAGGAAGATCCCACATACGATCCGAATTCATTTGTCCCAGCTCTTACAAGCACATATAAATTCCAGGGGACCGTACCGCCGTTGTCACAATTTGGCGGCGACCTTGATGTCAGCCTTGCAAACGGCAACGACGGAACTCCTCCTCGCAGCTCCATTAGCGCAACGCTAAGGAATGGCAAACTGAGATTAAGCGGCAGGGCAACGATTAATTCGGCCGCACCCGTCAGCTTTGGCTCATATTCCAACCTTCGCTCGGAAGGCCCGTTATTCACAATAACACCTCCGTCGAACTTCACCGTTCGCGTCCTGCTCGAAGGTTATCATCAGGGAGCAGTCACCGGTATTTCCGGAACGCTTGGCACAACTTATACAGCCAACGGCCTGCGTGTAACACTATATGACGACATCAATGGCGCCCCAAGCACTCAGCAGGCACAAGCAGAATCGAGCCAGGGCTATAGCGGAACCGATCCGCTGAACCCAATCCCGCGCGGAACCAATGGCTCTGAATTTGCAAATGCACCATTCGTATTTACGGCAATTGATGACGGCAGCTATTTCGTTGTGGTTGAACACCAAAACCATTTGCCAATTATGTCAAGATATGCGGCACCGTTCAAATTTGACGGCGATGATATAAGCACTTGGGCAATATCTTCGGGATGGGACTTCCAGAACTGGACCGGTACAACAACTGATGTAATTACCGAAGCCAATTCCCTGACCGACCCGCCGACTTTCGGAACATCATATACGGCCTATGGATATTCCGAAACTGATGCCGGCTTAACTAATTATGGTGCAACAGGGCTTGCATATAATGACGGCCAGACTTCAACTTCGGCTACGGCTGGTGTGGCACTTCCGGCGATGGTGGCGGGCGATGTGGTTAAAGACAGCAAGATCAACGCCGCCGACAGAGTGCAGGTTCGTATTGATAATGGTGGAACCACACTTTCGTCAGATGTAACCGGCGACGGTATTATTAATAGTATCGACCGCGACATAGTTGATAAAAACAATAACAGAACTTCTTCAATTGCTGCTATATTCCCTGCATTATCAATCGAAGCGCCTTACAATCCGTATGAAGTTGTTTCAAGGCAGGATATAGCCCTTTCTGAAATAATGAACCAAGAAGCCAAAGCCTTCGACGAAAACGGAAAAATCAGCGAAGCTCTGAATCCGTCAAATAATAAAGGCAATGTTATTCAAAGCGGTGGAATCGTCTACAGGGTTACAGCTGAAACAGCATTAGTCGAAGATGATCAATTCGTTGAGCTTACAATGTACATCCAAAACGAAGGCCAGGAGTTTGCCCCGGGCAACTGTACATTTGCCGTAACTTATGACCCGAATGTATTGATTTATGAGACTCTGTATAGAATCGAGGATAATCCGTGGAGCAACCTGCCGTCATTGGGCTATATCGGCAAGGTATACTCAGCGCCTCAATCACAGACTAATAATCCGTTGCCAAACGTTAGGTCGATTGAGATTGATTATGATGGCTATACACGCAAACTTGGCAATAATGTTCCTTACGAAAAAACTCTGCTGGGGACTCTAAGGTTTAAAGTCCGCGACAGCAACCAGGAAATCGCATTCGAATGGAACCAGGCAACTGCCATATTAAGGACAAACGGCCTGAATGTTACCAAAGACGGAATCTTCGACGTAATTAAATCACTCAATACTGTCGAAACTGCTATGATATTATCTCCGAATGGCGGAGAAATCTGGCGGGCCGGCAGATACTATACGGTATCATGGACAAGGCCGACTGAAGATATTCCTGTTAATATTGAGCTATCGGCAGACGGCGGAACCACATGGGAAGTTCTAAGCGAAGGCCCGGTTAGTGTATTCGAAACCGAATTCAACCTCTATGCTCCTATGATTAGTTCTGCGGAATGCCTGGTGCGTTTGGTTGATGCCGTAACCGGCACTGAAATCGACCGTACCGACAACCTGTTCTCAATACTGCCGGCGAACAACTATATAATTCGCCCGTCTTCTTCGGATCCGATTTATACCGGCGGCACTGTTGATGTAATCCAATGGAGCGCCGACGACCCGGCAACAGTTCGATTCGAATTCTCGCCAAACGGCGAAGACGGGTGGGTGAAAGTAACTGCCGATGTTAATTCACAAAGCGGGCAGGTTCAATGGACAGTTCCGCAATTCATCAATACGAAGAATGCAGTTATTGCAATGATTGACATTAACACCGGCGAATACCTGGCCGTTTCCGAACCGTTCAGAATCCTTGCCGGGGCGTTAACATTAACCACTCCTCGTGAGAACTCATTGCTTATGATTAATGCAAAAGCAGCAGTGCGTTGGATAACCGATAATAATGTAAAGCTATTCGACCTCGAGTTTACTCCCGACGGCGGGAACCTGTGGCTGCCAATAGACAATGGTCTGAATGCACTTAAAGGATCATATTCCTGGACAGTGCCGAACATCCCATACACTGAAATTGCACAGCTAAGGGCGCTTTGGAATAACGACCCCGACATGGAATACAGCCGTTCGCCGATATTCACTATCGATGGTAATACCAGCGTTACAACCGGCGGCGAATTCACATTCTATGTTGGCGACCCGTATCCGAATCCGTTCAATGACGAGACGAACATAGAGTTCACACTGCCGTCAGATGTTCAGATTTATGCTGAAGTATTCAATCAGGCAGGCGTCAGAGTAGCGGTTATTGCTAACGGTGAAATGTTCTCATCCGGCGTACACACATTGTCGCTGAGCGGATCGGGACTAACAACCGGAGTCTACTACATCAGAATAAACGCTGGTGTTGACACTGCTATCCGCGAGGTCATTTTGGCCAAATAAATCTGATAATTAAGTGGGAATCATAGATTAATTAAATATGGAATCCCCATTCAGAAATAAATCAAACCCCGTTTCTTTGCAGAGGCGGGGTTTTTTGTATATAGCCACGTGCTTTAGCTCATTAAGAAAATGATACCACACCTTCATACCTCCTTCCCAAATTCCGAGACTGTGTGAAAAGAGCCTGGAGGCTGTCATTCTGAACTTGTTTCAGAATCTATAAGCCCGTATTCATGCAGTATTTGGATCCTGAAATAAGTTCAGGATGACATAATAATTGTGTTTTCACATAGCTTCTCCGATTTGGGAATGCAATTCTCCCTCTTTTTTTACAGTTGCTTCCTTCCATTGCTTCCGGGAGCCCAATTAGTAAATATTTTTGTTTAATAATTCCAGCATAAATCCTTAACTTCTATTTTGTAATATAGAGCTGTGCAATCACTAAAACAATTTCAGAACTCATACAGCCCTGCAATAATAGTTCTCCCTTTGAAGGGAGATTAAGAGGGATGACGATGTTAAGGGTATATTCAGCAATGCACTCATCATTTTCCCTGACAGTATAGATGTAATTTATTACATCTGCATCACCATCTCCGAAACAAACTAAAGCTACAATGAAACTTAGTATCATAACGATAAATCTAAACAACCGGGCCGGTCTTGATAGAACACTGAACTCCGTAGCCAACCAGACATTCGGGGATTACGAGTTGATTGTCATCGACGGCGGCTCCGGTGACGGATCTGTAGAATTGATTAACAATAGAAATGATATAGTCACAAAGTTTATCTCCGAACCGGACGGCGGCATTTTCGAGGCTCAGAACAAAGGCATGAGCCAAAGCGTTGGGGAGTACCTGCTGTTTCTGAATTCGGGCGACTATCTTAGCTCTCCGTCTATATTGCAGAGAATATTTAGTATCGGGTTCAATGAGGATATTGTCTACGGCGATATAATCTTCCGGGCAGCAGATAAGATTTCATACAGGGTGAACACTCCGTCGCGGCTGACACCTTCATTTTTCCTGGCCGATAGCCTGCCGCATCCATGCACTTTCATCAAAAGAGAATTACTCGAAGAATCCGGCGGATACGACCGGCAATACAAAACCGCAGCAGATTATGATTTTTTCCTGCGGTCGGTATTGGCCGGCAATGCAACGTATAAGCATATAGGCCTGCCGGTTTCGGTTTTTGCAAAAGGCGGGGCCAGCTCGGATGAAAGCAAAGGGTCGGTGCATTATTCCGAGAGGGAATTGATCCGAAAGAAGCATTTTACGGATTCATTTCCGTTCCGCAGTAAATTTACCGGATTATATATAATGCTGTTCAAAAAGAAAATAATGCTGTTCAAAAAGAAAATCAGGTACGCCTATTATTATATGAAAAGTAAATTGAGAAAATCATTTATGGAGGAAAATTTAGATTGAAATGTCTGTTTCATACCCAATAATATCAGTAATTATCCCAACATTGAACGAGGAAAAGTATATCGGCAGATGCTTAGATTCGATACTGGGGCAAACTTACGGCGGCGAGCTGGAAATCATCATAGCCGATGGCGGGTCGGCCGACAAAACCACCGAGATAATTATCAAGTATTGCAATGCGCACCCGAACATCAGGCTGATTGATAACCCGAAAAAATATCAGGCCCCCGGCCGCAACCTGGCAATTAAGGAATCCACGGCGGATTTGATTGCATATATCGACGCCCACAGCTATGCCGATCGCGATTGGCTGGAGCAGCTATATACTGCATTTGCCGAATTGGATGGGAGAATCGAAAAACTGGCAGGCGTGGGATCGGTTTATTTCGATGCCTCGCAAACCGCTTTCTCTACGGCATCGGATGCGGCACTCAAAAGCGTCCTGAGCGGGGCGGGCGGCGGCCATTTCCTGAATGCCGGCCATATATCCGAAGTGGATAATGCCTACGGCTGCCTGTATAAAAAAGATGTATTAAACGAAGCCGGACTCTACAATGAAGCCCTGATTGCAGGCGAGGACATGGAGCTAAACCAAAGAATAACCAGCAGGTTCGGGTATAAACTCTTTGTGAACCCGCGGGCAATAACATATTACTACCGCCCGCAAACCGCCGGTGAATTAATCCGCCAGCAATTCCACTACGGCTTCTGGCGGGTGAAAGCGATGATGATCTCAAACATTTTCAGATTGAAAGTATTTGTGCCGGCTTTGTTGTTAGTTATAGTAGATTTCCTCTGTTTTTTCAGCATGTTTTCGCTGCCGGCATTCTATGCACTATTGTTCGTGTTAGCGGTGTATGCCGGTGCTATTCTATCATTTTCCGTGGGCTTGTCGATAACAAAGAGGGTGTCTTTATTAAGATTGTTAATAATATTCCCCTGCATTCATTTCGGCTATGGGGCAGGTGTTCTGGCCGGATTGTTCAAGAGCAGGTGAAGGAAAAAACATTCCCCCTTCGAAGGGGGATAAAGGGGGATGACTCTTAAAGATTAGATTC
Source organism: Bacteroidota bacterium (assembly GCA_024278075.1). Lineage (GTDB taxonomy): Bacteria > Bacteroidota > Ignavibacteria > Kapaibacteriales > UBA2268 > JAJRTW01. The sequence goes on along the minus strand of JAJRTW010000091.1, from coordinate 15,879 downwards.
TGGGCATTGGGATGCCCTCGCAAGTCACTGGCCGATAAGTAGCCACGTGCTTTAGCTCGTGGAAATAAGTACCACAACACTCATCCGATGACTTAAAGTCATCGGATGAGTAACTATACTGAGTAACTATACCCGAAATTAATTATTTAATACTAATATTATAATGCTACTGTGCAGCCATAATTTTATCGGCAATAATTATCGAAACGCCTTTGATCTTCTTAATATTTCCAATAATCCCGATCATCTTATTATCGGCATTTTTCGCCAGTTTCTTCCCGGCAAAGCTTCCGTCGGCATTATAGACGAAATATATCTTACCGCTCGCAGAGCTGCCTTCCTGGAATACTACAAGCTGTTTCCTTTTGAGCAATTGCTTCGCTTCGGCTTTGGTTACGGCACCATCGGCCGAGGCAAGAATTTTATTAAGGCTTACAACCCTGCCCATCATAGGCGCCTTCGGGTCTTTAGCGGCGGGCTTGGCCTTTTCAGCCTTAGGCTTAACTTCGGCAGCTTCTTCGGCCTTCGGGGCTTCCGGTTCGATTGTTGTTTCATCAACCTCCGGTGCCGGGGGTACTTCCTGAGCCTCTTCTTTTTGAATTTCTTCGATTGGCGTAACTTCTTCCTTCGGTTCTTTGTTATCGCCACATGAAATTACGGCTATAGAAAGCAAAGCGAAGGCTAATATAAATATTATATTCTTTTTCATTGGATAAATACTCCGTTTTTAGTTTTTATTATAATTATACCACTGCTAAATCAAGCATAATCTATCTTTATTTAGAGCCGAATCGCCCATCAATTTAATTCCCCTCCTTGATAAGGAGGGGCAATGGGTGGCTCTCTAAAGATATGTTACCTTGACATAACCTCGTCTTATCGCACGTTAAATATTTTATCTGCGATAATAAAGTTAACGCCATTCTTTTTCTTTATCTTGCCGGCCACACCGACGTTGCCGCCGGCGTGCTTGGCGAGTTTCTTGCATGCATAGCTGCCGTCTGCGTTATAAACGAAATATATTTTGTTCTTGGCAACGATTACAAGAGGCTGTCCCTTTTTAAATAATGCAACGGCCTGAGCTTTGCCAACCTTGCCGTCACCGCCTGTTACTAATCCATTCATACTGGCCGTATTGCCGGTAATAGTCGGCACGGGATTTTGCGCCATTGCAACAGCTATTATAAATAATCCAGCGGCAAATATCGAAATAATGAATTTTTTCATATTTGACTATTGTCCTTATTTGTAAATTATTCTTTAATTGTAAATATTCCTAAATATTACATGCTTATACTGCAAATTATTTGCCATTATTCGTCGGCTTTTTCACACCGGCATACGGCACGCCTGCTTTTCTCTGGTAAGAGATAACGAGTTCGATGTATTGATCTCCATCATCAGTCTGAAGGAATTCGCCATCTGCTCCGCGTTTCACCATGATTTTCGCATAATTCAATCCGGTTTGGCCGGCTACTTGTGTTCTTGCAATAAAAATGAAATTCTTAGTTTTATCAAGAGAGGCGTCGAGCAAATCAAACGTATTTTCAGAGTAGGCATGAGTGGCAGCATCGTCCAGAGCTACGCTCCCGAATACATCATCGAGCGAGTTCTCTTCGAAATACTTAGAGCTGACCTCTGTTACGTGAGTCGGAGTGTTTGGCGGGCCAACATCAATCTTCGATGCAGAACCAATGGACAATCCCTGGCCCTTATCGCTCATACCAATGTCCCATCTGTCCTTGCTTCCGATTACCAATACTTCCGGGCCGTCAAAATCAGGATCGGGATTGTCGGGGTCGCCATTAAACAGGTCAAGCCCGCTGCCGAAATTTGATTGGAAGCTCCAAAGCTTGATTTCAATGTCATTGTCTGATAAATTGAATCTCGAAGCCGGTGACCATGTGACAACAGCTTTCCCGCTTTGCTCGCCGCCGTCGAATTCGGCAATTAATTCAAAGGTATATTCTGTTCCTTCGGTTAAGTTATTCACTGTGGCAGTAGTTGTGCCGGCATCTTCGATTGTTAAGGTAACAACTTCGGTGCTGTTTTCGGATACTGTCAGAATATATTTAAGCGAGTCGTGGCTGGAGGTCGATACCGTCCATTTCAATATCACCGTCGAATCATTCATTGATGTTGCCATTAGCTCGGTTGGCGGGTTCGGCTTGTCGGCCGCCGGCGGATCGATAATCGATTCTTCGCTGCAACTTGCAAAAGGCAATGCCAATATTGCAATGAAAGCAAACAGGCTGAAAGTTCTTAGTAATTTCATAAAATCTCCTATTGTAATAGAATAAAAAAAATAAAATATAAATACGGATTGAATTATCAATATTTCGGAACCTGCAATATATAAAAATGAATCTGAATAATGAAAATAAATTAACCCGCATATTGCGGGACTTTTACTGAAGAGCTTCGTATCTCTAAGGGAATATACGAGTTAGACCGATTCCACGGTGATTATGTTTGGCTTATTATTGAGTTATCATAAATATCTATTATCCATTGCCTGTCAGGTATTTTGAATATTTTATGAATGATGCGGGTTAACACAAATAATTCGGATTATATTTCTGCTATCAGCGAAAGTTCCCGCGCCAGATCGCCTGTTAGGCTTTTCCTGTCAAATCTCCGGGCAAATTCCATGTCAGTTGACGGCAGTGTATTTAATTTCCACAAATCGTAATATGTCTTTATGGCGGCCTGGATGGCTGCAATATCTTCCGGCCCGGTTGCAATTGCCGATTTAGTCTCAAGTGCCAATTGTCGGATATTACTGTCGGGGGCGCTTACTATCATTGGCCTGCCCGAGCCTATATATTCGTATAATTTCCCGGGCGTAAGGATATTATTGCGAACCATTAACCATAATACGTCGGATTTCATCAAATGTTCTACGGCTGCGCTATGGCAAACATAGCCTGTCATCTCCACGTTGCCAGCAAGCTTATATCTCTTAATTAACCTGATGTGGGACTTCGACATAACACCCACGAATTTTGCTACTACTTCTTCTGCGGCCGATGGATTGTTTTCGAGAAACGCAGCAAGCGCCCGCAGGAAATACTTCGGCGTCATATCGTCATGGAACAGGCCGGAATGCGTAATAGTGAATTTCCGGCTGTCCGGACGAACGCTTTGGTGGGGCTTGAAATCTTCGGCATCATAGCCATGCGGGAGAATCGTCACATCTTCGTGCGACAGGAATTTATACCGCCGGATTAGCATTTCCTTCAGGTGCCTTGTAATAACAAAAGCCTTGCCTGCGGTGGTCAGCACTTTCGATTCAAGCTTTGTGGCGTACAGCTTATGAAAAGGGGTAGCATAGAAGTAATAGGCGTTGTCAACCCACGGATCGCGATAATCAAGCACATACGGAGTGCCGTATTTTTGGTTTAATTCCGATGCGACCAGAAAATCCGTAAAAGGCGGGGCGGTCGAATAAATTACATTTATGTTATGCTTCCGGTAAATCTCACCGGCAAGCCTTAGGGCGTGTTTCTTCCACAATATCCTGCTGTCGGGCTGGAGGAATGATTGCAGCAGGACTTTCTTAAGGTTCGACGTAAATTTCGATGGATATTTTACTACTCCGTTTTTGTTCTTTCGGGCATATTTAGTGAAATCCTTGTCTGTCCTGTATATTTTAATATCGGGATGAAGCTCTTTGGTTAATGTTTCGTCGAAGGCGTAGTATGCCCCGGGCGAGGTGGTGAGAACGATGGGGTTCCAGCCATAATCGGGCAGGTATTTCACAAATTTCAATGTTCGCTGCACTCCGCTCAATCCCATCGGAGGGAAGTAATAGGCTATCACCAGCACATTTCTATCGGCCATTAGCTCGTGCCTCCCGTATAGGTTTTATTTTTTGCCATATTAATTATCAGAAGGGTGGATTGTTCAGTCAATTTTGCACTAATCTGTTGTTAATTAGATTGCCTTCAAAAAGCACTAGCTGTTTATTGGTATAGTAGTTACAAAAGATATTCAATTAGAAAGTGCAAGGAAATTGATTTATTATGCTCTTATGCCTTGCAGATTGTAGGACAACCCCCTGCTCGCCTGGCTCACTTCCCCCTTTTTTAAGGGGGAATAGTTTATCAAATTCCCCCTTAAAAAAGGGGGATTTAGGGGGTTGTTATATCATTTTTTACTTGAAATCGTAATAAACTATACCCTTAAAGGTATAGTTAATAAAGAGCTATGTAAATTTTTTGTTTCAATTCAATTAGGAATTGATATTATTCTCCTTAAAGCATAAGCACTAAAATCTATTTCACCGACTACTTTTTGAGGAAACCTTAATTATAAGAAATTCTTCAAATGGAATCTATAAATATTCTGAGTTAAATTAATTAAAAATAAGTTGATTCTCAAACTTACTTTTGCACAGTTTTCATAATCCCATAAACGAAAAAAAGCCATCCCGAAAAAGATAAACTAAGCTGCCTTTAGGGATGGCTAATAAGTTCGCCCGCCGATAATTATATAACTACCAGTTCGTCCGGTGCGTTGGTTAAATACTCGCCGCCGTTGGTTGTAACAAAGATATTATCTTCCACTCTCATGCCGAATTTGCCGGGCAGATAGATCCCCGGCTCGATGGCCAGTACGCACTCGTTTGGCACAATTTGGTCATCCATGCGGAAAGTGATAGTCGGCCTTTCGTGAACCACCAATCCAAGGCCGTGGCCGAGAGAATGCTGGAAATAGTCGCCATAGCCGGCTTTCTCGATTAGATTGCGTGCCGCTGCGTCAAGATTCTTGCCGTTCATGCCGGGCCGCACATACTCTATAGCCGCTTTTTCTGCCTGGCGAAGCAGTTTGTATATGGATTTTTGCTCTTTCGTGGCTTTGCCCACTGCAATCGTACGTGTAATATCGGAGCAGAAGCCGTTAACAATGCAGCCGAAGTCCATTAATACTATCTCGTTTTTCTTTATTTTCTTGTCGCTGGGCATTCCGTGAATCAATCCGCCGCGGGCGCCGCTAACAACTATTATGTCGAAAGGCTCGGATTCGGAACCCATTTGACGGCTGCGGAAAGAAATTTCGTTTGCTATTTCTTTTTCGGTTATTCCGGGTTTGATGAAATCGAGCATCTCTTCATAGATTTTTTCGGCTATGGCGCATGATTTCTTAATATTGTCCAGTTCCTCCGGAGCCTTTGGCATGGTGAACGGCTCCACCTCGCCGGGAGCGGGCTTGAATTTTATCGGGCGTATCTTATTGCGAATATCAACTGCATCGGAATAGGCCATCCTGTCGGCTTCGAAGCCAAGCGATGATTTTTCTTTAAGAATTTTGGCCGTTTTGATATAGCTCCATACATCCCGTGAAATATGAGTCTTAATTCCCGGCAATGGGTATAATTCGGTTTTGATCTGCTCTTCGTAGCGGTCGTCGGTTACGAAGTGAAGTTCATTTTCTGTTATGAACAGAGTGGCGGCAGAGCCTGAGAAATTTGTTAAGTACCTGATATTCGGTAAGTATGTGACCACAATGGAATCAATCTTCAGGTCTTCCATAGTAAATCGAATTTGCTCTAATCTGCGATCAACTAATTTCGGATAATCGCTAATTGTGTCAGTTGGTAGTGTTTTCTTTGCCATAGATTATTTTCGTGTATTTTATTGAACAAAGTAATTTGGTGACTCTTTTGTAATCTGTACATTATGCGGGTGCGATTCACGAAGGCTGGCCTGCGAAATTCTGACAAACCTTGCAGCATCTTTCATTTTGCTAATGTTTTTGGCGCCGCAATAGCCCATAGCCGAGCTTAATCCGCCGACCATTTGATATATGGTTTCGCCCACATTGCCTTTATATGGCACTCTGCCTTAAATTCCTTCGGGTACGAATTTAGCGATGCCGTCCTCCATATCCTGGAAATACCTATCGGCCGACCCCTGGCTCATTGCTCCAAGCGAACCCATTCCGCGATAGATTTTATATGCGCGGCCTTCGTAGATAATTCTTTCGCCCGGGCTTTCCTCATGTCCGGCCAGCATTCCGCCAATCATAATCGAATCGGCGCCGGCGGCAATAGCCTTGGGCAAATCGCCGGTTTGCTTGATTCCGCCGTCTGCGATGATGGGAACTTCGGCCTTGCCCGCCACTTTTGCCACGCTCATAATAGCCGACAATTGCGGCACCCCAACGCCTGCGATTATGCGTGTGGTGCAAATCGATCCGGGGCCAATCCCAACTTTAAGCCCGTCCACTCCGGCTTCAATCAATGCTTCGGCTGCCTGGCCGGTTGCGATATTGCCGCCAATAATTGGCATATTCTTAAAAGCCGATTTGATTTTCTTAATTGTCTCTATTACACCTTTGGAATGGCCGTGGGCGGTATCGACGAAAACAACATCGACTCCGGCACTTACAATCGCATCAAGCCTGTCGAAAGTGTCCGATGATATTCCTACTGCCGCACCCACCCGAAGGCTTCCGTGAGTGTCCTTGCAAGCTTTGGGATATTTCTTCTTCTTTTGTATGTCTTTAAAAGTAATCAAGCCTTCCAAAACGAAGTCGTCATTTACCACCGGCAGCTTTTCGATTCTGTGCTTTTGCAGTATTTCTTCCGCATCCTTCAGAGTAGTGCCCATCGGGGCTGTAATAATATTTTCCTTAGTCATAGCCGATTCGATGGAATCGTAGGGGTTTGGCTCGAACCTAAGGTCGCGATTGGTGAGTATCCCGGTCAGGCGGCCGTTATCGTCGATAATCGGAATGCCGGATATGCGGAACTTGGACATCATCTCCTGGGCTTGGCCGATCTTTTTGTCTTTGGTTAGGGTAATCGGATTGCGGATCATTCCGCTTTCGGATCTTTTGACCAGGTCGACCTGGTCGGCTTGTTTTTCTATTGTAAAATTTTTATGTATAACGCCCAATCCACCTTCGCGGGCAACGGCCCTGGCCATTTCGGCTTCGGTAACTGTGTCCATGGCGGCGCTGATTAACGGGATATTAAGGGCGATATCTTTGGTTAATTTCGTTTCGAGGTTGGCCTGGCGGGGAAGCACTTCGGAGTAGCTGGGCAAAAGGAGAACGTCGTCATAAGTTATGCCATCGTATGCTATTTTATCGTATGCCATTGTATTATTTGCTGTTTAGTTATGTTATAATGTTATCGCCCGCTCCGCAATAATTCGGATAGTATGGATTTATCAGAGCTTAACGAACAAGATCAATTCTTATTCTTCATGGTTGTAAAATTGAAAAAAAGCTGCCAAAAGGCCTTCCGCTATAGATAGTATATCATCTAACTAATAAATTTTATTTCTACTCATCCGATGACTTAGAGTCATCGGATGAGTGCGATAATTCCCAAAGCCCGGGCTTTATATCAAAAAAGCGGAATCGAGTCTTGATCCCGCTTAATTTTTATTACATTTCCTTGAGCTTATTAAGAGCTTTTTGCTTGTTCTCGGTAATATGTAGCTGTTTTTTCAGCTGCGTAATTTCAAATTTATCTTTAATATGTTCAAGATTTTCTCTTATGCTTTCGATTTCTTTGATAATATCATCATCGTGCAAATCGTTAGCAACGTCGGCATTGTCTACGAGGATAGCAATACTATTCTGCCGGACTTCGGCAAAGCCCTCGGTGGTGGCGAATATCCGGCTGTTGCTGTTTTCATCAATTATTCTTACTATGCCAATATCCAGCGATGATACAATCGGTGCATGGTTGTAAAGTATCTGGAAAGGAGATTGGGAGCCCGGCACTGTCACCGATTCGGCCTTCCCTTTGAATAGCACTTTCTGAGGTGTGACGATTTCCACATTCAGCAATCTGTCCTGAGCCATAGTTTTCTTCTTGGATTATATTATTATAATTATAATTAATATATATTTTTGCCGGCATACGAATTTTGCCAGTTATCACTGTCATTCTGAACTCGTTTCAGAATCTATAAGCCTGTAATAATGTGATATATAGATCCTGAAATAAATTCAGGATGACATTATTTGGTAGTTTTCACACAGTTTCTTACGCTTGAATTACAGTAACGGCCAAATTTTCAGCAACCTCATTCATTTAATTTTTCTGATTTTTATGGGCGTCAATCACTTCGTCGATTGTTCCCTTGTATGTGAACAAATTCTCCGGAATATCGTCACATTCGCCGTCCAGAATTGCCTTGAAGCCTGCAATCGTATCGCTAATCGTTACATAGCGCCCCTGGAATCCGGTGAACTGCTCGGCCACGAAGAATGGCTGGGAAAAGAATCTCTGGATTTTCCTGGCCCGGTAAACAGTCAGCTTATCGTCATCGGAGAGTTCGTCCATGCCAAGGATGCTGATAATATCCTGCAAATCCTTGTAGCTCTGAAGCACATACCTGCATCTCGTTGCAATGTTGTAATGCTCCTCGCCAATAATATTCGGGTCAGACAGCCGTGAACTTGAATCGAGCGGGTCGACAGCCGGATACAAACCAAGCTCTGCTATCTGGCGCGAGAGAACGGTTTTTGCATCTAAATGAGTAAATGTATTGGCCGGTGCGGGGTCAGTCAGGTCATCGGCTGGCACATAGACGGCCTGAACAGATGTGATAGAGCCTTTGTCGGTCGAGGCGATTCTTTCCTCGAGGATGCCAAGTTCGGTTGCAAGAGTCGGCTGGTAGCCCACAGCCGATGGCATACGGCCAAGCAAAGCCGACACCTCCGAACCGGACTGAATGAATCTGAAAATATTATCAATAAACAGAAGAACGTCGAGGCCTTCGTAGTCGCGGAAATATTCCGCAACGGTAAGGGCGGTAAGGGCTACTCGCGAGCGAGCTCCCGGCGGTTCGTTCATCTGGCCGAAAATAAGGGCTGTTTTGTCGATAACACCTGATTCTGTCATTTCAAGGTAAAGGTCATTTCCTTCGCGTGTGCGTTCGCCAACGCCTGCAAACACTGAATAGCCGCCGTGGTGCTGAGCAATATTATTAATCAGTTCCTGAATGATAACCGTTTTGCCAACTCCGGCGCCGCCGAACAGTCCGGTTTTGCCGCCTTTCGTAAACGGTTGGATAAGGTCGATAACCTTAATACCGGTTTCGAACATTTCCTTTTCGGTTGTTAGCGATTGAAACTCCGGAGACGGGCGGTGGATGGGCAGTTTCATCTTGGTTGTGATCGGCCCTTTGCCGTCAATCGTATCACCGGTAATATTTATTAGTCTGCCAAGAACTTCGGGACCGACCGATATTGTGATCGGGGCGCCGGTGTCTATTACTTTCATACCGCGAACCAGGCCGTCTGTTGAATCCATTGCCACCGTTCTTACTCTGTCTTCGCCCAAATGCTGCTGGACTTCACAAACTAATATGTTTTCTTCGCCTGTTTCGGCTGATTTCCTTGGTATCCTGAGGGCATTCAACACCTCCGGGATGTCACTGTCCGGGAACTCAACATCAACTACCGGGCCTATCACCTGAACGATTGAACCTTCATTCATACTGTTAATCCTTATTGAAATTTATAATTAAATATGGTTTTCTATTTATTAAATATCATAAAATTGACAATGATAAGGATTCAAAATTAAGGAAATATAATGTTATATTCAAAGAAATGATTGCCGCAGCCGGTGAGTTCTTCAAATTTGTTGATCGTGGCAAGCTATGCAAGTATCTCAAAGGATGAGAGGTAATCGAATGTGGGAATAATTGATTTGTAGTTGCTGCCGGTTATGTAGATTCCGAATAGAAAAATGAGAATGCTTGGCTTGCGGGGAAAAGAAAAAGCTAATCATCATCCACGAGCTAAAGCACATGGCAATTGAACCGTTTTCTGCTAATTCTTATTTCCACGAGCTAAAGCACGTGGCAATTGAATAATTATTAAAAAGTATGGTTAAATAAATTACCTTTTCAAAGGGATGATACGATAACTAACAGCTATTAATTTCGTATATATCTATCCCTTAATTCTAAAATAAATGCGACTTTTTTCAACAAATACTCCACTTACTGCCTGAATGGACAATGGAAAAAACATAAACGGTAAAGACCCGATGCTGAAAAAAAGAAAGCAGGATAAGTTCCTGAAACTTCTGAAACCAGTCGCAAGCAGCCTCGAAAGATATACCCTTGCTATGACAAGGAACCGCGAGGAAGCTAAAGACGTTGCCGGTGAAACTATTATGATCGCCTTCGAAAGTTTCGGCAGCCTGAAAGAGGACGGTGCATTCCTGAGTTTTCTTTTTACTATCGCCAGCAGGGTCTATAGCAAACGGCAAAGGGCGTTTGTACGCTTCAGGGCCGACGACAAGCAGGACGTTGACGAACTGTACTGCAATTCAATCCCGCCGGACGTTGCCGCCGATATTCATATACTCTATTCAGCATTGGACAAACTGCCCGGCAAGCAGCGAGAGGCGATAATTCTCTTTGATATTTTTGGTATGCCGCACAAAGAGATATGCACAATCCAGGACGCTTCGCTTTCGAGCGTGAAGATGCGTATCCTGAGGGGCAAGAAGAAATTGGCCGTTCTTCTTGGAGCAGGCAGCAAAACGAAAGCTGCTGCTGAACTGAATTCTTTGTGAAATATCCACTGCCGTAGGGGATGGTTGTTAGGTCACTTAAAAAGTATCTGCCAGACAATGAAATATCCACTGCCGTAGGGGATGGTTCCAAACCATCCCGTTGTGATAATACAAGCGATTGGTATGCAGGTTACTCACTGGACGGGCAGGTTACAGATCAAACGGGCAGGTTATGAACCTGCCCCTACAAAGGTGTTAAATGTTCGGGTTAATTCAAAAATCAATGTCCCTGTCGTTTGTGGTTATTGTTTAATATAATATGAAAAGAATAATGAAAAAGACACAAAACGAATATTTCGAACAAGCGAAAAAGGCAAATAACCCGCAGCCGTTCTTCAATGAAACCCAGCTCCGGCAGTTGATGGGCAAAGGCGGCGGTTATATAGATCAACCTAAATCAAATATGTTGAATCATTTAACAAGGAATGCCCGAGAATTTGCGGCATCCACCGGAGGCAGAGTCACTATGGCTATATTAGCATCAGCATTTACAATAGCAGTTATCACTTTGTTCACAATCAGTGATAATTCCGTTGCAGAAGAAAATATAACATCAGATAATCAATCAAATAATACTGAAATACAAGAGAATAACATAGAATCAAGCACTAAGAGTAAGAGCATCGCATATCAAAATAATGACAATGGCGATGGAAGCGATAAAGTGGAGGAAAAAGAGGAAACTAAGGATTCATCAAACACGCAGCAGAAAGCAGAAACAACAACAGTTCTGATGGGCAAGCAGGCCAGTGATGCTTTCGATAGATTGCGAAACGACGTTCCGGGACCCACTTATACTTTTTCCAGAAAATTAGATTCTGTAGCTTCTGATGATTCATTGGTAGTTAAGAGTGTTAAATATGACATGAAGAAAAGAACAATTACGATCACAAAAACTGATAAATTGGGTACGGAAGTAAAAAGCTCAGTGCATCTTTATACTTTATTGAAGCAAATCACTGACAATTTAAAAGAGCGCAAAGATGGCATTAGATATTCTCTTTTGCGGCTGCAATCGCTGGCCGGAGAAAACCGGATGGAGGAATTTGAGATATGCTACCGACGTACAATGCAAAAAGCTGTCGATCTTAAAGATACAGTCGCAATGTCCCAAATCAGGATGTATTCCATAATATCCAAACAAATTGCAGACGAATTCAAAGGCACTGAATTATTGCAATTAACGCCGGAAGAACTTGAAAGGTTGAGTATCAGAACTTCAGACGGGACAAGGCTCTCGGAGCTTCAAAAGACGGTCTTGAAATATGATGTCGGCGTCGTCTTTGATTATGAAGAATTGCTGTCAAATATCGGCACAAAAAAAGAGCAGAAATTAGAGCAAAAAGGATACGATATGAACTCAAAGCCGGTGTTGGCACGCTACACAGAGATAGTACCGCTGAATACTAAACTTGTTTATCACTCCAAATCTACATTGACTGAATATGACGGCTGGAGTTATAATGATTACAATCCGATTGCTCCCGTTGCAATGAACTATTCATTTTTTGTTGGCGATATAGTTCACAAAGTTATATATTCACCCACCAAGAACAGCCCTCTATTTCATAGTCCGTCATCGGTTGACGGCCAAAAGATTAGTAGAAAATGGCGTGGAATCAATTCAAATGGCAATTTCCAATTAATCAACCGCACGAAAATCGATAAACTGATACCGGTTTTGGTGAAAATGGGAGATCAATTCCCGGATTATGAAACACCAACTGAATTAGAACACTCTGTGACAATTGCTAAGGACAGTGCTAAATATGAAAAAATAGAAAAGAGTTTCGATTACAATTATGCCGAAATAGTCCTGTGGTTCTATCCGACTGAGGAATTCCTATCGAAGCTGCCGGAGCGTTACCAAAAGCGCCTGAGACAAGAACTGAGTATCATAGCAAGTATTGAGAATGGCGAGATGAAACCCGAAGAAGCGTGCTCAGCTCTCGACAATGAGCAATCAATCTTCGATTTGTGCCGCCTGTCTTCAAATGGCATTAAGGATTTTGTTATTTATCCCAATCCGAATCCCGGCAATTATATCAACCTCAAATTCAAGCTTATTGAAAAATGCAGGGTTGAAATCAGGCTCCATAAAATGAGCGGACAGTACATGGAAACCTTAAAGGCATTAAGCCTTCCGTCGGGGATGCAAGAAATCAAAACCGGATTCGCCGATAAATTAGTTCCGGGGGTTTATCTGCTTTCGTTATCAACTGACAAAGGAGACAACGTAGTCCAACGGCTGATTGTGCAGTGATCCCTGTGGTTGTTCTTTCTCTTATATTGGGGAAGATAGCAGATAATATCATTGCTTACAAATCGACATTTCACTTGCTGTCAAGCCTCACGGTTTGGCAGCTATTTTTGGTGATTTGCAATAGCTTATTCTCAAAATCCGGATATTTCTCGCTAATTCTATGTTAGTCGTTTAATTATGCTCTTTGCAAGATGTTCGTTTATTTCATTATGCCTCGGTACAGGCTGGCAAGCACCGGTTGAAGAGTTTTGGTACCAGTCGTGTTTGCCGCCGTGGCGAATTAAAACGCACCCCAGTTGGTTTAATTTTTTGAGAAGATATTTTCTTTTCACGGTACAACTATTTCCATAGATTTTCGAACACCGGGGATATCACCTGTTTTTATATCGTTGAGTAAGTCGATAAGGTTTTCTTTTAACTCTTCAAGGCTCATGCCCTGTGTGATATATTCGGGATACTGCTCGTTATAGCCGAGCCAGAATCCTTCATCCTGCCAATAAATGATCTTAATCTTTTCCATATCGTATCTATAGGTTTATGAATATAATATATCAACGATTTAATCGGATTATAATTTTTCCAGGTCGGCAAGATGGAATATCGACATAGCAGATGATAAAGTTCATAATGAGGATGCAGCCTCTACACCGGAATTCGGAACCGTTTAATATTACAATGAAAAAGAATAACCAATTGTTATACCTCTGTTAAAGCCCAGATCTTTCACGCCGTAATTCTTAATCAAAGCAGCTCTTTTTATTCTATTCTCCTCGTTGATATTTGCTGACCGTATCGGGGCATCAATCAAGGAGATTAATCTACAAACGATATAAATAACTGCACCCGGGACCCCGACGCTACTACCTTCATTATCCATCAAAAAAAAGATAGCTCCTGCTGTAGAGAGTCCAAATAGCATGAAACCACTGCCAATGTCCTAATTGTAAATCTGGCCTAATCCGGGCATCAAAGCAGAATAAACCATTGCAAGTGCCGGGTCTTTGTCCTGCATTGGCATTTCAGCAGCTGTCTGTGAACTTAAGTATGAAGTGCTTAAAAGAAGAATTGTTATCGCTATGATGAGGATTTTCATACATCATTCTCCTGATAGTAATGATATAAAATATCTATATAAGAACGGCTGAATTGTAATTGTCAAATATACGAATAATAATAATTGTTATTATTATTCCTACCCGAAAAATATCTCCACCGATGACTTTGCCCATGCTAAAATTGGTGTGAAATACACACCGAATAATACCGTTGGTATTGCCAAAAGGAATAACAAAATCATACTTCCATAAGAAAAAGTCATTGGCTCTTTCGGCGGGTCCATGCCCCTGAAATACATATTCCTGAATACTTTGGCGTAGTAGTACAGCGACACAACACTGTTCAGTACACCGACAACGGCAAGCCAGATCAAGCCCGAATCAAGCACGGCAGAGAATATGTATAATTTGCCGATGAACCCGAATGTTGGCGGCAGGCCGGTTAGTGATATTAGAAAAATTGTCATGCAGACGCCAAGCACGGGGGCGCTGTGGCCAAGCCCCTGATAGTCGTCAAGTTCCTCGCTGCCGGTCTTGTTTGCGATTAGCATCACCACATAGAAAGCCCCGAGGTTCATTATCATGTATGCAAAGAAGTACAGCAGTATGGCCGCAATTCCGATTTCGTTCATAACCACCACGCCCATTAGCAAATACCCCGCATGGGCAATGCTGGAGTAGGCCAGCAGCCTCTTGACATTGGTCTGCCACACGGCCACGAGGTTGCCGACGGTCATTGTCACGACTGCGAGTATCGCGATTATATATTGCCAGTCGATGCTGGAAATGGTATTCCATGCCACATCCGAAGATAACGTAGGGTCGATGAATGCCGATTTCAGGAATCTGATTAAAACAGCAAACCCGGCGGCCTTTGATGCCACTGAAAGTAGTGCGGATATGGTGACGGGGGCGCCTTCATACACATCCGGCGTCCAGAAATGGAACGGCACGGCGGATATTTTATATGCAAACCCGGCTAATATCATCAGGCCCGAAAGCATAAGCGGCACCATGTTGACTTCGTTCGACAGCAAAAATGTATTAATATCAAACAGGTTGAGAGTGCCGGTGAGCCCAAAGAGAATCGACATTCCGTAAATCATTATACCGGACGAAACCGCACCGAAAATGACATATTTCAGCGAAGCCTCGCTTGCCCGGCGGATTTCCTTGGTATAGCCGGCCAGAATATAGGAACTGATCGACATCGTTTCGATGGCAAGGTAGATCATAATCAAATTTGACGCCGACGCCAAAAGGAACATACCGATTGTCATGCCGGTAATGAGTGTGAAATATTCGCCCACGCCTTCGGTGGTTTCATAAAGTTCTTTTGAGAAAAACGACATCAGGACAACTATCAGGCCCGACAGAAGAATCACGAACTTGAAGAACAATGCAAACGGATCGACAACCAGCATACGAGAGAAAATGAAGGCTGTTTCTCCGGTTTGGCCTATCAAACAGATGCCGGCAACGACGAACCCGATTGCAGTGACTATGCCTGTTAGCGTCCTCGACTTTCTGAATATCAGGTCGAGAATCAGGGAAAGAAGAAATGTGGCAATCAAAACAGTTTCCGGCAGAAATAGGCCGATGCTGTCTTTTAACTGATCCAGGAAATTTGCTTCAACGGAAAACATATATTTATTCTGATTTTATTAATATTTATTATTATATTTCGATTTATTATATTTCGATCTTAATTTCATTTCGATTATTACTGTTCCCTTGTTCTGTCAGGTGTTACACCCGACAATAGCTTCAGCTCCATTCAATCGCCAGTTGTAACAACAGGCATCTCGGGAAATTTTATTCTATTATAGATTCCTCAGTCGCAAGCTCCTTCGAAATGAACTGTGGCTTTGCCAAATTACAAATTGGCGTATTTGTAGGGGACGGTTCCAAACCGTCCCTGAAAATAACAACGAACTGTGAAGGCAGGTTTAGAACCTGCCCCTACGACTATATATTTATCATCTGCAGCATACGATTGGCGTATT
>JAJRTW010000090.1 GCA_024278075.1 Bacteroidota bacterium | reverse complement strand
CGATATGGCACTTTGGCGGTTCTTTTGCGAGAGGTACCAGAGTTCATATCTTGGATCCGGTGGGGTTTTCCTCACCGGTTTTTTTTTGTGTGAGAGTAGCGTGTTGGTTATGGGCTTCGTATCATTTTTCACCTCCGTAACTAAGTGGAACATACCCTCCATTGCCCGCCTTTTACTGTCTCAATCTATATTTATCAGAGACAATTTGGAGACAATTTGGAGACAATTGCCTATTTACTAATAGAATACAAACAATACAAAAACAAAAAGCAAGCACTATTTTATAAATGTGAAATAAATATGAAAATAGGTGAAAATAGGTATTTCTACTGATAGATAAATGTAATAAACCTTTGTAAATTGATAAGTTCTGTAATGATTATTTAGCAAATCCCCAGCCAATAAAAAAGCCGGACTGTTCGGCCCGGCTGTTGCGATAATCATATTGGTTACTTTGGATTATTTCGAGATTAGCAGCCTCTTGGTTGCTTTGAACGGCCCGGATTGCAACGTATAGAAATAGACTCCGGAGGAAAGCTCCGAAACCGGAATAATGATGTCATATTTCCCTTTCTTCATGCTCCCGTCCAATACAGTCCGCACGGGATTGCCCATTGAATTGAATATCCGCAGTTTGGTATAAGCGCCAATTCCAAGCGATATTTGAATACTTATATCCTCATTTGCTGGATTGGGCATCGCAGAGCCAAGGGAGTATTATTCCGGATTTACTTCAATTAAGCTGCCTTCGGCAAAGCAAACCAATATTTCGGAAATTGTCTCATCCTCGCCGGAAATAATACAGTCCAGCCCATCTTCGAATACAGTGTTAATCGTAACCATATCCGAAGGTACATCAGTTAAATATCCTTTGAAATTCAAGGTTCCTTTAATCAGCAGAGGAGTCTGTTGCTCGCTTCCGGAACCGGTGATTGTAATTCTCCCGTTCCTTTTATTTGCTACGCCCTCGTCCCAAATCCAACCGGCAATTGCCGTACTTGGAGAAAAACTGTCGAATCGTAACAAGCTTGGGTTGAAACTCACTTCAAATATTATTTCCGAAATAGTAATTGGCCTTATATCCGGCAGGCTGGCAGTAAACTCAATCGGAACTATCGTCTTGTCATCCGGAACGAATGAAGTAGATGGCGAGTCGAATGTGGTTTTATAGTTTTTGATTATACCTGTGGCCGATAGCGGGACGCTTGCCGAACCGGCGGAAGTTTCAATATTCAACGTGCCGGAATACGTGCCGGGCGCATCGGTTCGGAATGTAACATTAACTTTTCCATCCTGGCCGGCAGGTATGGTCCGTGACGGAACATCCTCAAAAAACACTATATCATCCTGGGCAATCGACACATTATCAATTATCATATCAATATCCGACGGATTATTAATGTTAATCGATAATGAAGGTTCGGCGCAAGTAAGAACTTCGCCGAAGTCCAGCCGAAGCGGTTCGATGCTTAGAGTAAGCCCGGATCCGGCAATAACGACCGGTATAACAACCAGCGGAGGACTGACCGTGCCGTCGACGGCATCACACTCGATTTCGACATTAACCGTAGCCGGCCCTGGCGATTGCGGAGTGAATATAATTGGTAGCGACAAGCTCGATTTCGTTGGGATTGTCAGTTCGGTTAACGCAGGCGAGCCATCCCATGCGAAATCATTGGTCGCCGTGGCGAACCTTATCTCTTTTATGTTAAGTTTGCCCCATTGGCTTGTGTTGTTCAGAATCAAATCAAGCGGCGGCGAAGAATCCCCTACCTTTATAGCAGCAAATGTAAGATTATCGGCCTGAAGGTTTGGCAGGAAGCCGGTTCCGGAAAGTGCAGCTTCAACCGGATTGTCTAAATTTTCGATTGTAACAAGCATATTCACCGAATGCACGCCCTCGGTTTCCGGTGTGAAAGTAATATCAAATGCAAGTTCTTCTCCAACTTCGAGTGTATTCGGAAGCGTTGGTTTGGCAATAGAAAAATTCGGGCTGGCATTTTCAAGCTCTATGTTTGTAATAGTTGCCCGTCCCTGGCTTGTATTTGTGATTTGATAAGTATAATTATTTACCGAAGCGACTCTCTTTAGCTCCCAATCGTAGGGCGATAGCGGAAAATCAGTTGCAATCGATTCGCCGGTTAGAACAGTGATAGGATTGCCGCAAACATCAGGGATATTATATTCTATACGAGCGGTTTTAATACCCACAGATGTAGGACTGAATCTGATTTCCATAGCCAGGCATTCGTCCGGGGCAAGGTCGAAAACACCTTTACCGCTGATTATTCCGAATTCATCTGCATCAGTTCCCGCCAATTGGGCATTGCCCTGCAAGCGGCCGGCAGTTGTGTTCATCAGAATGCAATTAATAGTATCTTTAGCAATTGTCGCATTGGGCAACTTATCAAAATCAATTTCAGCAACAATTTTAGTGTCGCAGGGTGCAATAAGCTCTATGATAGGCGTCGGACAGGGATCGGCATCGAACGTCAGTTGGAATACTTTCGATGGGTCCGATGGTTTCTTAATATAAGAAATCGAAACTGTCTTGGATTCGCCCTCTTCGATAGCAAATGGTGGAGTGTCGCCCTTCCAGTCAATGCTGAAATCATTATTCTCACCGGCGATATTATATCCATTAATTGTGAAATCCCCAACCCGGGCATCTATCGTAATGTCGAATGTAGTGGTCGCTTCATCGACTTTGCCAAACACAATTTCCTTAGGCGAAACATCAATTTTCGAAACGCTTTTTTCGGTAGCGTCGTAAGTTTTGTCCTGCTCAATGGCAGTTTTTGGCCGCAAGAATTTGATATTGACATCGCGGTTTCTGCCATCGTCGGAGCAAGTGTATTCCGACTGCCATTCAAGCCAGCAAAGTTCATAGCTTTGGACTTCTTCGGCAATGTCGCGGTAAACATTCATAAAATCAGCCTTCTTTCTGACCAGCCAATGTTTGCCACCGGTCATGCGGGATATTTCCTGCAATTCGAAAGAAGCTGTCGGAGCATCAATAGTAATCGAAAAGACCTGGATTCTTTCATCCTTGCATTTTTGAATAATATCGTCGAATTTGAATATCTTGTTCCCCTGCAGGCCGTCGGTCAAAAAGATTATGACTCTCCTAACATTGGAAGGCTGGTTCTTTAGCATTTCGATAGCTCCCCACGGGCCATTGCGTGTATTCACAAATGGCTGGTTGAAATCTGTGTCGCCACCCAGGCGCGCCAGGTGCTCCAGGGTATAATAAAGTGTGTCTTTCCGAGTTTGGAATCTGGTGCTGCGCATTGGGTCTACCGTTCCCCCGAAAGTAAGGATAGCGATTTTAGACGGCGGGTCGGTTGGTGGTTCGAATTGGATTGAATCAACAAATGACTTGGCTCCATCTATGGCCCATTGGAACCTGAATTCGCCGTTATTGGCTTTAATGTCATACATTGACCCACTTTGATCCAGCACCAGCACAACATTTACCGGCGGTTTCCAGGTAACTTCCTCGCACTTCAGTTGCAGTGTTGCATCAACAGATTGGCCGTTCTCTGTTACTTCAAAATCGTCCAAACTCAAAGGCGGGTCATAGTCATTGCCGAGAATAGTTTTTGCAACATAATAAGCCTTTACCGTTGGAAATTCATCTGCTTTAATGTCATACACATCAAAGAACTGAGCATTTAGATTGATTGCGAAAAATGGCAGAAATAACAAAATGCCAAACTTAATAACCTTAATCCTTTTCATAACTCCCCCACGAATTACTTTTTGATAATAATAATTTGTTTATTCTTTTTTTTGTCAGTAGTGTCCGGTTAAAAAGCAGCCAATTAGTGATAATCGTAGTAATAAGCTCAATTTTGCCCTGTATTGCGCTGTTTTGGATGCAATTTTGAAATAGATTTATCTTCATTGCCAAGTCAGGTGTTACACCTGACGTGCTTGAGCTGTCTTGTT
>JAJRTW010000089.1 GCA_024278075.1 Bacteroidota bacterium | reverse complement strand
CGTGAGAGTGCCGGGTTGAACAGCTGCAAAGTCAAAATCCCCCTCACTCCGTGAGAGTGCCGGGTTGAACAGCTGCAAAGTCAAAATCCCCCTCACTCCGTGAGAGTGCCGGGTTGAACAGTTGCAAAGTCAAAATCCCCCTCTCCCGCTGGGAGAGGGCTGGGGTGAGGGCAAATATAATTCCCGTCATTTAAACTCCAATTTCCTTTTCCAGAAACTCAACCAGCTTAGTGACTGCGCGGCCTCGGTGGCTGATAGCATTCTTCTGTTCGGCGGACATCTCTGCAAATGTGGTGTCGAATCCGTCGGGGACAAATATCGGGTCATATCCGAATCCGCCTTTGCCGCGCTCATTCGTGATAATTCTGCCCGCGCATGTGCCGGCTATCAATTCAACTCCGCTATTGCCGAAATAGCATATAACCGTGCGGAATCTTGCCGTACGCTTTTCATAGCTAACACCGGTTAGTTTATCAAGAACCAATGCCCTGTTTGCGGTATCATTTCCGTGCTCGCCGGCAAACCGTGCGGACATCACACCGGGTGCTCCGTCCAGGGCATCAATCTCCAGTCCGGTGTCGTCAGCAATGCAGGGAAGGCCGGTAACCTTATGGTAAATCTCAGCCTTAAGGATTGCATTCTCTTCCAATGTATCGCCGGTTTCCTCCACGTCGAAAGCATCGTCGAGCACGTCATCCAGTGTTAGCAGGACAATTTTGCCAGGCAATTTGCTATCGAAAATGGCCTTAATTTCTTCGGCTTTGTGTTTATTATTTGAGCCTAATAGTAGTTTCATGGTATCAATAATATATTGGGTTTCTTATGTTCGGACAGTTGTTGCAACTGGCCAAAGACCGCTATTCCTGGATGCCGGCCCCTGCCAAATGAAAATTACATTATCTTCAATAATTCATCTACGGCGGCAGCGGGAGTGACCTTGCTGCCTAATACTTTACTTTCAAAATCCGGGATGGCTTTCTTAATATCATCATTTTTGTAGAATTTCCGTGTCAATTCATCGTGTATCATCGAGTGCATCCAGTCCAGCAACTGCTTATTTCTCCGCTTATCGAATCCGCCCGATGATTTTGCCGAATGCTCGAAAGACCGAATGTTATCCCAAATTTCCCGGATTCCCACATTGTTCAGCGCCGAGCAAGTCATAACCTCCGTGTTCCAGCCATCGGTGGCCGGCGATAGCAAATGCAGGGCATTGGCGAATTCCCTTTTTGCCACTTCGGCTTTATTAATGCTGTCGCCATCGGCTTTGTTAATAACCAATAAATCGGCCAGTTCCATCACGCCCCGCTTAATTCCCTGCAAGCCATCGCCTGCCCCGGGCTGCATCATCAGCAGGAAAAAATCCGTCATCGAGCGCACGGCTATCTCGCTTTGCCCGACCCCCACGGTTTCGATCATTATCACATCATATCCGGCAGCCTCGCAAAGCAGTATGGCCTCGCGGGTTTTGCGTGCCACTCCGCCCAAGATGCCGCCGGCCGGGGAGGGGCGAATGAAAGCATTGGGTTGGCGTGATAGTTTTTCCATGCGCGTCTTATCGCCGAGTATCGACCCGCCGGACCGGCTGCTGGAGGGGTCGATGGCAAGCACTGCTAACTTATGGCCGGCATGGCAAAGATGCAAGCCTAAGGATTCTATCAAAGTGCTTTTGCCAACCCCGGGGGCACCGGTGATTCCTATCCTGAGGGATTCACCGGACTTAGGCAGTAGCTTTATTAGTATTTCCCGGGCCAGTTGCTTATGCTTCTCCGAATTGCTCTCAATCAAGGTGATTGCCTGGCCAAGAATGGATATGTTGCCTTGGGCGACTTTGCGGGCTATCTCATCTGTTTTCATGTTTGGTTTCATGCTTTTTTCTATATCCGGTGTTACTGCTCCCGATATTCCGGGAACAACCCTTGATGCGAATTCATCGCCGGCATTTTCGGGTGCCCATTCCGGTTTATATGGTTGAATTGGCATTTTGTCAATCTATCTTATATAATATAGCGGCTGGGACAGAATTTTCGTGTCAGTTTCAATTCTAATAAAATATACTCCATTCTCAAGCTGATTCGGAGTCCACGAAGCACTACCGCCGGCCGGGAAATCGATCTCGCCAACTTTAATGCCCGTAATATTATAAACAGCGATAATATTAAATGCCGAAATAGTTTTGAAGGTTAAATTATTATTGAAGACAATATTAATATTGTCCGAAAACGGATTCGGAAATAAGATAAAGAATTCTTCCGCATTATTCGAATAACTATCCGAAATATTGTCAGAATAATCTTCCACATTGCTTACGAAATCGGTGTGCGAGGGGCAAAAGCTCCAACTCATTATCTCATGGTCTTCGAAGGAATCGCCCGAGGCGGAGGTGAAGCCAATAAATGCTGCTTCACCATTGTATAAGTTGAGAATTTCATCAATCTTAAAATTCGGTATCTCTATGGACGGCTTGCCGAAAACCGGCTTGCCGGAAACATCAGCCGTATCCAAATAAACCAGCAGGCTGTCGGCACGGCCGTCGTAGTCAATCTTCACATAATAAACAGTTGAATCAGGAGTGATTTCGATTATCTCGTCATTCAATGCTATGTTGAATTCTTCAATATGGTTCGATGAATTTTTGCCCTGCCCTGCGGATTGGATAGCAATATGATTTCCATTCGGGTCATTAATATCCTTAAAATAGGGGAGGGCATTATTGAACAGGTCAATCTCAAATGCAATGCTGTTCGGTATCGTGGCATAGCCTATTCCCGAACCGGAAATGCCTATCGCATCGGGCCGGCTGTTTTGGATAACAAATGCCAGGCCGTCGCCGCCGGGCAGCGAGCCGTCAACCATTTTGTCGTCATTTTGTCCGTTGGATATTCTGAATGAAAACTCACAAATAAATCCATTGCGAACCGGAACCCGCCATTTGTACCAGGCCGCACCCCTGCTCGATACTTCAGCCTTGGATGTTCTAATGGATTCTCCGACAATTTCAGCATCCAAAACTAATCTAAGTGGCGAGTCGGTATTAAAGCTATCTAACGAAAAAGCTGTTTCGTCGCAAGGCCCGGGATCGTAAAAATAGCTTTGAATAAATGTGGGAAGCCCCCATATACACAAACGGCCATCCAGATTGGCAGCATTTGCCCTGAAATCGCATTCAAGGCCTTTTTTATCAGGGAATGTGATAGCATCCAGGAACTCATTCTCATATTTGCCAATATATATTTTCTTGTCGGGGCCTAATTGCAGTGGGGCAAAATAATATTCCTTTCCGCTTTCCGTTGCGATGATTACCTCTGAGGCGATAATCATCTCCGCTGACCCGGCCTTCATATCATATTGAATGATTTTTGACGGCGAGCTTATCGTGCTAATGTACAGTTTCGAGCCATCGGGCGAAAATTCGAGGCCATAAGGATTTTTCAGGGCTTTGTTCTGTATAATGAAGCAGTTGGAAACCGCCCCGGTTTTCGAGTTAAACTCGCATATCTGAACTATCGATGAACCATTGATTACCGATGCGAGCTTATTGCCACCGGGCGATGCTTTCAGGTATCCGGCATAATTGTTGAGGCCGGTATGTTCAATTCCGACGCTGCTGACAACTGCCTTGCCTATCAACCCGCCCTCTTTAATCAGGTATGCCCTGAAAGCATTGCTGTCCCAATCATGTGCCACAACCCATATATCATTTGAATTAGAATAATTTACAGCTGTAACTTTTTCGGTGACGGGGCTATGCAGAAATATATTCTTTATAACCACTTCGCCCAAGCCGCCATTTTTCGAAATATCAACAATCGAATAGTTCAACCCGTCCGGCTTCCCTGCATCGCCGACCGTGAAGATATAATATAAGTCTTTGTTCCCGGGGTATGGAACAATAATGCCGGATTGAGTTGCCGATGGATTGCCCTTCAAACCGGTACCATTCTCCATAATCTCATGGCCGCTGTTCCATACGTTAATGCCATCGGTGTAAAACAGAAGGTCTCCCTTATAATCGGAAATAGTGGCGCAGCCCTCGAAACTATCCATCCGGCCATCGTGAACCGCTTCGGGAGGGCCGTTAATAAATGTTATTCCGGCGTTTCTTCCGAAATACCAGTTATATGATTCCTTCTGCGGAAAAGCATCTGATTGGGGAATCATAATTATTATTATTAATATGATATATTTTATCATTATACGTTTTGGCTTTGCACTTGCCGACAGGTTATAAGTTTATACTAAAGACAAATATTCCGGTTTTTTGTTACATTATTGATCCCTATTCACCCATAAACTATCTCGGATGTCTTCGACGGTGAATCGTACTTATGGGCTGATACTAAGCAGTATACTGCCGAATAATTATTTAATCCCACATTGTGGGTTTAATACCCCGCTGCTTGCGGCGATTATTAAATTCTGTTAAACATTGATACCCCGCTGCTTGCGGCGGGGTAGTTCATTTACCGTCTGGCTTGCAATAAAATGCCGGCAATTTCAATTTCATCGAACATCTCGTTCTGGACTATAAATATCTTTTAATTTTTCAACATATCCAGAATTGCGAGAAAAGTTGCCACAATTATATGAATGGTTGAGCCTTTGACTAAGTCCGAAAATCTGACCCTGCCTTTTCTTGATAATGCAGAGAGAATCATTTCTGTTTGCTTTTCAACAGTAGCCTGAAGAATCTCTACGTGATGCTCTGCCGGCTGTTCGTTCAGCCTGTCGATGGCAGTCTGAAACGCATTAACCAGATCGAACAGAGTAGCGTTTTTATAACCGGCGCTATCACTTGCTAATTTATCATCGGCGGCGAACAGATTCCTATAATAGATGAACTTGCTCTCGCTGGCTTTGGCCGATAGGCCTGCCGCCGCTTCCTTGAACTGCCGGTATTCCAGCAATCTTTCCACAAGCCTTGTTCTCGGGTCTTCGATGTCGAGGCCGTTCTCATCTTCGGGGCCGGGCAATAGCATAGAAGTTTTGATGTACATTAAAGTGGAGGCCATCAGTATGAATTCGCCGGCCAGCTCGAGGTCAAAATATTTCATCACCTTGATATAGCTCAGGAATTCTTCAGTCACCCTGGCAATCGGAATGTCATATATATTGATCTCATCCCGCTTAATAAAATAGAGCAGCAGGTCGAACGGGCCTTCGAAGTTGGGCAGGCGTATACTGTACATTTGAGTGTAATTTAATTTAAAAAAATCATTATAATGAACTACCCCGCCGCAAGCAGCGGGGTATCGATTTAAATTATAGTTTTTCGAAGCGTGGCAAGCCACGGGGAATTAAACCCACAATGTGGGATTAAACAAGTACCCTCGGAACACGTTTTAACAGGCCGGTTGTTATTTCATAGGGTATTGTTCCGGCTTTGCCGGCTAATTCGTATACGGTGATGCTATCGCCGCCCTGGTTTCCTAACATGACAACTTCATCGCCAACATTAATAGTATCCGAACTATCGTTCCCGATTTCCACCATACATTGGTCCATGCAAATCGATCCGATGATATTATACCTTTTGCCGCCAATCAGGCATTGCGCCCTGTTCGACAGCGCCACTTGGTATCCGTCGCCGTAGCCCAGCGGCAGAATAGCTATCCGTGTTTTTTTTGCAGCCACGTAGTTCAATCCATAGCCTACGCTGTCGCCCTCGAATACGTTCTTGACGAACAGGACTTCGGTTTTCAGCGATAGAACCGGTTTCAGATTCATTTCAATGGCCAGTTTTTCATCCGGCATGCACCCATAAATTGCAAAACCGGGGCGAACCATATTATAAATCGCATTTGGTATATTGCTGATTCCGGCGCTATTGACGGCATGAATAATTGGGAATACAAATCCCGCAGATTTTAATTCGTCAAGGCATTGCTCAAAACTGCGCAATTGATAGCGATAATTCTTCGGGTCGCAGCTTTCGGCAGATCCCAGGTGGGTTAATATCCCAACCATTTCAATACCCTTCATCTTTTCGCTTTGCTTCATAAACTCGACGGCATCCTTTGGCCGGATTCCATCCCTTCGCATACCGGTATCGATAAATAAATGAGTTTTGATAATTTTATTGTGGCTAATTGCAGATTCGGACAGGGTGCTGAGTATGTCAAGCGATGCCACGACGGTCTGCATATTATTCTTTGCAATCGTATCGGCTTCGTGTTTCGAATCGGGAACTACAATGATTATTTCGCCGTCGTCGCCGTTCTCTCTTAACTCCACCCCTTCTTCGGGGTATGCAACGCCAAGGTAATTCACGCCTTCATCTCTAAGAATTTTAGCAATTGCCACCGAGCCATGGCCATAAGCATTTGCCTTAACAATACCCAATATCTCCGCTCCGGAGGCTTTCCGGCGGATTTGTTTTATGTTATGGACAAGGTGGTGAACATTTATCTCAGCTATCGTTCTTCGCATACTTAATTTATCCCGCTTTATGCCGATGATAGTAATGACGGATGTATTGATTTTAGGAATTCAATTTCAATATCATACAAAAATATGGAACTCCGGCCAAATTTCATTATATTTATTTGAACTACATTACCCGAGTTTATATATCTTATATTAATATAACTAATGCAAATTACCAATACTAAAGTTTTATTTCCTTATTTCGTTATATTACTGCTGAGCGTTGCATGCTCTACGAAAGTGCAAAAGCCGCCCTGCCTTGAGAATAAGCCGGCCGGGAATCTTGGCCCCGGAATCAACAGCAATCTCAATGAAATTGCCCCAATGGTTTATGACGGCGAATTGTACTTCCTGGCCGAAACCGGCATCCCCAATGAGCCTTACGAGTTAGCATCCGCCAAATTCACCGGCGGCGGATTCGGCGTTCCGGGAAAAGCAGATTTTTTTCCTTATGAAGATTTCGCAACTTTCACCGTTCCTTCTTTTTATCGGGATGACAGCCAGGGTGTTATAATTGCATATTTTGCGGGAGCGTTAAAAACAGATAAGTTTCAGAATAATAACATCTATTATGCAGAATACGAAGGCAAGGCCTGGGGCCGGCCCATTAAATTACAGGATTCCGTTAATACATTGAATTTTGAGTCCCATCCCGCAATTTCCTCCGATGGCCATATCCTGGTTTTTGCTTCCGACCGCCCCGGCGGCAAGGGCAATATTGACTTA
The DNA here is from genome assembly GCA_024278075.1 of Bacteroidota bacterium. GTDB lineage: Bacteria > Bacteroidota > Ignavibacteria > Kapaibacteriales > UBA2268 > JAJRTW01. Next base: position 10,047 of record JAJRTW010000089.1, on the reverse strand, counting down.
TACGTATCCTACAAAAGCCCAGAAAATAAATGGTCAGTTCCGGCGAATTTGGCGAATATTAATACGGAGCAGAATGAAATGTATCCGTGTTTAAATGATAATAATGACTTGTTCTTTTCATCTCAAGGCTATGGCGAAGAATCGGGATTTGATATAATTAAATCCGAATACACAGACAGCCGCTGGCAAAATCCACATCCTTTGCCCGCTCCGATAAATTCGGAATTTGATGAAACCGGTTCTGCTTTTTTTCAGGGAGATATTATCATCGGTTCAAACAGGGAAAATGCTTGTGGCGGCAGCGACCTATACCGCTTTGAGCTTTGCGGGCCTGTTGTGGTTGGAGTTGAGGCCAGTGCCGGAGAAAATCCCGTTTCGCTTTCGGGCCTGATTAACCTGTTTGACAATAATGGCATTATCATTTTAATGTCCGATGTGGATGAAAGCGGCACGGCGTCGTTTAACATTAGCAGCGGGCAGGACTATGTGGTAGAATATCTGAATCCGTGCCTTGACGTGCAATTGCAGCCGCAGGAAATATCCGCTCCGTGTTCGGACAGCACTACGGTTAAAATCATAGTGAAGTTTGTTGTTGATTACAAACCAGCGGAATTCTCATTTGAACGCTACGAAGTGCCGTTTTTCGTTACCGGCTACTATATGCCGAATACGTTCGACAACCTGGATGCTCTGCGCATGATGTTCGCTTATAATCTGATTGGCCTGCAGGACTCAACCAAATATATTGAGAACCCCGGTGTGGAATATGACCAATATGCAAAAATTGTAGAGGAAGCCCTTAGCGATGCTGTTGATTTTATCGTTGATCAGGTAAAAGCGGCAAACAGCGTCTGCTATGCAAATGGCCAGGCCCTGAATATAACCGTAACCGGCTATGCTGACCCGCGCGCGTTGTCGCCGGCAGCAAAATACAACGGCCCCGATATACAAAGCACGAATCATGGCCTGAATGTCCGGCACGGCCAGCCAATGACAAATGAACTGCTATCGCAGCTTCGCGCTTATTTCACATCTATGTACTTAGAGGAGGTTTTGTTCGAAAGGGATGGTTTTGTTCGTTTCGGGGATTTGATTAATTTCAGAATTATCGGGAAGGGAATAGATCCAAGCCAAGACCGGCCCGATGAGATGAAGAGAAGAGTCAGCGTTACCATTGGGTACTGACGATTTTATTAGTGTGTTAGTTGCAACTTTCCGGCTAACAATGAGAGCCGTTCTTAATTTATATCTGACTATTTACGGCTGGCCATTCCGGACTTGGTGAGGGAGCCAGTATTTATAGGGATTTTTGATAGTGTTGTGTCAACTGTTCTATGTCATTCCGGACTTGTTGAGCCCGGTGAAATCCCGCTATCGGGAATCCGGAATCCAGTATCTATGGCTTCTTAGCATATCGAGTCACACTGAGTGGAGTCGGAGTGTTATCATGGTTCGACAAGTTTATCCTGAGTCCTTCGACATAGTTTATCCTGAGCGAAGCCGAAGGGATCAGGATAGACTGCCGAAGGGCTTACCATGACTGGCAAAGTGCTAACTTCTTGATCGCTTCCGTTAAAGTATGCTTGACACGACACTACTACACCGTCTCACAAAGATTTAATAGCATCGTTTCCGCAGCCAAATGTTGGGCTTGACCCGTGAGGAAAAGCCGTCAGGACGGGAAGTCCTGACGCCACAAAATATATATATTATAGACCAATCTAATATATGTGTAGTGGCAGGTTCGCAACCTGCCTGAATTTATGTTCTGCCAGTTGTTACAACTGGCGATAAAAAAAACTGTCGTCATTCGTCAGTTGTAACAACTGACGGAGCGTTGAATATTAATTTAATATAAGATGATGCACTTGTATTGAGATGGATTCTTCTCAAAACCACAGGTCGTTTTGGAGGAAACTATGGCCGAAAAGAAACTAACACAATAACGAACATAACACGATAAAGCAATTCATAAGCCTAAAAATCGGGGAACCACAAAATCCCAACCCTGGGGATCGAAAAGAATTCCGAAATTTCAGATTTTATTATCTCACGTTTACCGTCGATTACTTTACCATATCTGAAACCGTCGAAAGTACCGAACTCAAAATTCAACCTGACTTCGGCAGCTATTGCAAACAACCCGACACTTTTGACTGGAATATTAAAATAAAATCCAACTCCGGCATTGACTCCGAGTTTGTTGCTCTGCACTCCATTTCTATTATTAAAGAAAAATGTAAAGCCTGTTGTGAGAAACATATTAACCCTGCCATAAGGATTTGCAATCCAGTGGGCAGTTAATTCAACTACATGATGAATATTTGGTTTTATTAATTGTGCTCGCTCTTCCGGAATATCCGGCGATAGGTCGCGGTTATGATCATCGGCTATTTTTTGATTTTTCGAATAGATATACGCCACTTCAAATACAAGGAAATCATATAGCCCGCCATAAGAAATCGAGCCACCAGTGGCAACCAAACCCTCGTAAGACACATCATTATCATCGATCAAATATGTTTCTACAATTGTGTTTGCTCCAATTAGCGGGCCAATACCTATCAACTTTTTGTATGGATGAACAAATTCTTCCTCTAATAAATCCTCTTCGACAAATTCCTCCTCGTCATAAACTTCCGTATCTTCATATTCATCACCGGTTTGAGCCGATGATAAAGAAACTGACAATAGGAATATCAGCAATATAATCGGAATTTGGAATAACGATTTAGCGGTTTTCGTAGTCATAGATATTACCTCGTCTAAGGAAATAGATTTATATTCTGCAATTTTTTCAGCAATGTGCCTAACCAAAGCCGGCTCATTGCGTTTGCCCCTGAAAGGAACCGGCGTCATATACGGCGAGTCGGTTTCTATCATTACTCGATCAAGCGGTACCTGTCTTACTATATCACCCAAATCCGTATTTTTGAATGTGATATTCCCCGTGAATGATAAATTCAAATTCAAATCAAGTGCTTTATTCATCGTATCGGCCGATCCCGAAAAGCAGTGAAGGACTCCCTTCAGGTTCCCGTCCTGCTCTTCTTCTATCACTTTCAACAGGTCGTCATCGGATTCTCTGTTGTGGATGATTACGGGTAATTTCCTGTCCCGGGCTATTCTTAGCTGCTGCCTGAAAGCATCGATTTGTGTCAATCTCGGTGAAAAGTCATAGTAATAATCCAGCCCAATTTCACCAATCGCAACAACTTTATCATTCATACTAAGGCTGCGGACCCGCTGCAAAACCAGCTCGTCAACATCATTGGCATTGTGCGGATGCACTCCGATGCTGCAATAAATCCTGTCGTCGATTCCGGCCGTTGTGATAACTCTGTCGAAATGTTTTGGCTCGATAGCGGGAATAATAATATATTCAACACCGGCCTCGAAAGCCCTTGCCAGCATTTCGGGGCGGCCGCCGTCGAAAGCCTCCCCGTCTATATGTGCATGAGTGTCGATCACCGGGCGGCTTGCAGCTCTTGGAGTTTCTTCGTCATGCTTTCCACATGGCCGGCTACCTTCACGTTATTAAATGTGTGGGCGATTATGCCGTCGGGGGCGATAATATACGTAGTTCGCTTAACCCCCATATATGTTTTGCCATACATCTTCTTCTCGCCCATTATGTCGTATAATTCGCATATACTTTTGTCAGTATCGCTGGCGAGTTGGAAATTCAGATTGTATTTCTCCTTGAATTTATCGTGCGACGAAACCTTGTCGGGGCTGACTCCAAGCACTTCGGCACCGAGCTTGGAAATATCGCCCATATTATCACGAAAGCCGCAGGCCTGTTTCGTGCAGCCCGAAGTATTATCACGCGGATAGAAATACAATATAATCCACTTACCTTTATAATCATTCAAAGAAACTTTTCCGCCGCCGTCGGTTTCCGCTTCAAAGGCCGGAGCCTTAGTTCCCGATTCCAATCCCATAATTTATCCTGATTTATTGTTATATTTATATTTTTAATTGCTAATACTCTAATGCAACATCTCATAAATAATTGCACTGTTAACTCTTGTAACAAGGCCCCGATAAATCGGGATCTTCGATTGGGGCATGGCCTGTGCGGGGAAAAGAATAAGTAATTCATCATCCACAAGCTGAAGCACGTGGCAATTGAAATAGAGAGAAATAGCCACAAGTTTTAACTCGTGGGAAATCTATCAATGTTTCTTCGATACTTCAACGGCATCAAAAAGGTCAACAATTTTTTTCTCTATGGGGTGCAATTCCTCAACTTCCCTTTTTTGCTCAACCCTGCTATCAGTTGACGAATTGTCCTCATTTAACTTGTTTTCTTGTTCAGAATTCGATACGTCGGCAATTTCGGATGCCTCGCCCGGCGATTCTTCCTGAACTTCAGCCGGATCGTTCCCCACAAATTCTTCATCCAAAAGCAGACGTATTTGAATGCGGCTGCCAAAGAAATCATTTACGGCATCCATTATCCTCTGCTTCTTAAGCTTCAGGTTTTCGATAACAAACGATTGGTTGGAATGCAAAACTATCTCGCCATTAAGGAATCTGGCAAAAGTTTGGCTCAGGATGCTTAGTCCGTTCTCACCCTTTGCGTATTTACTCAGAAACTCGTGCCAGCGTACTTCAATTTCCTGCGCGGAGATAACTTGTCGCTGTCCCGCCTGTATGGTTTTACCTTCCGGGGTGGCCGGCTCAATCTCCCGGCGTGACTGAGCTGTTTCCGCAAGTACCTGCCCTGTTTCTATTTGAGGCTCATAAGGCTTGCCCGGCTGTTCCTTAATAGCTTTCACTTCCTGATTATCAGGAACGGATTCCGTCTTTGCCTGCTCAATTTGTTTGGATATTGGCTTTTCAATTGGCTTGGATATTTGCCCTGAACTTATATTACCTCTAAGGCCTTTAATTTCAGACAACAAGTCCAGGATATCAACAGCCGAATCCATAGATGCAAGCTGGACAAGTGTCATTTCAAATTTAATCCTCGGCTGCGGAGCATATTTGAAGGATTGCTCAACATCAGATACGTGCTTTATGAAGCGGATAAGGTCAGGCTTAGTGAATTTGGACGCTTCTTCGGAATACCTATCGAGATACGCCTCCGAGCTGTCAATCAGTGAAGTATTGCCCATAACGCAAACAGTCAGCAAATTACGTAGATGCTCGATCAGCCCGCCGAGGCACTCCTGCAGGTCGTAGCCCTTACTGATAACATCGGACGATATATCGAACATTTTCTTTACGTCCTTTGATTTGGCGGCCGAAGTGATATTGAAGAAGAAGTCGGTATCGATTAGATGCAGGGCGCTCGACATCTCGGCGTAAGTAATGTCCAAGCCACAAAAGGCAACCACCTGGTCGTAGATGCTCTGGGCATCGCGCATGGAGCCGTCGGCCTTCTTGGCTATTGTCATTAGCGACTGCTCGTCTATCCGCACCGATTCCGCCGAGGCTATATACTTTATCTGCCGGATTATATCGCCAATTTCCATGCGTTTGAAGTTGAACCTCTGGCAGCGGCTGATTATAGTTGCCGGCACCTTGTGCGATTCGGTGGTGGCGAAAACGAAAAGCAAGTGGGGCGGAGGCTCTTCCAATGTCTTCAGCAAAGCATTGAACGCCGCCTTCGACAGCATGTGGACTTCGTCGATAACATATAATTTATACTTAGCCGAAACCGGAGCATATTTGGCATTCTCTCGCAGATTCCTCACATCCTCGACGCTGTTGTTCGAGGCGCCATCGATTTCGATAATATCAATCGACCGGCCATCGATGGCATTCCTGCATGATTCGCATTGGTTGCATGGCTCGGCATCCACCGGCGCTAAGCAGTTCACCGCCCTTGCGAATATCCTGGCCGTAGTGGTTTTGCCGACCCCGCGCGGCCCGCTGAAGAGGAAGGCGTGGTGGATGCGGTTGCTCTTTATTGCATTTTTTATTGTCGTCGATATATGGTCCTGGCCTATAATATCGGCAAATGACATAGGCCGCCATTTTCGGGCCGTCACTACGAAATCTTTGTTGGGTTTATCCTGGTTCATGTCGATAATTATATTGTATTTTATCAGAACCACAAAGTTATAAAATAATTAAATGAAATGCACCGGAATAATAATGGCCAATAACGGAAAGTTGAAAATTGTCTTAACTGTGATTTTTGTGATTAATATGATTAATGTGATTTATTAGGATTATTAGGATTAATATGATTGATGAGATTAATGGGTTTTTTTGTGATTAGTTTGATTAATATGATTTATTAGGATTAATATGATTTATTAGGATTAATATGATTGATGAGGTTTTTGTGGGTTATATTTTTTATTCTTAAATCGCTTGAATTCCAAACTTCTTTTCCCAAAATTTATTAATAAGCCAATTTCTAAATTATATGCTTCTAAGTAATTAATCGCTTGTGCAAAATGAACATCTTCCAGTTTTGTCAGTGCTTTTAATTCAACGCTGATAATATTTTCGACTAAAAAATCCACCCTCCGAGTGCCAATTTGCATATCCTTGTAAAATATCGGCATCTCAAATTCTCTGGAAAATGCCATATCCTGAATTACCATTTCTTTTGCAAGCGCTCTTTGATAAATAACTTCCTGAAACCCATTTCCTATTAGGCTATGAACCTCCATAGCACAACCAATTATCTTAGCTGTAATATCCGAATATTTATATTCCTTTTTAATCATATTTCATTCTTGCTTATTTAGTATCATGAGACTTCTGATAAATTCGATTTTTTCTGTCATTTTTGCCCTTCGGCTTCGCTCAGGATAAACTTCAGCAGGAATCCATTTGCCGCATAAATACTGGATTCCCGTTTTCACGGGAATGACAACTTCCCTATTATTCAGAAGTCTCATCATACAAAACGTATCGACCCCTCCCATCCGAAAAGTTGTCTTAACTATGATTTATGTGATTAATTTGATTTATATGATTTAAAAGATGATATGATTGCCACTGTGAACGTCATAGATGAAATTGCGTCAAATCATGAAATCAAAACAATGACATCAAATTCTAACAATGACATCAAATTCTAACAATGACATCAAATTCTAACAATGACATCAATCATTCCAATCAAAAAAAATCATATAAATCACAGTTCAGACATCTTTCCCTTTCCCCGAATCAATGCGAAAGACCTTGTACAGGCTGAAGCCGGCAAGCGAAATCACAAAGCCCCAGGCAATAATCAGAAATACTATTCCCGCTGTTGTTAGTTCTGCGCTCATAATTCACTCTCTTCTTCTAAATAATTACTAACTCCTTATAAACCTCAATCATCATAAATCTCAAACATCAAAATGGCTGTTCAGCGGCTTATTTCTCTTCCACGCAATTTTGACCATAATAATCAATCCGACAAATATCAATACCATCATCCCCCGCGAAGCCCAGCGGTAAGGAATATCCTCGGCGTCGACCCCGCTCATAATCAAAGTGTCGATAGCCCCGCCGGACTGCTTCATAAATTCGGGCATAATTATTCCGAATGTATCTTCCAACAGCCAGCTGACCTGCTGTCCCTGCACAGTCCAGAGTATCAGAATTATCAATAAATACCCGGGAGTTACATACTTGATAATAAATTTAAATATTTTGGGGATTTTAATGTCGGCGCCGCGGTTAAGCTCTTTCCAGCCTTTATCAATGCCGAATATCCATGCGAAAACAATCACCTCAATCAAGGCCACTATCACCAGCATAAACGTACCGGCCCAATAGTCCATCTCGTCCAAGAAGCCATGCTCGTGGTAGAATACAACAAATTGCAGGCAGATGAAAATGACGAAACCTATTGAATATGTCGCCTTCTTGTGGCTGAAATCAAACTGCTCCTTAAGAAATGAAATCAAAGGCTGCGACATCGCCACCGATGATGTAATGCCGGCAAAAAACAGCAGGAAAAACCACATAAACCCGAGATACTGCCCCATGGGAATCTGCTGAAAAATTATTGGCATCGACACAAATCCCAGGTCGTAAGAACCGCCGGCGGCTATCACCTGCGTTTGGGCCAGGCCGAAGAAAGCTACGGCAATCGGAATTGCAATCGTCCCGCCGAGGATGACCTCGGTGAATTCATTGATCGATGAGGTGGCAAGGCCGCTTAGAGCTATGTCGTCCGATTCCTTCAGATAGCTGGCATAAGCGTGCAGCGTTCCCATTCCGACGCTTAGGGTAAAGAAAATCTGCCCGGCCGCTGCAAGCCAAATTTTCGCATTGCCAAGCTGTGCCAGGTCAGGCTCCCAGATAAATGCAAAACCTACGCCGACACTCCAGTCGGGGTGGCCGGCGGGGTCGGGCGTGCCGACGGTGAACGTCCAAACTGCGAGGAAGGCACCGAAAACAAGCAGCAATGGCATGGCGACTTTAGCGAATTTCTCTATGCCTTTCTTGATGCCCTTGCTCAGGATATAGAAGTTCATAGCAAGCGTTGCGAGCATGAACAAATATGCCGGCCACAGGCTTTCGAAATACCCTTTGCCAGCTCCGGTGTAGCTGCTCAGGAACCCGTGCATACTATCGAACTGGTCCATGCCGAAGTAAGTTTTCATTATTGAGAAGAAGCTGAAGCCGAGTGTCCACGATTCGATGTAGGTGTAATAGATCATCACAATCGTAGAAACGAACAAAGCGCATACGCCAAGGTATTTTGCAATCGGGTGTTTCCACAATACATCAAGCATGCCGGGCATACTGCCGTGGCCGTATCTGCCGCCGTTACGGCCGATTGTCCATTCCACCCACATTAGCGGAATGGCCAAAAGAATAAAAGCCACAAAATACGGGATCATAAAAGCGCCGCCGCCGTTTTGGGCAGCCTGCACGGGGAATCTGAGGAAATTGCCCAGGCCCACTGCGTTGCCGGCCATTGCGAGGATCAATCCGATACGTGTGCCCCATTGTTCGCGTTTCTGCATTAACACCTCTGAATTTATTCCGATTTGCAAACTTACAAAGCTATAATATTTTTGGCTAATTCTGAAAAAAGGTTTTTCTATAAAGATTTAGGTGGCTTTTCAATTTCCAATTGCCGATTTCTCTTGTCAGGTATCCGGACGCATTCCGGAGATGTTCGGCCATATTAAACGGCCGGGTATCTGAATGGCGGGCTATGGTACGAATACGGAGCCGCAATCTCTTAGCCCAACTCCCTATCCCCCCAATTTAACACAAAAAAAAAGAACCCAAATATTGGGTTCTATATATGAATAAAAAAATAATCTGCAATACTTATTTCTTAATCAGCTTAATCATTTGATTCGCATTGCCAGAATTAACCCTGCAGAAATAAATACCGGAACTAAGGTTCGGAAATTGAATTCTTTCCGAAAAATGTCCCGAACCGTTAAGATTAATCCGAGTTTTAAATACCTCAACGCCTGTAATATTTAAAAATGAAAGCTCAATATTCGATTGACTGGCTCCATCGAATTGCCCTTCGATCACAAATGAGCCGGTGAAAGGATTCGGATGGGCGCTTATCTTTATTTCACCTTTTTTTTTGTCCTCGACGGATGTGGGTGAAAGATTCGTTTTAGATATTGGTAATTTCCTTACCCTGATGCCGGTTGCATTGAATATTGCATTGCACAGGGCCGGAGTAACGCTCGGAAAACCAACTTCCCCCATCCCGCTCGGGCCAGAGCTGCCGGAGAGAATATGAACATTTGTTTCCGGCGATTCACTCATCCTCAGCCATTTAAAGCTGTCGAAATTCGATTGAACGATACCGCCCTTGTCGATGGTAATTTCGGCTTTCATAGCCGTTGACAGCCCGTCTATCAATGCGCCCTCGACTTGCTTTTTGACATTGTCGGGATTGATAGCAAGGCCCGGGTCGACAACGGCTGTGACTTTATCAACCGTCAAACGGCCTGAATCATCAACGGTTACTTCCACAACATGAGTTATCCGTCCGCCATAGCCGGTGAAACCGGCAATTCCGCGCCCCGAACCCGGGGGCAGCGGGATGCCCCAACCGGATTTCCCGGCTGCTTCGATCATTGTATTTTTCAATCTCGTATCGCT
>JAJRTW010000088.1 GCA_024278075.1 Bacteroidota bacterium | reverse complement strand
TCACTCAATTCGCATGAATACTGGATTCTTCATGGAGTTTATCCTGAGTCAGGCCGATCGTGTCTATAGTTCGACTCCGCTCACTATGACACTAAAATAGTCACCCTGAGTCAGGCCGAAGGGTTCAGAATGACTTTCCATGGATTATCTTGCTTTTGAGACAGCCCCCTACACAAGTGAATACATCATCTAAACCGAATCTCTACGCGGCGGTTCTTCTGTCTGTCGCGGTCGGACTTGCCCTTGGTTATCGGCCGGGCATTGCCGAATCCATTCACAGAGAACCGCTTTTCGGGATGCCCCTTGTCGATTAGGTAATCCCTTACGGCCTCGGCCCTTTTCAGGGATAATTCCAAATTATACTTATTCGAACCAACATCATCGGTATGGCCTTCGATGATAATTTTCTCACGCCGGTTGTTGGTTAGGAATTTATCAAGGCGGTCCAGCTCGGGGAAAGATTCCTGCTTTAGCTCGGACTTGTCAAAATCGAAAAAGATATTATTGATGATAATCGAGGCATTGTTCTTTTTCATTTCGCCGGCGGAAGTAAGAAATATATTCTCCTTAATTTCCTCACCAGCCGTGGCATTAGTCAGGTCTATGCTGCTCGACGTCGGGTAATGCCCTTTCTTCTCGGCATAGTAGCCATAGTTCTTCCCAAGCGGCAGCACAATGAAATAGTGGCCGGTCCTCGGGTTGGATCTTAATTCACCGACTATTTCGCCGGTTTCAAGGTCTTCCCAGATTATTTTGGCCATAGTGGGGCGGCGGCGGTCTCTTATCACTTTCCCAGATATAGTCACCACCTGCTCGGGTTTTGCTGATTTCGGTAGGGCGATTGAATATATGTCCCACTCGCCATAATTATCCGGCCTGTCCCGGCTTGCAAAAAACGCACTATCCCCCTTCAGGCTAACTACGTATCCCCAATCATTCTTGGCAGAATTTATTTCCTTGCCGAGATTGACCGGCTTGCTCCATTCCGTCCAAGAATCATCATCAAGCCTTGTGGATTTGAACACATCCATCCGCCCAAGCCCGGGATGGCCGTCGGAGCTGAAGTACAAGGTCTTGCCGTCGGGATGCAGGTAGGCCGCCCTTTCGGCAAAGGGAGTATTGATAACCGGCCCGAGATTAATCGGCTCGCCCCAGCCGGATTCATTCTTAATGGCAATATAAATATCGATATTGCCATGCCTGTCGCCATGGAAATATTGATTGAACTGATGGAATTCACCGGTTCCGCCCGGACGGTCGGAGCAGAAAATAATAGCATTGCCATCGCCGGTTAGATAGCCGGATTCATCGAGATATTTAGTATTGATAGGGATTGGCAGGTGTTCCAGGTCGCCCCAGCCGCTCTCTGATGCCCGAGTCATATAGATATCGAAGCCGCCGAAACTGCCCTCGAACGTTCCCGATAGCATCAGGCCGTTGCCATCGACGAAAACGTTATCTATGGTTTCCTGATTGATGCCATTGACAGGCTGCCCCAGATTCACAGGCTTTTGCCATACGCCGCTTTTGAGTTCCGACACCCACACATCATCGCTGCCCTGGCCGCCCGCACGGTGGTTCGAGGTGAAGTAGAGATATTCACCGCCAGGAGTCGGGTTGGGGTCCCATTCGGATTTAAAAGTATTTATCAGATTGCCGAGATTCCGAACGACCAATCCTTCTTCGCCGGCTTTGATAATGGCGATAATGTCATCAAAATCCTCTTGTTTATCCTTGAAATATGGCTTAAATATCTCATAAATATATGCGGCCGAATCCCAGTCCTTTTTCTCGATGTAGTATTCGGCTATTCGCTGGACGGCTATAAACGCCTCATCGGCCGGTGCTTTTTCCTTAATGAATTTAACATATATAAAAGCGAGGTCGGGGCTTGCCTTTTGGGTCAGCATTATCTGGCCGTAGAGCTTGATCTGCTCATCAAGAAACTTCTCCTTATGCTTAAATAAAGGTTTATAGAGTTCGAAAGCATACTTCGAAGCAGCATACCTCTTGCTATAATAATTAATATTTGCTATCCTGACAACAACATTAAAAGCCGAATCCGAGGGGGCGAATTTCTTAATATAAGCGTCCCATTTCTTATATGTTGTATCGTTCAAAGGATCGTTCAGGTTGATCAAAGTTTGTGACAATGATTCACTGCCACCAATGAATAAATACATTAAAAGGGATAATGCTAATAAACGCATAAATAATTTTCAAAATAAATAATCTGAAATTGTTTCATTTGCCTTTTTGGATTAACGTAAATTGATGCTTAATTATTATTTCCGCCGGTTGGATTATGGTTTTAAGTGCCGCAGTTGATAATTGAGGCCGGATTATCCAGCGGAGATAGTTTATTCGTTCACCTTTTATTACCCGTGAACTTTAGCTTGATGAATAATTCAGGATTAATTATTTGCCGGATGATGCAATAAAGCGAAAATATAATAATATCTGATTAGTCAATATGAATTGAAACCGTTCTCGGAAATTCAACGAGTTGATTAAAATATATATGAGACTTCTGAATAATAGGGGAATTGTCATTTTTGTACAAATTAGCAAATACAACAGCGATAAGACAGTCATTCTGAATCCTTCGACTTCGCTCAGGACAAACTGCCGAAGGGTTCAGGGTTACTATTCTAATGTCATAGTGAGCGGAGTCGAACTATAGACACGATCAGCCTGATTCAGGACAAACTGCCGAAGGGTTCAGGGTTACTATTC
>JAJRTW010000087.1 GCA_024278075.1 Bacteroidota bacterium | reverse complement strand
TCGCTTTGCTCACTTCCCCCTTTTTTAAGGGGGAATAGCCAATTTAATTCCCCCTTAAAAAAGGGGGATTAAGGGGGTTGTTATTCTCCTTAAAGCAGAAGCATGAATATCTTTTTCCTGACTACTTTTTGAGGAAGCCCTTATTAAGCCGTCAATTAATAATCGTCCCGATTCTTGACCAGCGTATTGTTGTTAATTTCTTAAAGAAATCCGCAAATGGCATATTAGTATCCCACGACCAATAAACGAGCATCGGCGTGCCAACAACATTTTCCACCGGAACGAAACCCCATTGCCGGCTGTCGTCGCTATTGTCGCGGTTGTCGCCCATGCCGAATACGTAGTCCCGCTCCACGGTATATTCGATTGCCGGCTGCCCGTCAATAATAAGGCCATTCCGGCCAAGCACAACCTTATGCCCCTCGCGCTGGATAAAAGTTATCCACTTGTGCATATTCCTTCCGTCCACCTGAATAACATCGCCCTTTTTGGGGATCACCAACGGGCCGTAGTTATCTCTGGTAAATCCCGAGCCAATCGGAAAACTTGACGGATGGTCAGGCCGCCTGTAGTCATACATACCGGTTTCGGGCAAAGGCATTTCCTTGCCGTTAACAAACACTTGCTTGTTCCGAATTACGAGTGTGTCGCCCCCAATGGCAATACATCTCTTTAAATAATACATAAATTCCTTCGGTTCAACTTCGTCGCGATTGCCCGGATATATAAAAACTATTACATCACCTCGCTCGGGGTCGCGAAGCCCCGGTAAGCGAAAAAATGGCAGCGGAATATTTACAAATGGAATCACTTGCGGCGATGACGGACCGTAAAGGAACTTATTAACGAACAGGAAATCGCCTGTCATTACGGTTTTTTCCATCGATGGCGTTGGCACCACAAACGATGCAACGGCAATGCCATTTATAATCATAACAACAATGATAGCACCGAGAATTGTCCGGATAGACGAAACGATTTGCTGGCCGAAAGTAAGTTTTTCCTGCTTTTTGGCCTTTTTGGCTATGGATCTTTTTGATTTTTTAAACATAATATATCTACTTGAATTGTTGGAAATTAATCTTAAATACTAATTTTCAATATTAATGGCGTGCCAAGTCAACTGCAATATGCCATTCGGGCAAAAAGAGCCGGAATTCAAATCAAGCCGCCCCCCCGGTTTCTCAGGAACAATTGCTCCTTCGGCCCCCTTTAAAAAATGTAGTTTAAAGTCTCCATTTTTCAAAGGGAGATTTAGAGGGTTTTCTCTTATTTCATTGAGGCAACTATCATTGAGGCATCAGAGCTTCCAGCACTAATCATCAATACTAAGAATAGCCAGGAACGCTTCCTGTGGAATTTCTACACTCCCCACTTGTTTCATACGTTTCTTGCCCTTCTTTTGTTTCTCTAAAAGTTTACGTTTTCTGGAGATATCGCCGCCGTAGCATTTGGCCGTAACATTTTTTCTTAAAGCCTTAACATTTGTCCTTGATACCACCTTTGCACCAATGGAAGCCTGGATGGCAACTTCGAACATCTGGCGCGGGATTAGTTCCTTCAGCTTAGAGCAATATTTTCTACCCCATTCATAGGCCTTGGAGCGGTGGACAATCGACGACAGAGCATCTACGGGTTCACCGTTCAGCATAATATCAAGTTTCACCAGGTCGGCTGGTTTTTCGTCCGATATTTCGTAGTCGAGCGAAGCGTATCCACGTGATATTGATTTCAATCTGTCGTAGAAATCAAACACTACTTCGGCAAGGGGCAATTCAAACGAAAGGTCTACTCTTTCGGTGGAAAGGTAGACAGTATCTAATATAGTGCCTCTGCGGTCCATGCACAATCTCATTATATTTCCCACATATTCGGTCGGCGTTATTATCTGGGCTTTAATATATGGCTCGTGCAGTTCGCTGATTTCGCCCGGCGGCGGCAACTGAGCCGGATTGTCGATTGAAACCGGGCCGCCGTGGTTCTTAAAAACGGTATATCTTACGTTGGGGACGGTAGTAACAATATTCTGGCCAAATTCTCTTTCCAGCCTTTCCTGGACTATCTCCATGTGGAGCAAACCGAGGAAGCCACACCGAAAGCCAAAGCCAAGTGCCTTGGAGGTTTCCGGTTCGAATGTAATGGCCGAATCGTTCAGAACAAGTTTGGACAGCGATTCCCGCAGGGATTCGAAATCATCGGAGTCTGCCGGATAAATACCGCTGAAAACCATTGGCTTGACTTCGGTGAAACCAGAAATATGCTCTATTCCGGTTTCACTGGCATGAACAATAGTATCGCCGACTTTCGTATCCTGAAGATTGCGTATGCTTGCCGATAAATAGCCAACATTGCCTGCGGAGAGTTCCTTAGTTCTGTGCCGGTTCATATACATAATCCCGACTTCATCAATATCATATACGCGGTCGGTGGCCATGAACCGAATCTTATCGCCCTCTTTCAGAGTTCCGTCGAAAACTCTCAGGTTCACGATAACACCGCGATAGGAATCAAAGATCGAATCGTAGATTAAAGCTCTTAGCTTGGCATCGGGATCGCCTTTGGGGTGTGGTATTTTTTCAACTATGGCCTCGAGGAGGGCTTCAATACCAGTGCCTTTTTTGGCAGAGATTTGATAGATATCCTCTTCATTGCAGCCAATCAGTTCGATTATTTGATGCTTTACATCTTCGATGGTCGTTTCCGCACTTGGCAGGTCGATTTTATTCAGAACCGGTATGATTTCCAGATCGGCATCGATTGCCATATAGAGATTGCTAATGGTCTGGGCCTCGATGCCCTGGGTGGCATCAACGATTAATATTGCACCTTCGCAGGCGGCCAAAGACCGCGACACCTCGTATGAAAAATCCACATGGCCCGGAGTGTCAATCAGGTTCAATGTATATTCATTGCCATCGTTGGCTGCGTAATCCATTTGAATGGCATGGAGTTTAATAGTAATGCCTCGCTCCTGCTCAAGCGGGTTGTCGTCAAGGATCTGGTTCATCACCATTTCCCTTTTACTCACCCTTCCGGTCAGCTCCAGCAGACGATCGGCAAGTGTGGATTTGCCGTGGTCGATATGAGCTATTATACAAAAATTTCTAAATTGTTTCATTAATTTGATATTCCATCTATTCGGGTTATTGCCAGCCCGCGATTATATAAACTTCTAAAATACTAAAGTCTTAAGGATATTCAATAACGATAATTTATAGACTTCCGATAAAATCTAATATTGCTTACTGCGGAACTTTTATTCAAGAGCTTCGTATCTCTTAGGGGATATCCGAGTCAGGCCGATTCCATGATGATAATCTTTGGCTTATAACCCGAGTTATCTTAAATATCTGTTATTCATTGCCTGTAAGGTGTTTTGGATATTTTATGAATAATACGGGTATAATACAAGCAAGTTGGCGAATAAGAATTAATTCATTAATTTAAGTGAATAATCGATCCGAAATTCTGGTGAGGGGAAGATACGGAACACCTTTACCGGATCGAAAGCTAATACAAATGACGGCCTTAGTCGAAAAAAAGCCGGCAACAACATTTATCTTGTTATGTGGCAGGTTAAATTAAATATCTTGTTTGACTGATGCCAAACGTCGGCTAATTATACTTTATATCACATTACTACAATTATTCAAGAGAAATTGATTATTCAAGGGAAATTGAAAAATTGAACCCAGACCAAGCATATATATACGGGCGGAATGCAATTATCGAATCGCTGTCAAATCCTGAGAAGATAGCAAAGATATTCATAGCTTTCGGCGCCCAGGGCGAGGCCATCAGCCGGATTTATCGCATGGCGAAGAAGGCAAAAGTGCAGTGCGTCCGGCACGACAAGCGGAAGTTCCGTACTTTAGAGAAAAGCGTTTTGCCCAGCGGAGCCAAGTCGCAGGGCATAATAGCTCTTATGAATATTATCTCTACTGTCGATATTGAAGACATGATACGAATGGCCAAGCCGGAGGCGGGCACTCCGGTTTTGGTGGCGCTGGACAGCATTAACGATCCGCATAATCTCGGAGCTATAGCCCGCTCGGCCGAATGCGCAGGGGCCGCCGGGATTATCCTGCCCGACAGGAACTCAGCACCGCTCACGCCAACAGCCATGAAGGCGTCTGCCGGAGCATTGGAACATATTCCTGTTGCACTGGTTGGCAACCTGTCGCAGGCTCTTGGGATATGCAAAGAAAATGGTTTTTGGATAATCGGCACTGATTCGGACGGTGATAATTACTATAATAAAGAGATTTATGACAGGCCGATAGTCATGGTGATTGGCAGCGAAGGCAAGGGCTTGCGGCCCGGAATCAGGAAGAATTGTGATTCCATCGTCAAAATTCCTGTCAAAGGTAGGATTAATTCATTGAATGCGTCGGTAGCGGCTGGGGTTATGCTGTTCGAGATTCTGCGGCAGAAGGGGTAGGGGGGCCTTTCTCCCCCTCTAAGTCTTTTGCTTTTTCTTCTTGGCGGCCGGGAAGAGCGCATTATTAAATATCAGCCTGTAGCCCGGCGAACGTTTATGCACGTTCGGGGCCGCATTTCAGGTTCATGCTCAGTTCAACTTCAGTAATATCCGTTATTGCGAAAATCTTGTCCATTGCTTTGAAGGCGAGTGCCTTCTCATCGAAAGGGAAATCTTCGGTTACGCCTTTTTTCGATAGGCAGTATTAGCGGAATGATTCCAAGTTCATAGTTTTTCGGCCTTTTAGGTTTCATCTGTCCAAATTTAACTTCTCCATTTAAAGGGAGACTATTAGGGATAACAACGATGCATTATTCTTCATTCTCAATATTTATCTGGCTGTATAATTGTTTCGAATTCAATTCGAAGGCGCATAGATAGCCCAAATTCTGCCTGACCTGATGATAAACACATCCGCCGTCAATTTTAACGAATTTCGTATCCAAAGATTGTTTGATATAATCCAAAGGTACTGGGGTATGGCCAACAATGAGGGTTTTGTTATTAATCCCGGAATTATCTATCTCGCTGTTGCGGAGCCATAGCATTGAGTAAGTGTCATCTAAAGGATTTGGAATATCAAAGTTCAAACCTGCGTGAACAATAATGAAATCCTCCAATTCATAATAATATGGCAATTCCGAAATAAAGTCCAGATACTTCTTATCGATATTATGGGGATAATCAACATCGAAACTGCTTAGAGTTGTGCCGGCACCATTAATCAGCCAGCTTGGCAGAAAGCCTATGTTATCTATCGCACTTAGCAGCATCTCCTCGTGATTCCCCCTTAGGGCGAACACAGGCTGCCCCTTGCCTTTTAATTCCGATATTAAGTCTATCACAGCTCTTGGGTTTGGCCCGCGGTCAATGTAGTCACCCACAAAATACAGCTTGTCATCAATTGCAATCCTGCACTTTTCGAATAGCAATGCTGCGAGTGTTTTTATGCAGCCATGTACATCGCCAATAACGAATCGTCTTGCCGGCATGATAATAATAATAATACTAATAATAAAAATACTAATAATAAAAATAATAATACTAAAAATAATAATACTAAAAATAATAATACTAAAAATAATAATACTAAAAATAATAATACTAAAAATAATAATACTAAAAATAATAATACTAAAATCACAAGTGTCCGGTTAAAAAATGAGAGCAGTTCTTAATATAAACCTGAATACTATGACTTGTCATTGCGGAACTTGTTTCAGAATCCAGAGTTCATGGGCTGTTTGGCTATATTAAGATGGATGCCGGATCGGGGTCCGGCATGACAGCTTTAGTATTATTTTATCGCTATATCTATAATCACATCCAAATCAGCACAATATAGGTCAACATGGAGATTGCTACCGCGATTATCACTTATTATCCGTATTTTAACCGGACACTACTGTACTAAAATAAATAATCAGATTTGCGGAAATAACTATTTGCCGTGTAATAAAACTAATCGAAATAATATTTTAAGGCTTCCGAATAATTGACATAATACTACTGCGCAACCAACGGAACGGCCAAAGTAATTACTTCAATGCCTGCTTCAATTCGGCGTACGCATCATCGGTTTCATAGACTCTGAGCATCAAAGTATGGAGATTGTCGAATTTTCCGAACTCGGGCGCCAGGAGCTTCATAAAAAAGAAAACCATATTCTCAGATGTAGTGAAATCCGGCATGTGGAAAGTTTTAAAATTATTCTTGCCAAGAAACTCAATCATCTGTTGGTCATTTTTGTCGCAAAGGAAGGCGTGATCGATTCTGCCAAGCAGCGGGGCTACAACTTTATTGATTTCATAATAGTCCACAACGATACCATTTTCGTCGGTTTCGCCCTCCAATTCAACCAGCATTTTATACGAATGGCCATGAACGTATTTGCACTGCCCCTCGTGAAAAGGAAGGCGGTGGCTCATTTCCCATTTAAATATCTTGCCCACCTTGCAGACCATAATCTATCCCTTCTAAAGCGTTGTTATCATTCGATTGATTTTCACCTCGTTGCCAAATTCAAAATTCGGAAATCATATAAGCTTATTTATTAATAACTATGCCATACGGCTTAACCGTTATGAGCTTGATTTGGTGTAATTAGCTTTAATAATCGAAGTCATGCCGCCTCGCACTTTCCATTCGGTTACAATTTCCATCTCGAACGGCTTGCAAGCCTCAATCAAATCATCAAGAATTTTATTTGTAATTGCCTCATAAAATATGCCCTGGTTCCGGTATTGGAAGTAATAATATTTCAATGCCTTTAGCTCCAGGCACTGCTTGTCGGGGACATAATTGACGGTAACGATGCCAAAATCAGGAAGGCCTGTTTTCGGGCAAACCGATGTGAATTCGGGATTGACATGAGTAATTGTGTATTTTCTTTCGGTAGCCGGATTGGGAAATGTTTCTATCTTTTCCATAACTTTGTTCGTTTTAAATAATGTAAAAGAAGATAGACGATTCATCAATTCGTTTATTAACACGAATACGCACATAATCAGATGTCCAACACATTCAAACTGATGAGCATACTATGATATGGCTGCGGCAATGGGTCAGAATTCGTTTGTATGAGTAGCAAGCGGTAGCTCAATAATAAATATTGCACCTTTGCCAAATTCAGACTCACACCATATTTCACCACCCATATCGTTAATCAATCTCTTTGCAATTGACAGCCCCAGGCCGGTCGATGTTTCGCTCGCTGTTGGTTTGGCCGACAGCCTGGCAAATTTCTCATATAATTGCTGCATTTCTTCTTCGGTGATTCCCGGGCCTTGGTCCTCAACCTCGAACCTTGCGAACGTATCACCCTGCAAACACCTTATGAAGATAGACTTGCCCAACGGAGAGAATTTTATCGCGTTCGAAATCAAATTGTCAAGCACTTGCCTTGTCCTTTTATAGTCTCCGTAGGCCTGAACAAAACTGTTAATATCCTGGATAAATTCGATGTGTTTTCTTGAGGCCGCATCAGCAAAGCTGTTAATAGCCGCTCTTGCCACCTCCGCCATATTAAACTCGCTTATAGACAGCTTCAATTTCCCGGATTCTATTGAATTAATGTCCAATAGGTTCGAAATCAATTCCGTCATCATAGTCACAGAGTCGTCAATGGTTTGGAACCTGGATATTATATAATCCGTCGGCAATGTATGGAGATGGGAAGTCAGCAGAGACGAAGTTATTTTGATGCCGGCCAGCGGATTCTTCAGGTCATGGGCAACAATACTCATAATCTCATTTTTCTCATAGTGTAGCTTAACCAGTTCCTGATTCCGTTTTTCGAGGGATTCGTTGAATTTATTAACTTCCTCGAGCCTTTTGCTTTGGCTTTCCAGCAGCTTGTCAATCATCTTATTAAAGGAAGTGGCAACCGATACTACTTCCTTGCTGCCTTTGGATTCATCCACCCTGAATTTATATTCGCCATGGGAAATCTTTTGGGCAACTATCTTCAGCCTGTTCAATGGTTTGCTAATGCCGTTGCTGATAATTACTGCGATAAAAAGGACAATAACCAATATAATAATACTTGTGGTAATAAGGTCATTCAAAGATTTTCTTTCGTGGCTGGCAAGCATTTCCGTAGAGAAACCAATAAACAGATAACCACTGCCGATTTTGGTTTCCCACGATGAAGAGGTTACAAATATTGAATCTTCAATCGTAGAGACACGAGCCAAAGAGGATAAACGGTCATATTTCGATGAGAAGCTGCCGGGAATTTCAACTATTTTCTCATTGCTGTTGTCATAGATTGCAATAAATTTTACAATCGAATCTCGTTTGGCCCAATTTACGGCTTTCAGCACACTCACAAAATCTTCATTCTCCAGGCCAATTTCCATGCCGAGTTTCACACCTTCGGTTATCGCCCGGGTGCGCTCTTTGAACGATATGCTGAAAAATTCCTTTGTAGTATAGGAATGATAGAAGTAATATGAGGTTGAAATAATTGAAATAATAAAAACAACGGAAATAAAAAGCTGCCTTCTTAAACTTAATTTCGATAGTAAGCCCGGCTTGGTTTTCATTATTTTTTTTCTAAATAAATTATTTTGATTTCTTCGGGTAAATCTGTATTTGATGAAACAACGCCGATTGCATGTTCATTTTTTGAGATATAATCTAATAAATCTTCCTGATTATGAAAAATCTTTGGTGCTAAGGCTTTTCCCGCTAATGTTTTTTTCAACCGAATCATGCTCACCCTGTTTGGTGTTAGCTTCAGAAATTCACTGCTGAACTTCTTCCGGGCTTTTTTGCCTACTGAAAAATCAACTATTTGAATTTTCTTATTGTTTCGCCAGGTAGTTGTATTCGCCAGCAGAATATTTCTTAACTGAACTTTGTTCAATGATTTAACGCTATTCTTTTTGTTCACCACACAATAGAATTTTTGTTCATTCTGTGCGTTTGCTCTATTGAACGACAGCAATAATACTGCCAATAATATATAAGCTCGAACGATGTTTCCGTATGTACTCTTAATATGCAAATGAAACGCTCAAAATTAATTCATTTATATTTTCTTCATATACATTTGCTTTTCTGCTATGCAGTCCTATTTCGGCTTTAATAAACAGTTGAGATGACAAAGCATAATTCAGGCCAAAATTAACAACGCTAAATGGCTTTACGTCATCTGCCGTATTTTCGGGGGAAAAATTATAATCGGCCAGCGAATAAATAATGTATGGTGTAAGATTATCCCATAGCGTATATCCGAATAGAGCATAGCCTATCAAGGCTTTTCGAGGATTGTTCTTATAATCTGCGAATGAAGCCAATATACTTTCTATCTGAAACAGATAGCTGCCATATTGATGCTGTATGTCCAATCCGAAGGTCGATTCGATACCGTTTGCCGCCCCTCCGGCTCCGAACTTATTTCTGTCGGTATAGAATGATGCGCCAATTTGTCCGCCCGGCAAAAATGATGGCCGGTAGATTATTCTTCCGGCATAGCTTGTATTCTCATTAATAAATTCATCATTAACAATCTCGCTGCGGCCAACACCAAAGGAAAACGAATATTCTATCTGGGAACCATCGCTGCCGAGGTCAAGAGTCCCGTTTGCTGTCAGGCCTGTCATATATTTCCCGTAAAGCCTCTGGCTGAATGAACTATCTTTATCTATTTTGTGCCGGCTGTACATGAAGGGGATGTCCACCTGGAGGAAAGAAGGCGTTACGTCGTGAACAAGGTTGTACAACCCGAAATTAGTGTACACCTTCCCGAAATTGAACCTCAGTTCGGGCCCTACTCTATATTCAACCCAGGCCTGGCATAATTTAATCCCTCCATAAAGGGCATCGCCCGATAGGTCTGGCCCTTGTTCATACTCAATTTCATTAAAGAACCTTGAATTTTCCGATAATTGGAACTCGCTAATATAATTAATCCTTGTTATATCAATTGTGCTGTTTGTTCCCTTCCGGTCGGACACCTTATAGTCAATCTGGCCAAAACCATATATGAGTACGTCTCCGGCGGCGACAGGCCGAGCAAAAGCAAAAGGGCAAATCAGCAGGGCAAATACTGTGGAAACAGAAAAATATTTCATCATAATTTCCTTTTTTCAGTAGATAATTCCCCTATTTGAAGCATACTTTTTGCCCATCAGCTAAGCATTAACAGAATTGCCCCAATATATTCGGGCATCCTATCCTTGAGGGCTGTAACTTTATTAACATATTCGAGTTATGCTGATAATGAGGATATTTATCTGGCCCGAAAATAAGAGTCACATGGTACATATTATCTTCCGGCTGATCAAACAGCTATGAATTGCAATGAATAATGTAGATTAAATTACTATAAATATTTATCAAAATACAATAATGAAGATTTATTAATGCGAATTTCAGAATTGAATAAGTTTTACTACAAATAATTGGTATTTTAAGTGTATCGCCATTTAATGGAGTTATATTAATTTTTTTTTAATACACTTTTTTTATAACTTTCATAATTGTATTCCGGTAAAACATTGTTTCACATTCTTGGTATCCGATTATGAAATTATCCGTTACTCATCAGGAGAGATACTCCCGTGGCGAGCTATTGCTACGTACGATATTCGGTGGGATTTATATTGCTCTGCCTCATTATTTCCTTTTAATATTTATTGGAATATGGAGCAGTTTATTATCCTTCATCTCATTTTGGGCTATATTGTTCACCGGCCGTTATCCCGAGAGTTTTTTCGAATTCCAGGTTGGAGTATTAAGGTGGAGCCTAAGGGTGAGCGCGAGGCTGTATAATATTTCAGACGGATACCCCGCATTTGGGATAAATGCCACCGATGAGCATACTTCCCTTGTGGTCGAATACCCCGAATCGTTGGGCAAGGGCACGCTGTTGCTAAAGTTTTTCTTCGGATGGCTTTATTGCGGCCTGCCACATGTCTTTGTGCTGATGTTCAGGCTTTTCTATCAGGCAATATTGCAATTCGTTGCTTTCTGGGTTGTTTTGTTCACCGGAAAATTTCCGAAGTCGATTCACGAGTTCACAGTAGGTTCAATTCGATGGAGTTTCAGAATAAGTTTATACTTAAATTACATGAGCGATGATTATCCGCCGTTTACGGGCAAAGAAATTGAAGGTGAAGCCTGAAGCATTTCGGAATAGATTGTAATTAGGGTTCCCTCAAAAAGTATTCAGGAAAAAGATATTCATGCTTCTGCTTTAAGGAGAATAACAACCCCCTTAATCCCCCTTTTTTAAGGGGGAATTAAATTGGCTATTCCCCCTTAAAAAAGGGGGAAGTGAGCAAAGCGAGCAGGGGGTTGTCCTACAAT
>JAJRTW010000086.1 GCA_024278075.1 Bacteroidota bacterium | reverse complement strand
TAAATACCCGTTCTTCTTCACCACAAGCTAAAGCACGTGGCTATTTACATGTTTGCATTAACAGTAAATATCCAGCGATTCGCAGATAATGAACTGAGACCTCAGACCTGATGGCCAATAGAGTTTTTTCGAGTCATCCCCCTTAATCCCCCTTCTAAGGGGGAATTCCTATATTGTGTTGACTTCTTTTAATGTGAACTGATACCTGAGTTTATGGCTAAAGCCATTTATTAAATACCCGTTCTTCTTCACCACAAGCTAAAGCACGTGGCTATTTACATGTTTGCATTAACAGTAAATATCCAGCGATTCGCAGATAATGAACTGAGACCTCAGACCTGATGGCCAATAGAGTTTTTTCGTATCATCCCCCTTAATCCCCCTTCTAAGGGGGAAATCCTATATTGTGTTGACTTCCTATCCTGACACCTGATACCTTATTTCCCAATTCTCTCGAACCGCGCCTGAAAAAACCTCAGGTAGGTTGGCTCATAAACCATTTCCAATCCTTTGGCTTCGTGACGCTTTTTGAATAGCTCGATCACGTGATAGGCCGCTACATCGAGATGCGACTGCATATAAACCCTTCTCGGGAATGTAATCCTGACAAGTTCTAACTTCGGGAAGTAATGCTCGCCGGTTTCCTTATTCCTTCCGGCGGATACTATCCCGCGTTCCATGCAGCGCACGCCGGACTCAATATAAAAATCAGCCGCCAAAGCCTGCGCCGGGAACTGATCCTGCGGTATATGATCATAAAATTTCCTGGCATCCACGAACACCGCATGGCCGCCAATCGGCTCCACTATCGGCACTCCCGCATCCAAAAGTAATTGGCCGAAATATTCCACCTGCTTAACTCGCGTGCTGATATGAGCATCCTGAACCGCTTCCTCCATTCCGCGCGCCATTGCCTCCATATCGCGTCCGGCCAGCCCGCCGTAGGTGTGCAAACCTTCGTATATCACAACCATATTGCGCAATTCTTCGAATGTGTCCCAGTCATTCACAGCAACAAAACCGCCGATGTTAACAAGCAGGTCTTTCTTGCCGCTCATTGTGGCAGCATCGGTATGGCTTGCGAATTCAAGCAGAATCTCAGCAACCGATTTATTGGCATAGCCCTCCTCGCGCTGCTGGATGAAATATGCATTCTCCATCCCCCTGGTGGCATCAAAAACAATCATTATATCATGCTTGTTGGCCAATTCCTTCACGCGCCGGATATTATCCATCGATACCGGCTGGCCGCCCGCCATATTCACCGGAGCGCCAATAGTAATATAAGGTATCTTGCCCCCCCCTACCCTATTTATCAGGCCTTCGAATTTTGCTAAGTCCACATTCCCTTTGAACGGGTGAAGGTTTTGCGGGTCATGTGCTTCATCGATGATAACATCAACAAAAGTCCCACCGGCAAGTTCCTGATGGAGGCGTGTGGTAGTAAAATACATATTGCCCGGCACATAGTCGCCGTCTTTGATCAAAGCCCTTGACAGCAGATGCTCTGCACCGCGGCCCTGGTGGGTTGGGACAAGGTGCTTATATCCGTAATACTTTCTGACATTAGATTCTAAGTAGTAGAAATTCCGGCTGCCCGCATACGACTCATCGCCAAGCATCATCCCGGCCCATTGGTAATCACTCATTGCGTTGGTGCCGGAGTCGGTGAGCAAATCAATATAAACATCTTCGGATTTTAATAAAAACGTATTATAGCCTGCCTCTTTTATTGCATTCAGCCGATATTCTCTGTCTGTAACCTTAAGCGGTTCAACAACTTTAATCTTATATGGCTCGGCCCAGGGTGCTTTGCTGTTCGCCATTTCACTATCCTTTCATAAAATTTATAAATTATTTTTCTAAATTCCCGGACTGTTCGGAAGCCCCACAATCAAAAGAATGCAAAATTAGCAATAATAAGAATTCCGGCAAAAAGATTATACCGTTTGTGTATTGAGGATTGTTGTTGGCAGTGGCCTAATAATGAATATTAATTGGTAGAATCACGGAATAAATGTAACTTATGATGGTATTATCGTGTTTCAATATATACCAAGCTTTAATTTTGGAGGCCGAATGAAGTTCTTTATGATTATTACATTGTTGTTTGTCATGTCCAATGCCGCTTATGCTTATGATGATTCGGAAGTCTTGCTGCCGGCTGAGAGCCAGGTATATTCCAATATGTCGATAGAGCAATCCGCTCCTGAAATGCAGGATTTGTGGGAGAGATTCCAGGCTAAGAACGGAAAGTGGACCGTTCTTTTCAATGAAGCTACCGGCACGCCGCACTATGCTTTCGGCAAACCTATTAAGATTAAAGGATACGAAAATATTTCATCTGATAATATTGAAGAAGCTTCGATGGCTTTTATCAAGCAGAATACGAATATATTGGGAGTAAATCCTGACAATCTGAAATTAAGGAGAATCTCGTTTGTAAGAAACCGCTGGTATGTCTCTTATGGGCAAGTTCATAATGGTTTGGAAGTAATGTTTTCCGAAGTGGAGTTAAGAATTTTTGGCAATGGCAATGTAATGGCCTTCGGGGCCGATTATTATAGTGATATTGCGATTTCAACCATACCCATTATTTCTCTTGACGATGCAATCCAATCAGCGGCGAAAGGAATAGCCGATGTTAGCAAAAAAGGGATTAAAATTCAGTCTGCCGCCAAAATCTATATTCTTCCAATCAGAAACCATTCGAAAGTTACCTACAAACTTGTGTATGAAACAACAGTTGCAACCAACAGGCCGGACCAGAAATATAAAACCTATGTCGATGCCGCAACCGGAGATGTAGTATGGAGGTACAACCAGGTAAACAACGCATCCACTGAAGTATCTGCAAAGGGCGATGTAAAACCAAACTCACCTATCGACCAGCCGGTATCGGTAGTGTTCCCCGATATGTATGTCAATATTGACGGCCAGAGACACACCACCAACGATGAGGGGGTTGTTAATGTTGATATATTCAGTTCAAGCCAGATATCGGCGAATTTAACCGGGCCGTGGGTTGCGGTTACTTCTCCGGACGGGACAAATGCCTCTTTTAGCGGAGCAATTATGCCCAGCGAAGATTTTGAATTGGTGTGGGACAACAGCAATTCTTCCACTTTCGAAAGAAATGTCTTTGTTCATGCCAATTTTATACGTGACTATATTAAAGCCATCGACCCTGATATTACCATTCTCGACAAACAAATCGAATTTGAGATTTACAATGAATCACAATTTGGCGGCCCCAACGCATTGTTCAACGGTGAGAAGATTTTTTTCGTAGGAGTGGCAGTTGATTCTGTCAAAATGGCAGAAGGCCCATCGGTGCTCTTTCATGAATACGGGCACTTGGTCAACCATTTTCTGTATATCGAACTTGGCCGGCTGAATGGCATGATTAACAGAGCTTGCAACGAAGGAACTGCCGATGTGCAGTCATGCTTAATACTTGATAATCCTAAAGTTGGCGAAGGTGTGTTTCGGGATGAGCCAAGCAGAGTGATTCGCAACACTGATAATACTCTAAAATACCCCGAAGACCTGCAGCCGACTGCTCATGAAAACGGACGTATTCTTTCCGGTGCCTTCTGGGATTTACGCGAAGCCACCTCTAATCAATTGGCAGCGGAGTTGTTCCACTTTACCAGATATGGCACGCCGGACGACATTAACGACGGTATTGCTTTTTCCGAATGGTTTATTGAATTACTGATAGCCGATGACGATGACGGCGACCTGAGCAATGGCACACCAAATTTTTATGCTATCGTCGAATCGTTCAACAAGCATAATATCGGCACGGATTTGTTCATGATACTGTCATTTACACATACCGCAATTGAGGACACCGACAATACGCAGAATCCGTATCAGGCTGATTTTACATTGTCGGCATCGACTCTGCCCGACAGCAAACCCGAGAATGTCACCCTCGTATATATTATTAATAATTCCGGCTCTGCAATCGAAATGCCTGTTACGGAAACTTCTGTTGACAACTATAGCGCTGCAATTCCGGCACAGCCGAATGGTACTTTTATTGAGTATTATTTCAAGGCTAACGACGCATTTTCCGGCGAAGAGATTATATTTGACAGAAGTATAGTATCGCACGAGATGTTTGCATTCCTCGTTGGTTATACAACTTATCGCATTGATAATTTCGAGACTATCGGTGATTGGCAGATTAGCAACCCGGGCCAGTCCGGAGCCTGGGAAATGGGTGACCCTATTGAAGTTACTGCTAATATACAAGGGAGTATATTTGCATTTCAGCCAGGGGACGACCATTCCGAAAACAACTCAACCTGTTTTATAACCGACAATTCACCCAACTTTCAACAAGGTACGGTAAAGGGCGGGACAGTATTAACTTCTCCGGTATATGATGTATTCGAACTTAATAATCCCTTCGTTCGGTTCTATTTATGGATGACAAGATTTAGTTTTTTCCTACTGCCCGGCGAGACTTATTTTAGGATTGATCTATCGAGCGATGGTGGCAATTCGTGGAATCTTGTTACCTCGATTGAAGATGATTCCCAGGAATGGAAATTAATTCAATTCCCAATATTGGATTATGTGGACTTATCAACACAATTTCGTATAAAGCTGACTGCAAAAGATACCAGGCAGCTAACATATTTTGATGTTTTAGTTGATGATTTTGAAATACTCGGCGGCAAAGAAGTAAACAGTGTTGAGTTAAATAGCCTTCCGGGAATTGACTTAACAAGCTACCCTAATCCGGCTTCCGGGAAAACAACATTTCGCCTGTCGGTGGAGCAACCCGGATTAGTTGAATTAAAGATATATAATTTGATGGGCATCGAAATAGCAACGGTTTTCGAAGGGTATGTTCAACCCGGGCAGCAGGACATAGAATGGCCGCTATTGGATAGTCAAGGGAATATTACTGCTTCCGGAATGTATTTCTATAAGCTCTCATCGCCGGAAGGCACTATAACCAATCAGTTGATTATTAGATAAAATTGAACTATGCAGCCAATAGAGCCGGGATTACCCCCCGGCTTTTTTATATTTCCAACCAGTAGTGTCCGGTTAAAAATGAGAGGCGTTCCTAATTTATACCTAATAATTATGATTTGTCATTGCGGAACTCGTTTCAGAATCCAGTATTTACGTGCTATGTGGCTATATTAAGATGGATTCCGGACGGGGTCCGGAATGACAAGTAATATTATTATAATTGCTAT
>JAJRTW010000085.1 GCA_024278075.1 Bacteroidota bacterium | reverse complement strand
AGCAGTTATCTGATCAATTAATGGAATATATAAAAACATATAATAAGACGAGGGCAAAGCCATTTCAGTGGACTTATACTGGAAAACCATTAACCATATAATTAATTACTCTTTCTAAGGGATGATACACTAGCAGGGAAACTGCCGGTGAGATAGGCCAATCGCATGAATTCGCAAACCGGAATGTGTCTGAGGACAGGCTGAAACTGCATGAGAAGGCCCTCGATATGCAGAGCCTGACTCCGGGATTATCTTATGAGGAGGCTGTGTGTTTGGTGCAGGGGATTGTTGGGCGGTAGGGGACCACCCCTGCGCCCATCCTTGTGATGAGGAGAAATTGTCTTCCCGAATCCCTCGGTTTCGCTTAGGATAAACTCAGTCGAATGGTGGGGAATATGGATTGAAATTGTTTGTTATTCAAAGCACAGCTTTGGTTGAAAATAGCATTTCCAAATCTGAATTTGGGTATGAGGAAAGAAGAAGAATTTGGGTATGAGGAAAGAAGAAGAATTTGGGAATGGGAGAAGAACATACCCATTAATCCCCTCTCAAGAGGGGAGATTATGAGGTGGAGACGAAATTAGAATTTATGGGGAATTACACACCCCTTAATCCCCTCTCAAGAGGGGAAACAAGTGATTGGACTCTCAAGAGGGGAGATTATGAGATGAAATGAAGATTGAAATATTAATCAACGGATTTATAATAATTAACAGGAGATAATATGCCAACAGCAAGGCTTGATGAACTGCGTATGGTCGACCCCGTGTTGACAACGATTGCACAAGGGTATAATAACGCTTCGATGGTAGCACGCTTTCTTTTTCCGCATGTGAAAGTATCGAAACTTAAAGGAAAAATCCCGGTTTTCGGTAAGGAAGCTTTTATCATTCGTGAGACCGAACGCGCCATTAGGGCGAACTCAAACAGGATACCACCTTCGGACCTTCAACTCGTCGAGTTCGAAACTAAGGAACGTGATGTGGAAATCGCTATCGATTACCTCGAGGAAGAGGAATCACCGAATTACCTGAAATATGAGGAACGTATAACGAAGGAATTGATGGACATTCTTCAGCTTGGCAAAGAGAAGGAAGCTGCTGATTTGGCCCTCGATCCGAACAATTTCGCGGCTGACCTGAAAATCGTGATCGATGCCGGGACTGCGTTTGATGATGATACGAATGCCACTGATCCGATCGATGTGATCCGCGATGGTGCCATGGCCGTGCGCAACAAGATTGCCCGCTATCCGAATACGATGATAATCGGCGACGCAACCTACCAGGCTCTGATGAAGCACTCCAAAATACAGGAGAGAATCAAATATGCCGTAATATCAAGTGTGACCGGCAAGGTACTCTCAGAACTAACGGACATTCCGAATATTCATGTTGGCATGTCGGTTTATACGACCGACGGCACGACTTTCACCGACGTTTGGGGTGATAATATTGTCCTGGCTTATGTTGACCAGAGCGACAAAGGCAGCCGGACGGAATTCAACCCGAGTTATGGCTACACTTTCCAGCGCGAAGATATGCCGGAAATCGACACTTACTATGAGAATGGCGGCAAAATTAAGGTTGTGAGGAATACGGACAACTACACGATCAAATCTGTTGCCTCCGATGCCGCATACCTGATCTCGGATACGAATCATAATTAGCATTCGTGACATCGTATGTTTGCAATGATAAATACTGATCGTAGGGGCAGGTTCTAAACCTGCCCTCACAGATCAATATTAATTTCCGGGACGGTTTGGAACCGTCCCCTACAAATACACTTATTTGTATTTTGGCAAAGACACAGTTCATTCTGAATTTATTTCAGAATCTATAATAATTGAAGATTAATTAACAAATTAAATGAGGAAAGAAAATGGCAGTAAATGACAAAACATATAACCCGGTGCAGGCGATATCGGTCAAGGCACTTGAAGACCTTAACGCATTCCGGTTTGTATCTCATCTCGGTTCGGTTTGCGCATTGGACTCTAAGGCACTTGGCGTTAGCGAAGTTGACTGGGTGAATGGCGAGATGGCATCGGTCGTCTCGCTTGGCACTATAGCAATAGAGACTTCTACTACGGTGAATATCGGAGATAATATCACATCCGATGCAACCGGAAAAGGAAAACCGGCCATAGCGAGCGAAGAGGTGAACGGCAGGGCTATAAATAACTGCACAGGTGCCGGGTTCGTTACAATCAACCTGGTACCTTAGCCTTAGCTGCTTCAGAATTAAAGCAGCTATTCATTGGAAAAGCTTAGCTCATTGCCAAATTTCGATTTGGGAATGTAAATTTTTCGCAAACCAGTATTGGCATCAGGGCGGGAAGTCCCGGGCGCCACAACAACTATAATCTCCGGGCAGGCTGTCGCAAATAACTACCTTTTCTTTAATCAAGCCTGTCCGGAATATAAATTAAATGTTTTGGAAATATACTAAAGATTATTATGCCTTATTCAAACGAGAATGACCTTTATCTGGAGGTTGGTTTTATCGAGCTTAACAGGCTTAGCGGCTCCCCCGATGACCAGGTTCTGGATATTGCAAGAGTGGACCATGCAGTTGCAATGGCCGATGCTGTTATTGACGGATTCTTATTCGGAAGATACGATGTGCCGTTCACCGGGACTATCGAACCTTTAATCAAAAAGTTATCAATAGACCTTGCAGCGGCGAACCTGTTCGAATATCAATACTCGAAAACCGGGATGCCGAATACGGTTGTCTGGCGGAGAATAAATGCTTTAAGATTATTAAAGGATATTCAGGAAGGCAAGGTTGTACTAAAGGGGCATTCCCCCGGAACGAACTCTCCTCCGCCGATAATATCCAATAAAACATCCTCGGACAAATATTTTTCGGACGATCTTATGAACCGATTTAGCGATAAACCTTAGGTGACATGATGAAGAAGATTAATGATTTCATATTGCGAAATGCTATATGGCTTGCCCTTGGCGGTTGTGGATATTTATTGTTAAATCCTGCCATTGCCGAGATGAACACGCTGATTTTAATTATAATAATTGAAGCTCTCGCTCTGGCCCTGTCCGGCATTTCGGTGTATTCTTTTACAAAATTAAATTTTACCAATTCGGACTATTCCCGTATGGACTTTCCCAACAATGGTTTGTCCCATACTTTGGGCTTCATTTTCCTCGGTGTTCATATTTGCGTTGGGCTGACCGTGCTGGGAGTATATATAGCTCAATTTTCAGGCTGACCGTTTTATGCAATGCAAATCGTATTTAATGATCCTATTGTTCTTCCAACGGACTTGAGACTGCAGCTTCTAAATTGCTGACACTAACAACCGGCAGAACAAAATTGAAGTAACAAAAAAGTATTAAATTCACAAGGATATAAATGAAGGCCATATTAATAATAGTGTTACTGATTCTACCAACCTTCAGTGCTAAATCTCAGCAGAAGTATGTTGTTTATTGTGATTCAACCCTATTGGAGGCATCCCGCGATACGGCAATGGCTCAGGTCGGGACTTATGAAAAGACGAGAAGAAATGACGGTGAAGTAGAGAAATATTTAACCTCGGTCGGGCTGAAAGCGGGGCTTCCATATTGTGCCGCAGGGCAATACTATTGCTTTTCGCAGGCGGTGAAGGCACTGGAAATGATGAATCAATCTATCCCGATTTCCCGCACGGGAGTCGCAAACAAAATATTCAATGATGCCCGGGCAAAGGGCCGCAAAGTTAAATATACACCGAATATTCATGACATGATATTTTGGAAAAAGAAGAATTCTTTTGCGGGGCATATAGAAAGAGTCATCGGTATAATGAAGGCCGGCTGGGTAAGAACTATTGGGTTTAATACCAGCCCCGGCAGAAATTCATCCCAAAGGGACGGCCAGGGTGTGTTTATCAGAAAACGTAATATTTATCATCCGCTGGCAAGAATGGTTATTAGAGGGCTTATCGGATTCGAAATAAAAACGGAGACAAATAATGACATCTGAAATAATTAGACAACAATCGATGGATTCCGATTTTGTAACCGAATGGATTCCGATAATTCTTGATCCTATTAACAATTTCGGTAGCAAGGCTATTGCATCATCATTGCAAATTATATGGGATTCGGTAACTGGCACCTTGAATGGAGCTATTGAACTTCAGGCCACAGATGATTTAGATAATACCACAATTGGGATGACTATAGGAATAGCAACGAATTCGAATTCAACCGATACCGAGCTTATATTGCTAAACCCCGCATTTAAGTTCATCAAAATAAAGTATACTGCAAACGGCATTACCGGTGGGAAACTCGATGCAGTTCTATGGTACGAATAATCGCGATTCGATTTTTTATAACTGCTGAATTCCTGTCGGAATAGCAACCAAACAGCTTAACTAAACTTTTGAGAAAATGTTTTATTAATATACCAATTGATTAATATGCCTATTAAATTTTTTCCACCTTTGAGCGGCAATATAAACTGGGGCGAAATAAACGGAAATATTGTCGACCAAACCGACCTGAAGAGTGATTTGGACAGCAAATCAGACGCCACTCATAATCATGATGCAGCTTATGAGCCGGCCGATTCTAATATCCAATCGCATTTGGCTTCATCCTCCAACCCCCACGCCGTAACCAAATCGCAAATCGCTCTTGCCAATGTTACCGACGACGCCCAGCTAAAGCGGTCGCCGAGTGACTTCTCGTCTTTCACCGAGAAGGCCGCTCCTGTTAATGCCGATATTATCCTGATAGAGGATTCCGCCGATGCGGGCAATAAGAAGAAGGTACTGGTCGGCAATATCCAGGCGGGACTGCCGGCTGCGGCGGCCAATGACATGCTCTATTTTGACGGCACCGACTGGGCCGCGGCAGACAAGCTAAAGTATTTTACTACCTATCTGGAAAGCCGGATAATGGGTATATTCAATGGCGACTATATCGACGATAATAGTTACTGCCTTGAAGTTATGGGCGAGAATAACTTTATTGGTTTTGCTTCCCGCGGCAATAAGATCGCTGCTTATCTGCAAACTTATGATTACAACGGTGGCGAAATTGCCCTGAAAATCCTTGTCGGAAATGCATTATCTGCCGAAACTGACGTATGGTTTATTAAGTGCATCAGGGCATCGAATTTAGTAGAAGTATTCAAGATTGATTTCGAAGGCAAGATGTTTTCCGAATTCCTGAAAACCACTCAGACACACCCGGGGGCATATAAAGCCCTCTATGTTGACACGGCAACCGGGAAGATATATTCGCAGGATGCGGCGGCCGGCAGCCCGAGCTGGGGCAATATCGCAGGCACGCTATCGGACCAAACGGATTTGCAGGCGGCGTTAGATGATAAAGCCGGGAAGCCCGGTTGGGGCTTGCCCAATGGCGGTTATATATTTGACGGCGTTGATGATGACATAGTAGTTACGAATGATAATAATTTGAATTTAGGAACCGGGGATTTCAGTTTCGGATTGTATATAGAAGCAGATACAACAGGCGGGTTGCAATTCGTAGTGTCCAAACGGCAGGCATCGACTGTATATTATAGGATAATGATTAATACAGATGGCACTATTGAATTAAGATCCCCAAAATCCGGCACACAAATATTAGTAAAGTCACAATCTGATATAACGGGGAGCCGCAGGCATATTATGTTTTGTGTCGACAGGGCAAATTCGGCGAAGGTCTATGTAGATGGGATTGATGACACTGCCGGAACCCCAACGAATACAGCAAATGATATTGATAATACAGGCACTCTGATATTTGGATCGCAACTCTCTGCATATTATTTTAGCGGTGAAATATACTTTATTCGAATGTGGAATAGGGCTTTATTGCAAGAAGAGGTGCTGGCCTGTTATAATAACGGGCTGCCAATGCAATCAGGCATCGAATTCGCCGACCAGTGGGGCAGCCAAACAACCCAAACCTCCGGCACATTGACAATTGGCAAACGTTATGTGATAGAGAATTTCGTAGCCGGAGATGATTTTACCAATGTGGGGGCTTCCGGCAATTCATCCGGCGTTGAGTTTATAGCGACCGGTGCTGTTCCGGCGGCCTGGAGCAATGCCTCCGTATTGAAGCAAATTGGCTGCATGGTTGATTACAGGCCTGAAAACGCTTTCCCCTATTCATGGTGGGATGCCTCGGACAAGCAGTTGCATGGGGAGGTTAACGGTGCTTTTATGAATGAAAAATTCCAATGTATTAAAGCTGCTAAAAATGATATTACAGGCGATACGGCTTTAATCGATATTGTTCCGCCGGGCTACCGGATAGCAAGTATTCTGATTGAAGAAACGGCAGGAAAAACCGTTACCGGTGGAGTCGATATTGGGACTACCGCCAGCGGAAGCGAAGTTGTAAATGCCGAAGTAGTTGGAGCGAATTCAGTTGTGATGGCCGCATTATCCGGCACTTTCTTCGGCACTTCTTCGGCACAAACGCTATATATTTCCGCCGCAACGGCTTGGAACAGTGCAAGTGTTAACGTGACAGTTGTGATGGAGAAGGCGATATAACACACTGCATAATATATCAAATTCCCCCTTAGAAGGGGGATTCAGGGGGATGACAAGATAGTTTCGAATAGAACAGTAGCTTCAGATCATGGTCAACCAACTTCGTGTGATTATTAATTAATTGGCTTAGTAGATTGCCCTCAAAAAGCACTAACTGTTTATTGGTATAGTAGTTACAAAAGATATTCAACTTAAAAGTGCAGGGAAATGGATTTATTATGCTCTTATGCCTTGCAGATTGTAGGACAACCCCCTGCTCGCCTGGCTCACTTCCCCCTTTTTTAAGGGGGAACAGTTGATCAAATTCCCCCTTAAAAAAGGGGGATTCAGGGGGTTGTTATTCTCCTTAAAGCATAAGCATTAGAATCTTTTTCACCAACTACCTTTTGAGGAAACCTTAAGTAATTAGGAATTAACAATGAAACTAAGCAAAAAAACTAAAACCGGCGGGTACATGGTACTGTCCAAAAAAGCAGATGATATCATTGTCAAGGATATTGACCTTGATCACCATATAGTTATTTGTGATTTAACCAATGGCATAGAGGAAGAAACGGAATATCTGGCCAGGGACAGGTATTTCTTCTATGACAACAATGGAATAAAGCAAAAGAATTTCCCTGGAGTTGACCTGACACTTACAGAAATTAATTCAATTCTTGGCGTTTAATCCCACATTGTGGGTTTAATTCCCCGCTGCTTGCGGCGATTATTAAATTCTGTTAAACATTGATCCCCGCTGCTATGCGGCGGGGTAGTTCATTAATCAACCCGGATTTTGCAATAAGAGTTGGACTGTCCATCATCCCGGGCACCTCTCCCAAGACTGGAGCGGTGAAAGAAAACATTTTGACTATCGAAGCTCCTTTCTCCATGAGGGAGAAGGGCTGGGGATAAGGGGATTTGCCTGATGAACATTTTAAGATTAATATAAAAGGTAATATGAATATAGAATTAATAGGACTGCTTGCTGTGATACTGACTTTGGTGCTGGCTCTTGCCGGAATATACCTGGCGATTAAATCCGAATTCAGAAAAAGCTCGGAGAAGATGTTCAATGCAAAGATTGCCGACGAGAAAAGGCATTCGGCCAATGAAAGAAGAATTGCGATACTGGAAGAGCGGATGAACCTGTCGGACACTAACATTCAATTTCGATTGGATGAGATTAGCACCCGCATTGCCGGGTTTTCGCGTATGCTCATTAACCATATTGGGGGAAAGCATAAATGACACAGAAGAATTCAATATGGAAATATATATCCTGCATCATAATCGGATTCATAGTAGCGATTTACGTCCTGCCGGAGAAGGAGATTATAGTAAAGCAGCCTTATGCAATCGAAAGGATTGTTACCGACACCGTAATCAGAACGATTAACCGAAAGCCAATTATTATCAATAAAGTTAAGACTAAGATCATTCATACGCGCGACACGGTGATTATAACCAGGCCGTTTGTTGCATTGCTTGATACGATACTGCGGCGGGATACGGTTTCGGCAAAATTTCAATACCCCGAGAATTTGTTTTCCGTGGCCATTAGAAATAGCCCGGACTCGATTGCAATCGAGCAGGTGAGCATATACAAAACAATAGAAAAGGAGCGGCCCTGGTGGGAAGTGCCGGCGTATATTCTTGGCGGGGTGGCTACGGGCTATCTGCTCGGGGCGGCGAAATGAGTAGTGCCTGCCAGTCTATCCCATGCTATAAACGATGGTGGCACAAGAATAAATAGCCATGAGTTTTAACTCGTGGAAAAAGGATGTATAGTCATATTTACCTTTCAATGCAATACTAAACCAACGACTAATAACTAATTATTAATTATACGAAGAAATAATACTATGCCTGAAAAAAGAAATCTAACCCGCGAACTGGTCACCAGGAATTCCCGCTATTCCTTTATGAGCTATATCGGAATGCTCCCGAATCCGGATAAAATCCTATCGAGAACGGGCAAATCCATAGATGTATACAGGGACCTGAAGAATGACCCGCACGTGTGGAGCTGCATCCAGTCGCGAAAAAGCGGTGTGCTGTCGCTCGAACATATTCTGATCCCAAACGGAATGTCCGACGCAAAGGTCAGGGAAATCAGTAAGATAATCAATGGGCTTGACATCTATCAGGTGATTCGCGACATCCTCGAGGCTCCTCTTTTCGGGTTCCAGCCAATCGAAATAACCTGGGAAACAACTGCCGGCGGCAGGAAATATTTCCTGCCGAAGAAGATACAGGCCAAACCTCAGGAATGGTTCTTCTTCGATGGCGAAGGAAATCTGCGGTTCAGGAAAAAGGGCGAACCCAAGGGAGTGGAACTTCCCGAACGCAAGTTCATCTGTGTGCGGTACGAGCCGGGCTATTTGAATCCTTATGGCAACGCCCTGCTTTCCAAATGCTACTGGCCGGTTACATTCAAGAACGGCGGAATGCGGTTCTGGGTGAATTTTATGGAGAAGTTCGGAATGCCGATCCTGACGGGGCAATATACGCGCGGCGCCAGCTTCGATGAATCCCGGAAGCTGGCCGAAGAGCTGGCCAATATGACCGAAGATGCCGTCATCGTAACGCCGTCGGATATTGACATTAAACTGCATGAGGCCAACCGCTCGAGTTCGGTGGACCTCTACAAAGATCTGATTAAGCATTGCAATGCCGAAGTATCGAAGGCCATATTATCCCAGACGCTGACCACCGAACTGGAGATGGGGTCGTATGCCGCATCGAAAACGCATTTCCGTATCCGCCAGGAAGTAATACAATCCGATATTAAACTGGTGGAATCGGCCATCAACACACTGATCCGCTATATCGTCGACCTGAACTTCGGCGGCAGCGAATACCCGCTATTCAAGGTAATCCTAAGCGATTCGGAGAATATGCAGGCAGTTGACCGTGACATCAAAATATCGCGCAGCGGCAGCATTAGATTCACTAAGAAATACTGGATGGACAACTACGGTTTCAAAGAGGATGAAATAGAGGCGGTTGGGACTTGAGCTGTTATCCGATGAATTCCCCCTTTGAAGGGGGATTAAGGGGGATGACTCTTAGAGTTAATCGCTGGCCGCTGGGAGAATAAATAGCCCCGAGTATTAACTCGTGGGGGAAACCCTTTCGGCCACCCGGAGCTTGGCGCTGCGTGCCCGCGGATTTTGGCTGATTTCCTCGAGGCTTGGAGTCAGAGGTTTAGGAGTGATAATCTTAAGGCCCGGCCGGCCGGCATTATCTCCGCTTTTCTTCAGCCTATTTTCTCTGAACACATTCTTAACTATCCTGTCCTCAAGCGAATGGTAGGACAAAACGACTATTCTGCCCCCGGGCGCCATAACTGGTATGATATTTGTTAAAGTATTCTCAAGGACTTCGAGTTCGGCGTTTACTGCAATACGCAGGGCCTGGAACACGCGGGAAAGAGATTTAAATGCCAAATGGGGAGGAACGGTTTCTTCGACAATCATTCGCAATTGGAAAGTGGTTTTAACGGGAGCAGCGCGGCGCCTTTCAACAATCCGCCGCGCTATCTTCCCCGAGAAAGGCTCTTCCCCATATTTGCGAAGAACTTGTTCAAGTTCCTCCTCTTTTGCTGCATGCAGAAACTCTTCGGCAGTTCTTCCTTCGGGCGTAAATCTCATGTCGAGATTAGAATCTATGCGATAGCTCAGGCCAATCGAATCGCTGTCGAGCTGGCGCGATGATACCCCGAGGTCGAGAAGAAAGCCGTCAACCTTTCCCTTGATCTCCTCTATGCCGAATGCCTTACTATAGCACTCGTTGACCAGTTTTATCCTTGGCGGCGAAGCTGAAAGTTCGCTGCAGAATTTCAGCTTGCAATGGTTTATTGCTTCGGGATCCTTATCAAAGGCAAAAATCAATCCCCCCGAATCGAGCCTTTTGAGGATCTCGAAAGCATGTCCGCCTCCGCCGAGTGTGCCGTCAACGTATATGCCGTCGTTCTTTGTGACCAGGCAGTCACAAACTTTTTGCAAAAAAACCGGCAGGTGGTAGTCGTACCTGATTTGAAGTGATTTGTCCGGCCTTTTGCTCCGGGGTTTGCCCGGTTTACGCTTTTTGTTCTTTTTCAATTGTTTATAATCCCAAACACCCTATCGGGAAATTAGTTTTGTTTTCCCGATATTTGTTTGATGAAATAATCACGCTTAAGTTCTTTATCTTTAAAGCTGCGAGTTATAGGTTACAGTTTTATTTGCAAGTAGTTTTCCAATAATTCTGCTACTTGATGCTTGCAGCTTTTTTTCAGTTGATTATTGAGCAATTTATTATATCACCCTTTGCTCGCAACCCATAACTCCCGGCTCACTATTCCAGACTCATTACTTCCTCGGCAGCAGCTTCGAAAGAAACATCGCGGCTGTTCATATACTCTTCGTAACTTTCGGGATTCCACAGTTCGATATGGTCAATCATGCCCGAGATAAGGACTTTCTTCTCTATTCCGGCAAATTCAATCAGCTTCTTCGACAGCATTATTCTTTGCTGCGAATCAATCGTAACTTCCTCTGCCCATTGCAAAACCTTGTGCAGAAAATACCTGCTTTTTTTATCGTATTGGTTTAGCTTCATCAGCTTCTCTTCCATCTTTTGCCATTCATCCATCGGGTAGGCCTCAATGCAATCGTCCTTGCCGCGGATCAGGGTAAAAGCATCTCCGGCGTCCGGCGATATACACTTGCGCATCTTTGCCGGTATGTTCACACGCCCCTTTGCGTCGATTGAAAATACCTCCTGCCCCTTGAAAAATCCCATTATTTGGCTATATTTGTAGTGAATGTAAAATACTTATATGGAAGATCGGTTGAAAAGCGTCCCACTTTGACCCACTTCTCCACACCAAATTAGTAAATATTATTAATAATAAAAAATATTTAATGGTATTAATTGGTTTTGTGGAAAAGTAATCTCTATGAAGAATAAGCCAAATCCCTCGAATACCTGATAATAACAGCGGGAATCAATGCTATACTTATATTTTGGCTGGAAGTAAGTTTGTGACTATGAATATAATGCTTTGGGTGGAAATGGAATGATATGAGCTAATGGATGCGGATTTGGATACTCATCTGTCTCTGTGCAGCTGCCTTACCCTGAAAATATCGCGAAGCATACGGTATGAATCCTTGAATGGGTCAACTTTACTACGCTCGTCGTTATACCACTCTACCGGTATTTCCTGTATCCTCATACCGTTCAGTCTGGCCAGGTACAAAACCTCAACATCAAATCCGAAGCCGTCTATCTGTGTCTTTGGGAAAATAATCGATGCAGCACGGTCAGTAAAACCCTTAAATCCGCACTGGGTATCCTGGATCCCGCTCAGAACAAGCAATTGAACAATCTTATTGAATGTTTTGCCCATGAACTCGCGATACCAGGGCTGATGCTCCATAATCATTGATTCGTCCACCGCCCGGCTGCCAATGCAAATATCGTAACCGTTACTAAGGCTGGCGAGGATTTTTTTAGTTTCATAGATTGGGGTTGAAAAATCAGCGTCTGAGAA
Source organism: Bacteroidota bacterium (assembly GCA_024278075.1). Classification (GTDB taxonomy): domain Bacteria; phylum Bacteroidota; class Ignavibacteria; order Kapaibacteriales; family UBA2268; genus JAJRTW01. The sequence goes on along the minus strand of JAJRTW010000085.1, from coordinate 21,785 downwards.
TATTTTGATTGAGCCGGTGGATTCTATCATGCCCCTGCGGACGGCCGCACCCTTGCCCTTGTTCGATGGCTGGCGCAGAACTCTTACGTTGCCGCCAAGCGATTCTGCCTTGTCTGCCGTGCCGTCGGTCGAGCCGTCATCGACTATGATAATTTCAAAATCATATTACAATTTACTAAGATAGTCAATTGCAGTGGAAATCGAGCTTTCAAGCCTTTCCTCTTCGTTGTACGCCGGTATGATTAATGAAATAGATGTATTCATAAAAAAAAGTTATTTATTTGCTTTACTCTTTGCAAAAGCAAGTATGAAGTAACCCTGAATTATGCAAGGCTGCTTCGCAAAAAGCAGGTAGCGTAGGTAGATAGGTTGTTTAAGGTAGCTATTGCATCATCTCATAAATAATTGCAATGTTAACCCTTGTATCTAAGCCCCCGGCTTTGTTACACTTTTGCTTTCGCCAGTTGTTACAACTGGCAATATAGAAACTGTCGTCATTCGCCAGTTGTTACAACTGACGGAACGTAAGATATTAATTTATTCTGAGATGATGCACTAGTGTCGTGTCAAGCATACTTTGACGGATTATTTAGGCTGTCATTCCTGCTGGAGTTTATCCTGAGCCGGGCCGATCGTGTCTATAGTTCGACTCCGCTCACTATGACACTAAAATAGTCACCCTGAGCGGAGTCGAAGGGCGGGAATGACAGCCTAAACTAAACTCCTAACATTCCTATTGCAAACCGGCAGATGTATCAATAACTCCGAGTTTAGACTCGAGGTCTTTAATCTTTTCGGCCACATATCTCCCCAGTGTCATTTGAGCGGCGTCATTCGATTTTGCATAGCGTTGATAAATACTTTTAGCCTTGTCGAGCGCCCCCTGCAGGTCGTCGTTCTTTTCGAAATCAGCAATATAGTATTCATCGATATTCATCTTAATATCGAATATATTGTATTCCATTTTCGCTGCCTCCTGCTCATAGCCTGGGGCATTCTGGTACCTTCTCTTCAAATCCTCGGCCTGCGCTAATAATTTCTCGAGCACATCCCTTGCGTCAACATAATTTTCGTTTCTTTCGTAAATTCTTGAAGCATAGCGGTGAGGCCCAACATACCTTCCTGCGGCTTCATACAGCATAATATCAGGCTGCAAATCATTATTATTGATAAGTTCCAGGGAGGATTGCAGGCATAAATCGTACATTTTATCTGCCTGCTCCGTTTCTCCGCAGTCCTCATATAACTTAGCTATCCTGTATTCCATATCGAAAGTCATCGGGAACTGGACAGGCGAAATCATATTATTCATTTGATTAAGAATTTCGATTGCCTTGTCCGGATCGTTCTTGTCGGCCTTCATATACGAGGCAAACGAAGCGTAGAGGTGCCTGTATGTCATCATCAACCTGCGGTGCACCTCATCGTAATATACCGAGGGCTTGTTGAGGTTTCGAAGTTTAAAGCCATAATGCGGCTCTTTGTGGAAATTGTCACTGTTATCAACATTCATCAATGACTGCCACATTATCTCCGGCTCGAATGGCTCTAAGTTGCCGGTTTTTTGTTTAACCGGGCAAATCCTCATGGCCATTCCTTCGTAGCGGAAATATGGCTCCAATCCGCAAAACGCATCCGGCCCGACGGTTGTGGAGAAGTAAACAGGCCTGGTGAAGCGTACCTGACGCAGAATATCAAGCACAAGTTTGTCCTGAATCCGAACCAGATATATTTGTTTGCCTTCCATTTCCTGATACGGCTTACCTATGAACCTGAAGTTCATTGCACCATTGGCAATAATCGCCGAATCGGCAGTATATTCAGCCAGAATTTTCCTGTCGACCGGAATCGATACATTCTGCGCCTCGCTGAAATCATAATTTAAAGCTCTGTCGCTGAGTTCATCAACCTGCAAACTGTCGTCGGCAAAGCTCAAGGGGATTTGTTCGGCACCCCACGGGCTGCGGTTCTTAAGCTGGTCCACATACCACAAAGTGTTGCCAAGGCTAAGGTTCACCACCCTTACGTCCCGCCGCACACCGGCCACATCCTGAAGATACCATAGTGGGAATGTGTCGTTGTCGCCATTGGTGAAAATGATTGCATTTTTTTCGGTGCTTTGCAGAATATTATAAGAATAATCGAACGGAATAAAGTTCCCGGCCCGGCTGTGGAGCTTCCATCCGCCTACGGCCATATTGACCGGCACCAGCAAAATAGAAATTGCAACGACCGAAGCCGTTATCAAAGGTGTCTTCTTAGTCTTGGCCAGCCATTCAATTATTCCGTATGTGCCCAGGCCAATCCACATACACCATACCAGGAACGACCCGGTATAGAAATAATCGCGCTCGCGGGGCTGCGGCATCTGCTGCTGCTGGGCAATCGCCGCCAGTACGCCCATCAGCAAAAATGTTATCAGAAACAGAAAAGCCATTTTGGGGTCGCGCCAAAAGTGGAAGATCATTCCTATTAATCCGAACAGCAATGGCAGCATAAAGAAACGGATTGGGAATAAGTCCTTATAGCCGGATCTATAATTTAATTCATCCACACCTGCCTTACTAAAAAATGCAGCCGGTGCTTCCTGCACATCGCTCATTCTTCCCACATAATTCCAAAAGAAATACCTGAAATACATGTGATCTATCTGATATTTCAACATATACATCATCTCGCCCATGAAATTAACTTTTTTGAATGTCGGGACCGTGAATCCTGTGCCATCCTTTCTGTAAACCGGCTTGCGTTCCGGAGGGTACCATTTCCCGTAGATATATTCGCCTTTGGAATCTTTCTTAATATAGTGCCGGCTGTAGTACTCATCGCTCTTGAAACGCCTGGGCCAGGCGGGGTCGTCGCCATATTGCTCGCGGCCAAGATAGGCGGTTAGTTTCGTAAGGTTCTTCGGCTCGTTCTCGTTCATTGGCGGGTTGGCATTCGACCGCAGCAGTATTTGAGTATATGTTGTATAGCCCAAGAGCATCAGCAGCAGGGCGCTTGCCGCAAGATTGACTATATGTTTCTTGTTCTTTAATCCTTTCCATAGGGCGTACATAGTGCCAATTACGGCAGCGATTGTCAGGAAAGTAAGAACGGGGCTGTCTTCTATCAGATATTCCCTTGCTTCATTTCGCCAGGGGGTATGGCCCGCCAGCAGGGCCGGAATATATTTAACGATTCCCGGATAGATTATATATAGCAATATTAGTGAAATAATACCGGTTACGATAAATGACATATAGGATAATTTATACTTTCTGAAATAAACCAGGAATACTATTGCGAAGACAGTCAATACAGCCAGCAGGTGGACTCCGGTGGACAGCCCGATGAGATAGGCCATAGCAAGTAGATATTTTTCATTGCCGGGCTGGTCGGCCACCTCATTCCATCTCATCATTAAATATAGAAGTATGGCTACGAACAAAGCAGAAAGTGCATAGACTTCCGATTCGACAGCATTGAACCAGAAGGTGTCGCTGAATATCAAAGCCAGCGAACCGACAAAAGCCGAGCCGTATATGGCCAGGGCTTCGCCAGTGGTCTCAATCGATTCCTTCCGGAAATTCCGAATTACTTTAACGCTTATCAAATACAATAAGAGGATGATGAATGCGCTGGAAAAAACCGAAACCAAATTCACACGCCATCCGGGATCGCCGAACGGAATAAATATATGAAATAATTTCCCTAGCATTAAAAACAACGGGGCTCCGGGGGGGTGTGGCACTTCCTGCCATATTGATGCTGCCGAAAATTCGCCGCAGTCCCAAAACGGTACAGTCGGCTGAACGGTCAGCATATATACTACCGTTGCCGTCAGAAAGGCCAAGATTGCAAAAGCTCTGTGCAGATGTTTGAATTCCATAAAAAATCCGGATAACTATTTAACAAATTTTATTCTATTTTGATTTTGATATATTAGATACTAACAATTTATAAAAATAACAAGAGTTAGAAAAGCATCTAATATATTTGATTGCTGAGTTTGGGTTGGTCGTCTGATTCCCAAATTCCGGTTCATCTCATTCCCCAAATTCCGAGACTGTGTGAAAAGTTCCGTAGGCTGTCATCGAATGTTGCAAATGAACTACCCCGCCGCAAGCAGCGGGGTATCAATGTTTAACAGAATTTAATAATCGCCGCAAGCAACGGGGAATTAAACCCACAATGTGGGATTAAAGTGAAAGGGCCGGGCATACCGTGCCCCTGACTTCATCTACTTGCCGGTTGTAACAACCGTCAGAACGGAAAACTGTCATTCTGAACTTGTTTCAGAATCTATAAGCCAGTATTTATGCGGAATTTGGATACTGAAATAATTTCCTCGATAAACCTGGACAGGCACGATAACATATTATTGAGTTTTCACACCACCTCTCCGATTTGGGAATGCAAAATAACTTCAAATATCCGTTTCGCAAATTATAATCCGATGCAATTTGTGATAGAATACTTAGATTGCCCTCAAAAAGCACTAACTGTTTATTATTATAGTAGTTACAAAAGATATTCAATTAGAAAGTGCAAGGAAATTGATTTATTATGCCCTTATACCTTGCAGATTGTAGGACAACCCCCTGCTCGCCTGGCTCACTTCCCCCTTTTTTAAGGGGGAATAGTTGATCAAATTCCCCCTTAAAAAAGGGGGATTTAGGGGGTTATTATTCTCCTTAAAGCATAATCACTAAAATCTTTTTCTCCGACTACTTTTTGAGGAAACCCTACTTAGCCTTAAACCTCCAATTTGAATCATGGGTTCAATAGCCCTATGCTACCTAAACACCTATATACCTAAGTAGTTACAATCAGATACAGAAATGGTTGAAATTATAATGGTGTGGGGAATCATACAGGGTTTATTTCAATAATTCAAAGCGCAATATTATCGGTATTTCCTTTGGGTATAGAAAAAGTGAAGGTTGTGCCTTTGCCTTCCTCGCTTTCGACGCTTATTTCGCCCTTGTTTTTTTCCACAAGGTCTTTGCAAAGAATCAGCCCAAGCCCGGATCCTTGTTCTTCATCGGTTCCGGGTGTTGAATGGTGATGGTCTATTTTAAAAAGTTTTTCGATCACATCCTGGCTCATACCAACGCCTGTGTCATAAACTGAAATAAGGATTTCACCATTATCAGTTGTGTTAGCGGTTATTCCTATTTCATCGCCTGCGGTGGTAAATTTCACAGCATTCGACAGCAAGTTCCGTATGACGGTATTAAGCATATTGACATCACCAAGAACACAAAGATCATTCGGAATATCGGAGATTAGTTTTACTTTCTTTTGCTCAACCCTGGTTGTGTATAAATCGATGTTGGAGTCCACAACTAATTTAAACGGTATGTCCTGCGGGAAGTATTCGATAACGCCCCTTTGAATTCTCGACCAGTGAAGCAGGTTCTCCAGAAGTTTGAACACACTATGAGCAGATTGATTAATGGCGTTGGCAAAATCATTAATCTCGTCGATGCTAAGATTTTCAGTATCATTGGAAAGAATCTCGGAATAAGCAAGCAAGCCTTGGAAAGGGCCGCGCAGGTCGTGGGAAATAATCGAAAAAAAGCGGTCTTTGCTTACATTCAGCTCCCGCAGGTGCTCTTCGGATTCGGACAGTTTCGAGTTCAGTTCAATCATTTCGCTTGCGTTCTGTTCGGTTAAGTCTTTGGTTACCTGTAGTTCTTCGATCAGTTTATGCATCTCTTCGTCGGTTTCCAGCCGTAGCGTTACATCTTTTGCAAATCCGCAGGCGCCCCAGACATTACAAATCTTTAACGGCGATAAAACAAGTTCAATAGGGAAAACATATCCGTTTTGTCTTATAGCATAAAGCTCAAGCACCGAATCGAACATCCTGAAATCATCTTTCTCTTTCCATGTCCTTAGGCCATCGCTGAAGTCATTTTTATAACTGTTCTCCACTACTAAATCAGTAAAGACTTTACCAATTACTTCATTCTCGGAATACCCGAATACTTTTGTTGCCGCATTGTTCCAAAAGGATATAACGCCCTGCCTGTCGATAAAAAATATTGCATCCCGCGACGCATTAACAATGCTGCGAAACATTTCTGTGCCGGACTTAATCTCTTCGTTGCTTTCAATTCTATCCAACTCCGAACGATGTATGTTCAGGGCAAATTCGATTTGAATGGCAATTTCTTCATCCGAAAATTTCTTCGTTATGAATCCGTAGGGCTTCGACTGTTTCGCCCTGTCGATTAAACTTTGGCCGGTAGAGTTTGAAAGGAAAACAACCGGAATGCCCCAGTCCTTTCGAATGCGGTCTGCAGTTTCAATACCATCGATTTCACCCTTGATATTTATATCGATTAATATAATATCAGGCTGGTTTTTCTTGATTGACTTTAAAGCCTTATTGCTGGAATCAACATTATCAATTATTTCAAATCCCTTGGATTCAAGGAAAGGAATTAACCCATTTGAAAGAAAATCTTTCTGGACGAATAAGATTTTTGGGGAGTTCATCTAATCAATTATTATTATTTATTATCCTCATATTACAAATATAAAGAATAAAAAAATATTTTGAAATTATTTTATATTATTAGAGCCTTCTGAAAAATAGGAGAATTGTCATTTTCAAAAAACTTACAAATAAAATAGCGAGAAGATTGTCATTCTGAACTTGTTTCAGAATCCAGTGTCCATACGGCTTCTGGATTCTTCGCTCCACTGCGTTGCGCTCTGAATGACACTCTTAACACAAACTCTTGCGCGGCAATGACAGCAAAACTCGAATTTTTCAGAAGTTTCTATTAAAGATATTAACCCGGCATTGTCGATGCGATAAGGCTTGAATGAAAATTATCTTCGGGCAGACCTGCCACAGCATCAGGCCTGCTAAATCATCAATCCATAAGGTGGGGCAGAATTATTTTCTTGCCTTGGCCTTCGCGCGGTATGTCTGCACATCGATAACATATTTGCGGATTTTATTGTGCAGTGTTTCGCGGCTGATGCCTAATTGCGCAGCGGATTTGCTTACATTGCCATGGCATCTTTCGAGTGTGGCTTCGATTTTCTTTTTGTCCAGCTGGGCAAGGTCTTCTTTCAAAGTTCTGCCGGCTGATATTAAATTATCCGTTGTAACAATGGCGGCTTCGGTTTTTCCGGAATTTGATATTATTTTATGGAGGTCGGCAATTTCGATTTCGTCTTTGTGCGATGTTTGCAGCGATACCCTGACGGCGCTGGCCAATTCACGAACATTTCCCGGCCAGGGCTGCTCCTGCATGAAGTCGACTGCCGATGGCGAAAAGAATTTAGCATCGTCGAATTCCCGATTGTGCACGCTCAGATAATAATCGACTATTTCAGGTATGTCCTCGTTTCGCTCCCTTAGCGGAGGAATGTATATCTCGCATTCCCGGAGCCGGTGATAGAGCTGCTCGCGAAATTTTGACTCTTTCATTGCAAACAATAGGTCTTTGTCGGTGGCCGATATGAAACGAATATCCACATCTTCGGTGTGGATGGAACCGACTCGGCGCACCAATTTTTCCTCAATCGGAATAAATAGGTTTGCCTGGAGGTCAAGCGTCATATCCCCGATTTCGTCTAAGAACAAAGTGCCTTTATGGGCCTGGTGGAAAAGCCCTTTTTTATTGTCCAGCGCCCCGGAGAAAGAACCTTTGTTGTGGCCGAATAGCTCGCTCTGGAACAGCTCCTTTGGGATGTTGGGGATGTCGACGGTAACGAAAGGGTATTTTGCCCTCCGGCTGACAGAGTGAATTGCTTTGGCGATTAATTTCTTGCCGGTGCCGGTTTCGCCGGTAATCATCACATTCAAATCCGTTCGCCCGAACCTGATGATACTGTCGCCAATGTCGAGCAGCATATTACTTCTGCCGAATATCCCGTTCAATTCGAGGAACTTCTGAATTTCCTTCGCTTCGCCCTGGGCGCCGAGCCTGGCCATGGCGCTATCGAGCACTTCTTTGATTTTGTCAATGCTGATTATGCTCTTTTCAATAAAATTAATAGCGCCGAGTTTGGTGGCCCGAACCGCAGTTTCTATCGAGCCTTTGCCAGAAATCATAACCACAGGTATAGCCGGAAAATTCCTGCGGCAATATTCAAGCACGTCGAGGCCGTTTTTGTCGACGCCCGTGCCAAATTCTATATCCAGAAGAATCAGGCCAATCGAATGATTGTACCTATCCAGATAAGACATGGCTTCGTTCGGGTTCTGCATCGTATCGGTGTCAAATCCAAATGACTGGACTATGTCGGCGATAGTTGTGCAAAAATCCTTGTTATCATCAATAATAAAAACCTTCATAACTGCCTGCTTTCTTTAATAGATTTATTCGCTGTTTTACGCAGTATCCTATCGAAAAGTAAATTATTGCCAACCAACCTTTTCAACGGCTGAAGAGCGTGGCTATTTATTATTTTGCAGAATATCCTGCAATTGGCTGTAAATTTTTCTGAACCCCTTGCTGCCAAAGGTCTCGAACTTTGGGTTCCAAACGGCTCGTAAAACTACATTTGTAGCCGGATTATTAAATTCAATAATTCTTGAAATATCTCCCGGTGAATTCAATGTTTGGGTCGATAGGAATTCCTTGCGAATATTGTTTAATATTTTGCAATAATCATCCCCCGCTACTGAAACGGAGGCCTCTTTGTCATAATTCCCCAATAGTCCGGCACTTTTGACGGAAAAGATCTCGGTATCGGTTTTCATAATATGACCAACGAATTCCCTTTTTTCATTGTCGTAATCGCCCCATTTGATTATCAGTCCTTTTTGCTTGTCTGAAATACACGACGGCGTTTGAACTGTCTTGCATCCGGTGATAACAAGTATGGATGCGATTATTAATACGGCCTTAACAATAAAAAATACTGTGCTAAATATAAAATGTCTATAACTATTCATCAATCCGCCTCAAATTTCAAATCGCTATTAGCCAGTCTTTCGATAAAAGAATCCATTCTGCTCAAACATTCTTCTTTGCCAAGCACTTCCATTGTTTCGAACATTCCGGCTCCGGTTGATTGCCCTGTAATCATTAGCCGAAGCGGATGGACTACATCACGCAGCTTAAGCCCTTGCGTCTCTGCATATTCTTTAGTCAGGCTATATGTAAATTCATCGGCATTCCTCAGCAATTCAATCAACGGCCTGATAATTTGAAGAGTGTCCTCTTTCCAATGCTTAATATAATATTTTTCCTCATAGGCCTTTGGCGGGTCGAACATATAACTTGCCGTATCGGGTATTTCGTGAACAAACCGCACCCTTTCCCGGAAAAGTTCAATAACTCTTTCGATATAACTGCTGTTGCAATCGATACCTTTTTCCTTGAGCAGCGGAGCCAACAGGCCGGTTAGTTCACCAACCGGAGTCGTTTTCATATATTGGCTGTTTGTCCAATCCAATTTTCGGGTGTCGAATATAGCGCCGCCCTTGTTCACTTTTTCAAGGTTGAAGAATTCAATCAATTCCCCAATCGAGTATATCTCGCGGTTGCCTGTGGGGTTCCATCCGAGTAGAGCAATGAAATTAACAAACGCTTCTTTGAAATAGCCTTTTTGAATGAAATCCTCGACGGCAACGTCGCCGTGGCGTTTGCTAAGTTTGGCCTTCTTTTCATTCAGCAGCAAAGGCAGGTGGGCAAATCCGGGCTTCTCCCATCCGAACCCGTCGTAGAGCAGAACGTGCTTGGGGGTGGACGGCAGCCATTCCTCGCCGCGAATCACATGGGTGATCTTCATCAAATGGTCATCAACCACATTTGCAAGATGGTAGGTCGGGAAGCCATCTGACTTCATAAGTATCTGGTCGTCTATTTCATTAGTACCAACTGTTATATTGCCGCGAATCACATCGCAGAAACTTACATCGACGGCGGCCGGTACGTTCAACCTTACCACATAACTGGCGCCAGCTGCGATTAATTCCTGCGTCTTTTCGCTGCCTAAGGTGAATTGATTCTTCATAGAAGAGCGGGCGTATTTCGGATTCTCGCCGTCATCTTGTTGCCTTTGCCGCATTTCGGCAAGCTCTTCGGCGGAATCGAAAGCATAGTATGCCTTGCCGTTTGCAATCAGCTCGGCAGCATATTTCGAATAGATATCTAATCTTTCCGATTGGATATACGGGCCATATTCACCGCCAATGCCCGGCCCTTCGTCGAACTTAATGCCCGCCCAGCTCAGTGAATTCAATAAATTTTCCTGCGCATTCTCCACCAGCCTTGTTCTGTCGGTATCTTCAATTCTTAATATAATCCTGCCATTGCAATGCTTTGCAAACAGATAATTATACAGAGCCGTGCGAAGGCCCCCGACGTGGAGCCGGCCGGTTGGCGAAGGTGCAAATCTAACTCTAACGGACATATCGGTTTAGCTCATTAAAACTTGTGAATAATAAACGAAAAATTAACAAACGGAATATAGCACTTGACGCGTCAAGAAGTAAGATACAAAATTACAAAGATTTTGCTAAATATATTTAGGAATGAAATGGGAAATTATTCGCATTTCTGATGCTCAATGCACCGGCAAGTGTTGAAGAATTGACACAATATGAAGATAACTTGACAGTTTTGGGCTGAATTTCCCGGCTGTTTTCCCAAAGGGGCTGTCATCTATTTGGGAATATTTAGGTTAGGCGGAAGAAAACAGATTACATTTGGCGTAGAATTGCTTTTCCCAACGGCTGAAGCAGGCGGTTATAATTCATGCTGTTTATCTTGCTCTTAATGCCTACAGCATATTATATTCCTTCATCATGCAATGATTCTGAATGAAATCGATACCATTCTCTTCGGCAAGTTTGCGTGCGGCTTCATTGATGATTCCTTCCTGCAGCCAGATAAGTTGAATGTCGCCGGTACGTCTTTTTCGATTGATGGCTTCTTCCACTACTTCAAGGCATTGCTCCGAGGGGCGGAATACGTTCAGAATATCAATTTTCTCCGGTACATCGGCTATGGTTTTATAAGCTTTGCGCCCGGCAATTTCTTCGGCAACAGGATTGATAGGAATAACGTCATATCCCTTTTCCATCATAAAGGCCGGCACATAATGGGCGGGTTTAGAAGGATTAGTGGACATTCCGAATACGGCCACGGAAGTATATGTTTCAAATATTTCATGGAAAGTCATAGTTTCACCTCGGATATAGATTTATTAGGTTAATATTCCTTCAGGCCCCTGCCCGATTTCGAAATTGTCCCTTCCTTTTTCAGCTTATTCAGAATCGAATCCAATACGCCGTTAATAAAAATCCTGCTTTTATGGGTTGAATATTTCTTAGCGATGTCGAGAGCTTCATTTATGCTGACTTTTGGCGGTATGTCGGGAAATTTAATTAATTCAGTAGCAGCCATTTGCATAAGAGTATGGTCGATAATGGCAATGCGTTCAAGCTCCCAGTTCTTGGCAAATTCATTTATCATTTTGTCGATTAGCTCAAGGTTCTCAATCGTATAGCGGATCAGATTTCTGCCAAATTCGATTTCGTCGTCTTTCCATATTATCGGCACATCGGCTTCGAGTTCATATATTTCTTCCGGCCGGAGCAATTTGCTGGATTTTTTTTCCTCGTCATCGCCAAAATTGAATTTCCTAAAGAAAACGTGCTGAAACAGGCTGTCCAGTGATGATTCGCAAACAAAATAAGCAGTTAGGACCTGGAGAACTTTTTCTCTGGCAAGCCTTCTGGAGCCTTTCACCCTGCTCTGCTTGCACAGCGGGAAGCCATCTGTTGATAAATTTTCCATAAATAAAGAACGCTATATTAACCTGCATTATTCATAAAATATACAAAAACACTTACAGGCATAGGCCGACAGATAATTAATACTGCTCGATGATGGGTCAAATATATTTACCGCATAATCGGCCTAACTCCAATATATCCCGTAAGATACGAAACTGTTAAGTAAAAGACCCGAAATGTTCGGGTTAAAATTCAGGCTGCTTTATAATTCATACTAAAATAAGGGATTAATCATTTGCAAAAAAGCACTTTAATCATATTCTTAAACATAAGCAAATTTTCCATAGAAAAAAATCGGTAGTAATTCTTAATTTAGTATTCTTAGTAATGAAATATATTATTTAGTAATGAAATATATTATTTGTAATTCAGCAGGCCGGCATTTCATAGAGAAGGTTAATAGAGTAACGATACACAAAAAAGCATGTTATATTGGTGAAATTAGAGTTAAAATAACTTCCGTTAATTATTTTGACTAATCCATTGCAAAACAGAGATTTGCGGGAAAATTGTATTCCCAAATCGGAATTTGGGAATGAGATGAATATACTAAGCCTTTTTACGAATAGCTACAATAGAGAAACGAATGAATAAAAAAGATATAAATAAAATCTCGATATTAACTCTTGGCTGCAGCCGCAATGTGGTCGATTCGGAGAATATCATTGGCTATTTGAAGGAAAATGAGTTCGAATATGTGGATTCGGCCGACGAAGCCGATGCACTGATTATTAATACCTGCGGCTTTATTAATTCTGCCAAAGAAGAAAGCATTGGTGTAATCCTCGAAGCCGCCGCTATGCGAAAGTCCGGCGGGTTGAAATCGCTGATAGTGTCCGGCTGCCTGCCCCAGCGCTACGAAAATGAACTCCGCCGTCAAATCCCCGAAGTGGATTATTATTTCGGTGTGCGCCAGTTCGATGGTATATTGAAGACTTTGTCGGGCGATAGGAAATATACTTTATTGGGTGAACGTTCCCTGCTCACCCCCGTTCATTCGGCCTATCTCAAGATTTCCGAAGGGTGCAGCCATAAATGTTCATTCTGCGCTATCCCTTCCATTCGCGGCAGGCATATCACCAAACCCTGCGAGGCTATAATTGAAGAAGTGGAAGCTCTGGTGCGAAAGGGCACTAAGGAATTAGTTTTAACCTCGGAGGACACAACTTATTATGGCAAAGACCTTTACGGAAAAAGGGAGCTTGCCGGGCTGTTGCGAAAATTAAGCGATATTGACGGAGTGGAGTGGATTCGCCTGATGTATGCCTATCCTACCAATTTCCCGTTGGAAGTGCTGGACGTGATAGCCGAACGGGATAATATTTGCAGCTATATTGACATTCCGCTTCAGCACGCCTCGGATAAAATCCTTAAGTCCATGAACAGGGGCGCAACCAGGAAGGATACCGAAATTCTTATCAATAATATCAGGGAAAGAATCCCCGGCGCGGCTATCAGGAGTGCGTTTATTGTTGGCTATCCCGGCGAGGCGGAAGATGATTTCAACGAGCTGCTCGACTTCATTGAAACAAACCGGCTGGAAAGGGTTGGAGTGTTTCAGTATTCCAGCGAAGAAGGCACGCCGGCGCATATCCTGGGCGATCCCGTGCCGGAGAGCGTTAAGCAGGAGCGAGCCGATAAATTAATGCTTGCCCAACAGAAAATATCCCTTGAAAAGAACAAGGCAAAGATTGGCCAAACCCTGAAAGTTCTGATTGATGAAGAGAGCGACGGGGTTTACTACGGCAGAACCGAGCAAGATGCACCGGAGGTTGACAATACTGTTATTGTCGAATCCGGCAGGATATTAAAGCCCGGTGATTTTATCAGGGCTGAAATTTACGATGCCGAGGAATATGACCTATATTGCAAATTCTAACAAATGGATTATCTCAATTGAAAAAACCGGATTCAAAAACAAAGCCCGTAGCCGATGGCATAGCTTGCGGGGGACTCAGATTGAACAGTCCGGCAAAAGCCACTCGTGACGGCCTGCCTTTGGTGACAATTGTCACCGTCGTATTCAACGCTGTTGATTTAATCGAAAAGACTATTCGGAATGTAGCCGGCCAGTCGTATCAAAACATAGAGTATATCATTATCGACGGCGGCTCCGGTGATGGCACACTCGAAATAATCAAAAAGTATGAAGACATAATCGACTTGTGGGCCAGCGAGAAAGACAGCGGCATTTACTATGCCATGAACAAAGGGATTGAATTTGCCACCGGCCAGTGGATAAATTTTATGAATGCCGGGGACCGGTTCTATGACGATAATACAATAAGCAATGTTATTAAAAGTATTGAAGACAGCTCCGAGCTTGTCTATGGCAAAGGGATTATGAACTTCGGCGGGGCAGAGGGCGGTATATGGCAGGCAGCAAAAAAGAACTACTGGATAAAGCAGCCCTCGGAAGTTGATGCCGATGGCAGCCAGCTCGTGTATTGGTGGGATGGTAAAGCAAAGCCGGAAGATTTGTGGAAAAGGATGATATGCTCGCATCAGGCACTATTTATGAGAACTTCTCTGGCAAAAAAGATGAAATTTGACACAAAATTAAGTATTACTGCTGACTTCGAAATGATATTTAAATCTTATATTTGTGGCTATACATTTCAAAGAGTTGATATACCTGTGGCTGTAATTCTTGCCGGCGGGCTGTCGGGGCGTAATTTCAAAAAGCGAACGCTTGAAAGATGGCAGGTAGTCAGAAAATATAAGAGGGGGCTAAGAGTAGGCATTCATTACACATTGCTTCTGTTGGGCCATTATCTTCCGGGTAGCATCGTAACTTTAATAAAGAAAACAATGAATCTGATAAGGGATTTATTTAGATAGAGTCGCGTAAAGCATACTTTGACAGATCATGTAAACTGTCATTCCTGCGAATGAGGCTGTGTGAAAAGGCACAGAGATTGTCATTCTGAACTCGTTTCAGAATCTATGAGCCAGTATTCATGCGGTATTTGGATCCTGAAATAAATTCAGGATGACATAAATAGATGTTTTCACACAGTCTCGAATTCAGGAGTCCAATATTTGACATGCTATTTCGATATGCTATTTAGTTATATCAAGATGGATTCCGGCTCTATGACCGGAATGACATAATACAGTTGACAAGTCAATAGAGGAGAAAAGCATTAACAGAGAAAATCTCATATCGGTGATTGTGGCCAATTACAATAATGCTGAATATTTACGGCAGTGCATCGACAGCATCCTTGCTCAGACCTACCCCAATATTGAAATTGTTGTTGCCGACGATTGCTCGACCGATGATTCCACCGACATCATCCGTGATTATTCAGCGAGGCATTCTAATGTAACTCCGATATTTAACGAAATCAACTTGGGCGTGGCGGCAAACAGGCACAATGCTGTCACACAGGCAAGCGGCGAATACATCACAACCCTCGACAGCGACGATATATTTTTTGACAATCGCAAACTTGAGAAGGAATTCAACCTGATTCAAGAAAAAAAGATGTCCGAAAACAAGGATATTATTGCTTTCTCGAAAGTGGCATTTTTAAATGGAAATGGGGAATACATCGATAACGTGTCAAAATATTACCAGAGCAAGGAAGGATTAATTCTCGAAGATGTGCTGCTTCGCAGCTGCGAGATACCCCACGATTTTTTGATGAGAAAAGAAATATACTTCGAAATTGGAGGCTACGACAGTGAATTTAAGATTTACGAAGACTGGGACCTGAAGATCAGGCTGGCATCGAAGTACGATTTTTACTATACGGGGATTTTCGGGACTGGCCTAAGGCTGCACGGCAAGGGCCTGTCGTCGGCTCCTGCAGATGATCTTATTAGATATTTATGTATGGCCTTCGAAAAGAATTTATCGCTGCTGCCGGCCGGCAGAATTGATATAGCCAAGGAAAAATTCCGTGTCAAGCTATTGGAAATAGAGCGGTATGAGAGGAATAAAAAATCGCTCATGGGCATAGCAAAGAAATTCCTGATGAATTATCCGGTATTATATAGATTTGGGCTAAGGATTGTTAACTTAATTAATAAATGATAAAACCTATATTCATATTCTCACTTCCCCGGTCGGGATCGACTTTTCTGCAGAAGACTCTGATGGCTTGCCCGAAAATCACATCGATATCCGAGCCATGGTTCTTGCTGCCGGCTGTCTATTCGACTAAAAAAGAAGGCCTGTTGAGCGTCTACAGCCACGAATCGGCCCATACGGCTTTCGAGGATATGGTTGGCAACCTTGCAGGCGATAAATCTGAGTATTATGAATTCCTTCGGGAATTCTCATTGAAACTCTATGCAAGGTTTTGCAAAAATGGCGAGGAATATTTTATTGACAAAACGCCAAGGAATTACTTGATTATTCCTGAAATTGCCGAGATATTTCCTGATGCTAAATTTATTTTCCTGTTCAGAAGCCCGGAGAATGTGATTGCATCTATGGTAAGGACGTGGCATAATAATAAATTTCGCACCCTTTTTGCCAGTGATTTGGATTTCGACATAGGCCCGGGCTTGATAGCCGATGGTTATGAAATGTTTAAGGATAAATCGATTCTTATTAATTATGAAGACTTGGCAATCCGCCCGGACAGCATTATTAAGATTATCCTTGAATATCTTGAAATCAAGACCGAAACTGTGGTACTAACCGAAAACGGTAGCTCCGGCCTTTTGGGAAGAATGGGCGACCAATCTGACAATAACGGAATTGTGCCGAACAATAAATGGAACGATGTCTTTAATTCGCCCTACAGAAAGCATGTCTTCAAAAAGATAATTTCCGATATTGACAATCTTTATTTCACTGTAGGCGGCTATGACAAGTCAAGGATTATTGAAAATATCAATTCCGGTTATGTTTTTGATTTTAATCCGTTGAACATGGCCGTTGATTTTGCTGAATATAATTTCTCAAACTTCTACAGGCGGTTCAAACTTGTTTTCTTCCACAGGAATTTCAAATGGACGAAGAATAAGTATTTCTCTTAGGACGGAAGACGCTGGCCACTGGTCGCAAGTTGATAGTTAATTTATGTTCCGTCAGTTGTTACAACTGACGATAGACAATAGCTCCTGCAAGTCAGGTGCAACACCTGTCTTGACATTCAGCATCATGTATTGATGGCTAAAGCCAAATATTTATTGCATCTTTTTTTCTACGAGTTAAAACTCGTGGCTATTTATATTATATCTGTTACCACATGCTTGCAATCTGGTATCTGAAATTAATCGTATGCAGCATAATCGTATGCAGCATAATTATTACCCTCGTAAATCGTTTAATCACTAATGAATAAATTCAAATTAGTATCCAATTATCAGCCCGCCGGCGACCAGTCGGAAGCTATCGCCCAACTTGTGGAAGGCGTAGAGCGCGGCGATAGGTTCCAGACTTTGCTTGGCGTGACGGGTTCGGGCAAGACATTTACCATTTCTAACCTAATCGAACAGACTCAGCGTCCCGCTTTAATCATATCGCCTAATAAAACTCTTGCCGCACAGCTCTACAGCGAATTCACAAACTTCTTCCCCGATAATGCCGTCGAATATTTCATCTCCTATTACGACTACTACCAGCCGGAGGCTTACATGCCAACGACTGACACATATATCGAAAAGGATTTCTCTATCAATGACGAGATTGACCGGCTGCGGCTGAAGGCTACGAGCTCGTTGGTGGACGAAAGGCGTGATGTGATTGTGATTGCATCGGTTAGCTGCATCTACAGCATTGGACGCAAGGAGGATTTCAAGGAACATTTGCTGCCGCTGATAGTCGGGCAGAGGGTGCCGAGGCAGAAGCTGCTCTACAGGCTCACCGGCCTGCATTATTCGCGCAATGACTTCGACTTCCAGCGCGGGACGTTCAGGGTTCGGGGCGATGTAATCGACATTATCCCCGCCTTCGAAACCAAGCAGGGCATCAGGATTGAGATGTTCGGCGATGAGATTGAAGCGATAAGTTATATCAATGCTCTAACCGGCCAGGTGCTGGCCAAAGCTGACGCTACCACGATTTATCCGGCCAAATTGTTTGTCACCTCGGAATCCCAACTTAAAAAAGGAATGCAGGATATAAGGGATGAACTGTACGAGAGGCTGAAAGAACTGCGTGCTGAGAATAAACTGCTCGAAGCTCGAAGGCTTGAGCAAAGGACTATATTCGACCTTGAGATGATGAAGGAAGTCGGCTACTGCTCCGGCATAGAGAATTATTCCATGCACCTGTCCGGCAGGACTTTCGGCGACCGCCCGCAGGGCATAATCGATTATTTCCCGGATGATTTCTTATTGATTATCGACGAAAGCCATGTGACTATGCCGCAATTAAGGGCAATGTACAATGGCGATCGCGCCCGCAAGAAGACATTGGTCGAGCATGGCTTCCGCCTGCCGTCGGCTCTCGAGAACAGGCCGCTGCAATTCACCGAAGTCGAATCCCTTATGAAGCAGGCAATATTCGTGAGTGCAACGCCCGGGCCGTATGAACTCGAGGAGTGCCAGGGTGTGATAGTCGAACAGGTGATACGCCCCACGGGGCTGCTCGACCCCGAGATCAGCGTCCGGCCGGTCGGCAATCAGATAGACGATTTAATCCACGAAATTCGCAAGCGGATTGAAAGCGGCCACCGCGTGCTTGTTACTACCCTGACCAAAAGAATGGCCGAAGACCTTGCCGAATATCTTCAGGGCCTGAATATTAAAGTTGCCTATATTCACTCCGATGTTGTAACCCTCGAAAGGGTTGAGATCATCCGCGGCCTGCGGCTTGGCGAGCATGACGTATTGGTTGGTGTGAATTTGTTGAGGGAAGGCCTGGATTTGCCGGAAGTATCGCTCGTTGCGGTATTGGATGCCGACAAGGAGGGTTTCCTCCGTAGCGAGCGGTCGCTTTTGCAGATTGCCGGACGGACGGCCAGGAACGTGAATGGACTCGTGATCCTCTATGCCGACAGGATTACAAGGTCTATGCAGTTGCTGATCGACGAAACCAACCGCCGCCGCAAATTGCAAAAAGCATACAACGAAAAGCACGGAATTAACCCAAAAACCATATATAAATCACTCGACGAAATATTGAATTCAACTTCGGTGGCCGACATTCAGCAGCAGCATAAGGAAAGAATCGAAACCCACGAAAATAAAAAAGCACGCAAAGTATCCGAACCAATGATTAATTACATGACCGGCCAGCAGCGTGAACAATTAATAAATCAGCTTTTCGATGAAATGAAGAAAGCCGCACGCGATCTGGACTTCGAACGTGCCGCCGGATTGCGCAACGAAATCGAAAGAATCAGCGGCGGGAAGATTGAGGATGTGGCGCAGAAGTAGTTAGTCGCTGGACAATAGTCAATTGCCGCAGAATCTCCATTCATAACCATTAATTCTTAATTCATTGCCATAGAATCATCATTCATTGCCACAGTATCACCATTCATTGCCATTAATTCTTAATTCATTGCCGCAGATTCACCATTCATTGCCGCAGATTCACCATTCATTGCCGGATAATCACCATAAATGCTTGATATATAACAATCAAAGACAGGAATATAACCATCAAAGACAGGAATATCATCATCAAAAGGACACAAATCATCATCAAAAGGACACAAATCTTCATCAAAAGGACACAAATCTTCATCAAAAGGACACAAATCTTCATCAAAAGGACACAAATCTTCATCAAAAGGACACAAATCATCATCAAAAGGACACAAATCATCATCAAAGTCCTTTGATGGAGAGATGTTGAGATTGAATTATGGATATTTTCAGCTATTATTGATAATGCTTAAGTTGTCGTATGATTCTTAAAATTATTTTTGACAGCATAATTAATAATAATAGCAATTGTTTTTTCTGAAATTGCCGGAGGTGATTTATATTCCGTCCCCAAAGCCGCTATAACCGTATCGAGTGGGAATTTCCTTTCCTCGGTAACATAAGGAGTATATCTATTCATTATTTTATCCACTTGCCTTTGAAGAAAAGACGGAGTTTTATTCGTTCGATAATAATTTTCCCGATCTTCGACTGATTCCCAATACTTTATCCCTGTAATATTCAGTGCCATACAGCTCCATTCCCCTATCAGTCTGACTATTTGCGGGTCATTATGTGTTAAATGGTAGGTTTTATTGCAGATTTCTTTGTTAATCAAAGCTGACATTATATATTTTACCCAGTCCAAAGAAATAAGATTTAGTGTTGATGAGCTTGAACCTATCATTGATATAGTTATATTGATAGTTGCGTCCTTATTTACACCCCTTTTTTTCTGAGCAATTTTATGGAAAAATGAATAAACCCCATAATATCCATTATAATCAGATATATGGCCGGTTTTTGAATCGCCAATTATCGAACTTGGGCGAAAAATGCTATATGAAATACCGGAATTCCTCACCAAATTCTCGGCAGCCCGTTTAGAAATTTCGTAAGGATTCCTTTGATCCTCGGCATACGCCGTTGAACAGTGCAAAAACTCTTTTGCATTTAAGTGCTTTGCTAATTGTATTGCATTTTTGGTCCCATAATAATTAGTATTCCATATTTTTCCGTCTATATCCTCGGTAGCGAAACTAACATCGGCGGCGAGATGCAGATACTTTTCAATTCCAATATCGTTAAGGCGTTTGATATTATCATCAGACAAGCCGCACAAAGGCTTTGTGATGTCGCAGGGGATAATTTTCTCTTTATTAATATCGGCCGGCAGCCTTTGATTGAATTCCCCTCCTCTTACAAGATAATAAACATCCCCTTCCAGTTCCGGCCCGATCGACGAACCCAGTATCCCCGTAACACCATCCATTAAAATAGCCATATAACATTCCAATAATTTATGTTTAACAACACTCAGCTCCTTTTGAGCATAAAAAAAAGGGCATTTTCACATTTTGCCCTTATTCGAGGTACTGGTATACCCATAAGTAGAACAAAAAGGAAAACGCCCCATATCCGGGGCGCGCCTTTACTTGCATTCTACTTATTTAAAAATTACCAGTTTTCGAATAAGAACGCAGTAAGACAACGCTTACATATATTTTAATTATTAATTACTTATAAATATCTCCTCTGTTGTCGATTTCGAATATATTCATTTCCCAATTATTGGGGTCCAAAGTAAATATCATTCTTCTTTTTCCAATTCTCATACGATAGCATCCCTTCCATTTCCCATCCAATTTCTTAATTTGTAACTCTTGAAAAGGAATTATTCCAGTGCCATTGTATAGAAGATGTAAATTTAATAACTTTTTCCCGAATTTTTTCCTTATTCTTCGTGCTAAGTTTCTCCAAAGCTTTTACTGCGTGCCGATGAAAATTCACTTTCATCATTTTGCCCAGTTTGTCATATCCACAAAATCTTCTTTTTTATAATCATCCGGGCAGCCATATAATTTCTCTATATCTTCTGTTTCCGGCCTCGAAGCAAAGGGAATAATCGAATCATAAAAAACGATCCTTTCTTCACGAATTACTTCATTTATCACATCCCGAAATATTTCCTTAATCAAGTTTCTCTCTTACATTATATTAATCATATCATCACCTTGATATATTAATTTATACAGTATTATTAAAATATAATTAATTATCAGCTTCAGACAAACCTTTTGGTTTCTGACAAAAACAAAACGCTATTAATTCAGCTACTACTGCTGATCTGCATTAGCGTTAAATATTAAATTAGCAATTCCAATAGGAACTCAAATAAGCAAACGCTTAAATATATTTTAATTTATTTTTTCTTCTTATACACATCCTTTCTATGCTGAATTTTATAGATTGTTACAATCTTATTTTCGTCATCAATATCATATAACAATCTGAAAGATCCCACTCTAATACGATATTCTTCAGAATCAGACAACTTCAAACAACCGATCATTCTCGGATTATCTTCCATCGAAAGTATTATATTTCTTATTTTATTATAATAAGAACCACTTATCTTATCCAATTCTTTGCGGACACTTTTCGGAAGAATAATCTTATACACTCTTTTTTT
>JAJRTW010000084.1 GCA_024278075.1 Bacteroidota bacterium | reverse complement strand
CAAAGCGAGCAGGGGGTTGTCCTACAATCTGCAAGGCATAAGGGCATAATAAATCCATTTCCTTGCACTTTCTAATTGAATAGTTTTCGTAATTACTATAACAATAAACAGTTAGTACTTTTTGAGGGCAATCTAAATAAACCGTCAAAGTATACCTGACACGACAATAGAGCATCATCTCAGAATAAATTAATATCTAACGTTCCGTCAGTTGTTACAACTGGCCAGTGGCGGCAGTTTCTATATTGCCAGTTGTAACAACTGGCAGAACAAAAGTTCAGGCAGGTTGCTAACCTGCCACTACATATACATTGATTGAACTACAAAAAATAGTTATCAATCATTTATGAGATGGCGCACTAGAGACTTCTGAATAATTCAATTTTTATGAACATTGCTGCGTCTGAGAAAGTGCTATAATGATAACAGGTTGTCATTCTGAATTTATTTCAGAATCTATAAGTCGGTATGCATAAAGCATTTGGATCCTTCGACTCCGCTCAGGATGACATTTTAACCTTTTTCACGAAAATAATAACATTTCTATTTTTCAGAAGTTTTTGCTTATTATTGTTCCGGTGCATTATCAATAAACAGTAATCGATTCCTATGAGTTGGATTTTCGGACTGGCCGGCAAAATTGCAGATCAGGACATTTCAAAAGCCACGGGTATAGCTCCCGATGCCCTGATCGAGGAAACATCAGATAATTTATATATTACCTCCGGCGGGATTAAAGAAACCTGTTTCTATTCCAAAGAGCGCCGGCTGCTTGTTTGCGGTATCGGCATTTCTTCTGTTGACAATATCCCGAATAATAATACGCCGAAGATTCTTGACTTCGCCGATTGGTTGAATATTCACAAACATCCTGAATTAGCCGGCGGCATAAACGGGCATTTCGTCAAAGTTTCATGGGATAGGGGCGGCGTCCGCTTTTCCAATGACATCTTCGGCCTGAGAGATATATACTTCTATTCGATTCGGGACCATATAGTATTTTCGACACGGTTGGACTGGATAGCCGAGTATGTTGGCGGCCTTGAAATTGATTATAATGAATTAAGTTCGCAATGGCTGCTGAACAATAAAATGTCCTTCGGTTCAATTGCAAAAGGAGTGCGAAGGCTTGCTGCCGGCGGGCAAGCGTTTTATGAAAATGGTAAAATTACAATTTCACGAAAACAATATACTCCTGCAATAGATGGCAATGAGACCAGAGATACGCTGTACGAAACCGTCAGCAGATTAATTCATGCTTCGGAAAGCACCGGCCGCGACATTGCAATATCGCTGTCCGGCGGAATCGACTCGCGTTTCCTTTTGGCTGTTATGATAGGAAGCGGTGTTAAGTTCGATGCCGTTACGTTCGGGCCAATGGATCATCCCGACAGCGAAATTGCAGGCCGGATATGTAAATCTTTGGGGATCATGCACTCACAGCTCGATTCCGATTATCCCGCTGCCGGGGAATGCTACCGAAGAGCTATGCATTACGTAGGGCAGAACATGCTGCTGACCAAAGGGTCTGATTTTCTTCATTTTAATTACTATGAATATCTGCATAACGAAAACAAAATAATTATTGACGCCGGGCGGGGCGAGATTGTCCGCAGGGGGTCTTTGAATAAATTACTGTTAAGAGGGCCAGGAAAAATAATTAATAATGACCCTGACGGGGCAATGAAATATTTCAGAGGCAAGAAGCCGAATCTTTTCCGAAAAGAGGTTTTCGATGAAATGCAAATCAATGCTGTGGCTCATTTGACAGACTTATTTAATTCTCTGCCGCCGGTTGAAGAATTTGGTATTGAAAATTGGCTGGACTTGATGATGACGCGCTCGCTTATGCCGAATAATATATCCATAGAGCAATCACGCGTTGACGGCCTGGCCATGTGCTATACGCCTTTTGCCCAGCCGGACCTTATTAATCTTATTTTCAATCTGCCGCTCGTCGACAAGAAGAATGCGGCGGCAATTAAGAAATTCATTTCGGACAAAGCTCCCGGCCTGAGCGGGTTCCCGCTGGTGAAAGGCACAACGAAATACCCTTACTCGCTGCCTACCCTTCCGGCTAAGGTATATACGGTGTTGAAATCGAAAGCTCTGCCGGGCAATAAATCCGGCTACCCGGATAGCAAGGCGTACAGCTATCTAAGCATTATGAAAGAACCTATCCTCGACAGCATATCTTCGGCTTCTTTCAGAAATTACGATTACTACGGCCACGAAAGAATACGCACAATCTCGGATGAATACTACAAAGGAAACAAAAAATATGCCTCCGAGCTGGACTGGTGGTTCACATTCGATATGTTCCGCAAATCGCTATCGCTTGAAGATTAACTCAAATTTGCTATATAAAGGAAATTGGTATAAATATATTATTTTTATTTTTCGTTTCAATAGCCACGTGCTTCAGCACGTGGATTAGCCGGGCTTCAGCCCATACTCCGGTCAAATATGAGTAAGTATCCCGGCCCTGAGAGTCCTGCCGGGACCGGGCAGGCCGATTTTAGACAGGCGGTAGTTGTCGAGCAGGTTGTTCGCCCTGATGAAGAACTCGGTGGGCATTTCATTGATGAAAATATGGAAATACGACAGGCGTAGGTTCATAGCAGCCGATGGGCATACCCGCTCCATTGCCTTTGTTTCGGCATTCAGGCCATATTGTTTGCCCGTAAAATCAAATTCAACCTGCATTCTGACCCCAATTTCCAATGAATACCTTGCAATGAGAAATCCGAAATACTCGGGCCTGTATGCAAGCCGGATGGGTTTATCGCCCTCTTTGCCTTCCGAATAAAGGTAAGTGAAATTTCCCGATATATTGAGATTGGACAAAAGATCATACGAAGAATTAATCTCAGCGCCGGCTACAATCGCCGTGCCGATGTTGACCCTTGTTTCTTTCCCCGGGCTGTTCGGAGCTGCCTGTTTGGCAATCATATCATTATAGAAATTAGAAAATATAGTAAAACCCGTGCTGAGTTTCTCTGATGTGTATTCAATTCCTGCCTCGGATAATATACCGTTTTCGGCTTTCAGGTTTTCATTTATCACAAATCTACCAAGAGATTCGGGATATGCTTCTCTCAGGGTTGGGAATCGGGTTTTACGGCTGATATTGACAAAGCAATTGGCGCCAGCGGCAATATTATATTTTAAGCCCGCCATAAGCCCGAAATCATTAATCGAGCTGCCCTCGCTGCCGGTGAATTCCCCCGCTTTGGGAGTGCGGTTCCCATCGTAGGTGGCGCCGAGGCTATAAGTAAAATCATTGATAATGAGGCTATACTCGCCGCCCATGCTATAGGTTATTTGCTCAAATTCCAACGAGTTCCCGCCCGCCGCCGAAATAATTTTCTCGTCATTTGAAGTCCGATAAGCACTCGATGCTATCGTCACCGACTGATTGTCCTCTATTAATAAATTCATAGACACCCGCCCGCCAAAGGTTTGGATATCATCGATCTGCGATTTGGAAATATTCGAATAGCTCTTATCTTCATATTCATCGATAGTTTGCCCGAAGCCATCATACCATAGGGTACTCTTCAGCAGCATTCTGTTACCATTAAACCTTTGGCGGCCGTTCAGAATAATCATAGTCCGCCTCCAATCGGGGTATCGCCAGAACCGTGCATTATCGGAAGGCCTATGCCCTTCGGGTGCTATCCCTTTTTGGGCATCAATGTGATTAATGGAAATGCCGAGAGTGGTTGAGCCAATTTCGTACTCGGCCCTGGCATAAGCCGACAGCCGCCGGAAATCAGTATTTGTCCTAATGCCCGATTCCATATCCTGATTGAGCAAATCGAAAGACCTCCCCGAAAGAATAGCCCCGTCGCTTTTGGTATAAGAGACATTGGCGAGATAATTAAACTTGCCCGATCTGCCATCGTGGGTTAGTGAATAAAGCTGCGAATTAGCCTCGCCGGCCTGGACCCTGAGAATACCGCCATATCCGGCATTGGATTTTTCCGAACTTGTGATGTTCACCGCGCCGCCCAGCACATTTGCCCCGTACAGAATCGACCCGGCCGTTCCGCTTGCCGAAATCTTCCCTATAATATCGGTTGGTATCATGCTCAGGTCCACACGGTTGTCCCAGGGCACATTCAACAGCGCCCCGTCGAAAAATATCACCAGCTGGCGTTCGCCCGAGCCGCGAAGATACAATATTGATTCGCCCCTGGAATTTTGCCGCACCGCTCCGGAGGGCAGCAAGCCGGCTAATTCCGATACCGAAGCTGCGTCAATTTTCTGAATTTCATAATATTCCACATCATAAGTATTTGAAGTGGATATGGCCTTTTGGCCTCTTTGGCTTGTTGTTACGATTTCGCCAAGCCGGTACGACCTAAGGGTGTCGGAAGGAGAATTGGCAAAGGCTGCCGGACAGCTTAAGGTTAATAATATGATGAAAATCCGTAAGAGCTTGGCCATTAATTGCATTAAAATTCGTCTATAATATATCTATATTAGAATTGATGTTTTATGACGATTAATGCTCAAATAATTTGAAATTAATTGATTTTTTCAGTAGTGTCCGGTTAAAAAACGAGAGTCTTGCTGAATACAGCCTAATGAACTGCCACGTGCATTGCCGCCCATATGAAGCTATTATGCCGTAGTAAAATAAGAAAACCCTCTAAATCTCCCTTTTAAAAAGGGAGACTTTTAAGCCATTAGCCAAGCGAGCTTGTTTCAAAGGTGTGGCGTCGAAGGAGCTATTGTTCCGTAGATGCCGGGGGCTTTGATTTGACTATGATTCCCGCCCATAGGCCTGACTCAGGATAAACTCCAGCTGGAATCCTAAGAAAAGAGAAGGAGAATAAATAAAAAAACAAATAAGGTATCCCAAAGAAAAATATGATGAACTTCAAAGAATTAGTATCAATCTAAATAATTTGAAAATTAATATTAACAACAAATAAATATGGCAATAGCATAGGCTAATATTAATATTAGCATTGTCTATACTCTTGCATCTCTTTTAATTAGCATAAAGTTGAAAAATATTTTTTCCGGGTAATAAATGCGATATGGAGTGAGGGGAATCCATTTTTTTGTTCAGGGTGAATAATTCCAAGATTAAATTAATAATTATTAATTTTCGTTTTTTTGAAAAATCACCAATTTTGTGAATGCTAAAATTATGGAAAAAATTTCCCGGCCAGCTCAAGCGTCTAATATTAATCTTTCTTCTGTTTGTGGCCGCATTGATGACCGCCAGGCATTTCCTGATTCCGCACGATTACGGCCAATATGGCAATTATCGCGGCGGGTCGGTGCATGAAATTGCGAACCTGGAAGTCAAATATGCAGGGCAGATAGTATGTGTCGATTGTCACGATGATATCGCTGAAATCAAATTTGCCGGGTACCACAAAAATGTGGCTTGCGAAGTATGCCATGGGCCTGGCGCTGCCCATGTTGAAGACAGCGATATTGAACTTACCTCGCCGCGAGGCAGGGACTTATGTATCCTGTGTCATGAATATTTGCCGTCAAGGCCGACGGGATTTCCGCAAATTGTTTCGGAGTCCCACAATCGTGTCAAGCCTTGCATTAGCTGCCATGACCCTCATGATCCCGTCCCGCCCGAAGCTCCCAAGGAATGCTCTGCGTGCCATGGCACCATTGCACGGACCAAATCACACTCTTACCATGCCGATGTGGAATGTGTATACTGTCATCAAGCCTCGCCGGAGCATAAGGTAAACCCAAGAGAGAATTTGCCGAGCAAACCGAAAACAAGGGATTTCTGCGGAAAATGCCATGCCGAAGATGCCGATGTGGAATTTGGTATTCCAAGGGTCGATATGGACGCTCACGAGAAGCGGTATGTTTGCTGGCAGTGCCATTACCCACACCTACCGGAGGCAGGACAATGATGAATAATAAGATAATAAATAACAAAATAAATAATAAATCATTAAATACGGAGAAGCCCGAGCCGATAATCGATTCGGCAGGCTGTGATTCCGTGCGGTATGATTCTGAGCACAATGATGCCGGATGCGATGCCGGCCGCAGAAATTTTGTGAATTGCGCTCTTGCTTCATCTGCATTAATGATGGTGCCGGGTATGCTTGGCGCCGGCGAAGAAGAGAAACCCGATCCGAACGAACTGGTTCTTGGCGACGGATACAGGCCGAAAGACCATAAATGGGGCATGGGCATCGACATTAGCAAGTGTATCGGCTGCGGGAGATGCGCCGATGCCTGTAAAAGTGAGAATGATGTGCCTCGCGAGCCGTTCTATTTCCGAACATGGGTGGAGCGCTATCGCATACTCGAAAATGGCGAAGCAGTAGTCGACAGCCCCAACGGAGCTATCGACAGCTTTGATGAAGATAAATTAGATGAACGCATTATCAGAAGCTTTTTTGTGCCGAAATTATGCAACCAATGTGAGCATCCCCCATGCGTTCAGGTTTGCCCGGTTGGCGCATCCTATAGGGTCGAAGATGGTGTTGTGCTGGTGGACAGGGACTATTGCGTAGGGTGCAGCTATTGCCTGCAGGCCTGCCCCTATGGCGCCCGCTTTTTGCATCCCGAAACGCGTACGGCCGAGAAATGTACGTTCTGCTATCACAGGATAGTGAAAGGCCTGGTTCCGGCTTGCGTGGAGGTTTGCCCCACTCAGGCACGTATATTCGGCGAAATGGAAAAGAAATCAAGCCCGATTATCAGATTTATGAGAATGAACAACATAGGAGTATTGAAGCATTCGCTTAACACCGAGCCTAAAGTTTTCTATGCTAACCTTGACAAGGAGGTAAGGTAAATTGGAACCGACTACTCATCATTTATATTCATTATTTCATGAGATTTCCGGGTATATCTATCCGAACGAAATTGAACTGCACTGGAAGCTCTTGATTGTTATCTATCCGTATCTAACCGGACTGGTAGCCGGAGCATTCATCCTGGCATCGCTTGTTAAGGTGTTCAATGTGCAGCAATTAAAGCCGACCTACAGAATGTCGCTATTGACGGCACTGGCATTCCTGATAGCTGCGCCGCTGCCGCTTTTGGCCCACCTGGGGCATCCCGAGAAATCTTATGAGATATTTCTGACGCCTAATACCACCTCTGCCATGGCCATGTTCGGCTTTGTTTATGCGTGGTATCTCGGGGCTGTGCTATTATTGGAAATTTGGCTGGACTACCGCCGCGACCTTGTGCTATGGGCCAGAAAGGAAAAGGGTGTAAAGAAATGGCTGCACAAGGCCTTATCCCTCTTCTCGGTCGATATTTACGATAAGGCAGTCCGGTTCGACAAGAAATTCGTCAAGATAATTACCATCATCGGCATACCGTCGGCGTTCCTGCTGCACGGCTACGTTGGCTTCCTGTTCGGATCGATTAAGGCCAATCCGTGGTGGTCATCGGTCTTGATGCCAATCGTATTCCTCTTTTCCGCCATCGTATCGGGTATTGCTTTGATGCTCATCATTTATATGATTGTGACGATGATGAAAGAGCGAACCGTTGACAGGGCTTGCCTCGAGAAGCTGGCCAGCTTTATGTTCTACGCTATGATCGTTGATTTCTCGCTTGAGATTCTTGATTTCATGCACAGGATATACGAATCCGAGGAATCTATTAAAATCCTTGCCGAGCTGGTGTCCGGTAAACTATTTGTCAGCCTTATTGTAATCCAGCTATTGATTGGCATGATAATTCCGCTTATGGCTATTGCCGGGGCCAAGCTGTTCAAGATTCCGTTCGAGTTGAAGAAGATCGTTTACTTCGTATCGGCCTTGCTTGTGCAGTTCGGCATTTTCTCTACGCGGTGGAATGTTGTTATTGGCGGCCAGTTATTCTCCAAGAGCTTCCGGGGGCTTACGGCGTATAAGATGGAATTCCTCGGGCTTGAAGGCCTGATGGTATCACTGGCAATTATGATTCTGCCATTATTTATATTGTGGTTCCTCTTTAAGGTTCTACCGCCCTGGGATGATGCAAGGAATCCGTAGGCAACGATTGTTGCGTGGCAACGATTGTTGCGTGGCAACGTTGTTGCGTGGCAACGTTGTTGCTTTATTATTACTTTCTAATTTAGTTTAATCCTCTTCTTGTTGTTCAGGGAGAGGATTGTTTTTAGGGGGGATGGGAATTGTCATAATTATTTACTTTAATTATTGCAATTTGCCATATAGATTTAGTTTAGTAATTTTGTAAGCGATCATTCGTAGTCATACAAATAATGAAAAATGGAGTAATTGATGAGTATTGCACATAAAATAGCTGCAGATAATTCTTTTCTCACTTTGCCTATCAGATACCTGTTCTATAAGTTCAAGAATAAGTACTATGATGTAAACAATTTAATAGATAAAATTAAGATTGTTGAAAATGACATAATTAAAGTTACCCTGAATGACGGAACAGTTCTTATGAATTATCCAGCTTCACAACAAGCCGATATTCAGTTTACCGATAGATATAAATTCGGAATTAAATCGAAACTCGATAAAATAATTGATGTCGGGAAATATGCTTTCGTTTATGAAATCATAAGTGAACTCTTTGTTAACCGTATCCATTTCACTCAATTCGATATAAACCCCGGAGACATAGTAATTGATGCCGGGGCAAATATTGGAGGCTTTACAATACAGGCAGCCAAGAAAGTAGGCGATAACGGTAAAGTTATAGCAATAGAACCCGATGAAAAAAATATGGAAGTTCTGAAGATGAATGTTGAAGCTAATGGCTTAAAAAATGTAGTTTTTGTTCAGAAAGGATTGTGGTCTCATTCTGGCGATTTAGAATTGATGATTAACACACGGCAGGGCGAGCATTCTTTTATAATTAACGATGATTTCAGTAAATATGATGACATAATAAAAATTAATGTTGAAGTCGAAACCCTTGATAATCTCATGGAAGAGTTGAATATCGGCAAAGTAGATTTTGTGAAAATGGATATTGAAGGTGCGGAAATAGAAGCGCTGAAAAAGGCTGATAAATTATTGAAGCAAGATGAAATAAAATGGGTTGTTGAGGCAGCTCATACAGTTGATGGTGAGATGACTTATGGTAAATTATTGCCAGTATTTAAAGAGCATAATTATCAATTAGTGGATTTCGAAGATTCATACAGGGGAACTATTTACGCTATAAAAGAGTAATATATTATGAAAATATGTAACTATTTGTTATAATAGGGTTCTAATATATGATGTCAATTCATAAACTAATATTACAAGAAAATGAAAAAAAACATCCTTTTTATTATCCTTGCCCTTGCTTGCTGCTTTAATTCCTTGCATTCCCAAAAAGAAAATTGTAACTGGTATTTTGGATATAATGCCGGAATAACTTTCAATCCGAATGGCTCGCCACAAGCTGTTACTAATGGTAGTTTATCCAGTTGGGAAGGTGGATCATCAATTAGTGATAAAGATGGGAATCTGAAGTTTTACTCGAATGGCGTAACTGTTTGGAATAGGAACCATGATGTAATGCAAAATGGGACTGGCCTCAATGGCCATTCTTCAGCTACCCAAAATTCACTGATAATCCCCTTTCCTTCTGATACTAATCAATATTATATTTTTACAGCCGAAGCAAATGAACGTCTCCGAAATGGCCTTCAATATTCTGTTGTTGACATGACACTTGACGGAGGCCTGGGTGGCATTTCTACGAAAAACGTGCAATTGTTGAATAATATCACCGAAAAAGTAACTGGCATTCAGCTTCCGAATTGCAACGATTTCTGGGTGGTTACGTATAGTATTACTGCTGATGAATTTTCAGCTTTTCTGATAACGGATTCCGGAATACAGCCGAGAGTTGTCAGCCAGGCTATAGACCATTCCGAAGCATATACTACTGGTTATGTTAAGTTCTCACATAACGGAGAAAAATTTGTAAATTCACTATGCACTCATGCACCGGGGATTGATGCTGTTGAGATATATGACTTTAATATTATAACCGGTGCCATTACAAATCCTACGACAATTGAACTCAACTTACCTTATGGCGTTGAATTCTCCCCCGATGATTCCAAACTATACATTGCTTCTTTCGGCCCTTCCAGGCTTCTGCAATACAATATTGCAAATGGCAGCTTATATGAATTGTTTTATTCGAACGCATTCTACTCTTTCGGGGGAATTCAAACCGGGCCTGATGACAAGCTATATATTGCCAGAAATAACGGATCCTACATTGGCGTGATAAACTCTCCGAATGAATTGGGTATTAATTGTGATTTCGTTGAACGCGGAGTAAGCCTTGGCGGCCGCATAAGCGGGCTTGGGCTGCCGAACTTTACGAATTATTGTATGGTTGATTCCAATGAATGTACTGTTTATTCTAATTCGCCTGTTTGCTTCGGAGAGCCGCTGTTGCTTTATACGGGCTATTATGATAATGCGGAGTATCGATGGACAGGGCCGGCCGGCTTTACGTCAAATGATCAGAATCCGAGGATTGATAGCGCAACAATAATTAACGCCGGTGAGTATTTCGTGACTATCACATTGCCCGACGGCGAAGTATTGCGATGCAGTACGACAGTCGAAGTATTACCACAGTTGCGTCCGAAGATTATTCCCAACGGGCAAGTGGAATTCTGCTATGGCAAAAGCGTTACGCTCAGCCTGGACAAAGAGTATGAATCTATTGAATGGTCCACCGGTGATACTACAGCGCAGGTCACTATCGATACTACTATGCTCGTTACTGTTAGCGTAGTGGACAGCAACGGCTGCGTGGGTTATGATTCCATAGCAATAAATACTTATATCGATTTCACTCCGGAGATTATTCCCGGTGGGCCCGTGGAGTTCTGTTTCGGGGATAGCGTTACGCTTGGCCTTGATGGAGAGTATGAATCCTATCAATGGTCCACCGGTGATACTACCGAGCGGATAACTGTCAAAAGATCAATGCTTGTACGAGTTAGCGTAGTGGACAGCAGAGGTTGCAAAGGCTTTGGTGTTATTAACGTAGTTGTTTTAAACGCCAAACCACCGCTTATTTTGGCTGACGGCCCGTTGGAATTCTGCTTTGGAAATAGCGTTACACTTAGCCTTGAAAAGAAGTATGAATCCTACCAATGGTCCACCGGCGAGACTACCGCGCGGATAACTGTTGATAAGGGCGGTTTTTTCAGCGTTAGCGTGGTGGACAGATGGGGCTGCGAAGGCAATGCTACTATTGAAGTATTAATAGTAGATTCTTTGTCGTTGGATATTGCGATTATTGAAGGGAAAACGGAATTCTGCCAGGGCGAAAGCGTGGTATTGGGTACTAAAAAGAAATATAAGGAATATAGCTGGAGCACCGGCGAAACAACAGAGCAAATTGCTGTTACGGAATCCGGGATTATTAGCTTAATAGTAACAGATGAAAATGGATGCAAAGGGGAAGCCGATATTGCAATAAATGTAAAGGATACTATAATACCTGTGATAATCGGGGAGCCGGGTTTTTGTGTTGGAGACAGTGTTGTCCTGGCCGTAGCAGGCAGCTATGACGATTACTTGTGGAGCACCGGCGAAACAACTGAAACGATAATTGTGAAGAAGAGTGGGACGTATTATGTTACGGTGACAGGCGAAAATGGCTGCAAGGGCACAACAGGGTTTAATGTAACTATAAGCCCGAATCCGTCACCGAGGATCAAAGGCCCGAATCCGGCCTGTATTAACTCAGAAACCGTATATTCTGTTTCGAACAATAATGATTATCAAACCGAGTGGCAATTACCCGAAGGTGGGGAAATAATCGGAGATAGCGATAAAGATTCCGTTTTGGTTCGCTGGACTAAGATCGGCGCATGGGAGCTTATTGTCCGGCAAACCAACAAGTTCGGCTGCGTCGGTTATGATACGATGCTGGTCGAGACCGGCCTGCCGTTTACTTTTGATATTATCTCCGGCGATGGCCTAATACTTTGCCCGGGCGGCAGCCTTATTCTTTCCGCACCCGACGGATATGTCAAATATTTATGGAATACAGATGAAACTACACGGGAGATAGAGATTACGGAGACCGGAGTGTATTCAGTTGAAGTAACCGACGAAAACGGATGTATCGGCATTGATACCGTTGAAGTGATGGAAGGGGATTTGATAGATGTCAGCATCATAGGCGACCCTGAAATATGCCCTGGCGGCAGCATTGATTTAGAAGCCGACAAGGATTACGCATCTTATTATTGGAGCAGTGGCGAAACAACGAAGCGAGTAACCATCACTGAATTTGGCAGTTATATCTTAACGGTCACAAATGAAGAAGGCTGTATGGGCATAGATTCTGTAAATGTTGCGGAAATTGATGCTGAACTTATATTCACTGATGACAACCCCGTTGATCTTGGCAAGATACTCCTTGGTTTTGACTCAGTTATAACGGTAACAATCACCAACCCAAGCGATTATGATATTGTTTTTACGGCAAGAATGAAGAACTATACAGGGCATATAATTATTATACAGGCAAATAATATTATTAGAGCAAACAATACCAATAATATTACCTTAACATTCACGCCGGATTACCCGCAATATTACAATGATTCGTTGATAATCGATGTATCCGCTCCGTGTGAATTTACACTATCAAAAGCAATAATAGCAACCGGATATACAACATCGAGAGTGTGGCTGCCGGACACTACCGCCATTCCCGGGACTAAGGATTATTGCATTCCGCTGCGTGCAGTAATAACAAATAAATATATATCTGATCTTAACTTAGCTTATCCGGCAGTGATAGTAAAAACAGATGCGTCTTTGATTGTGCCGACGAATCCGTACTCAGTCGATGATATGGATATGAAGATAGAGCTAAGAGGCGGCAATCACCGGCTGACCAACGATACATCGGTAATTGACAACATCTGCGGGTGGATACTATTTGCAGCAGAGGACGTTACCCCGCTGATTATTACCAAATTCGAATGGGATAACCCATTAGTTGAAGTAGAAACAATCGACGGCGAAGTTACATTGGAAAGAGTATGTACTTATGATATTAGACGTGTCCAAGGTTTTGCATTAACCGAAATGCAAATAAGCCCCAATCCGGCGAATCAAAGCATCAGAATCGGCATCGAAAGCGGCGAGGTAGGCACATTTGAGCTGTCGATTTACTCGACCGGTGGTGTTGAAATCGAAAAGCGTGAATGGCACCGGACAAAATCCAGCCCGGAAACCAATGAAATAAATATAGACCTAACCACAAT
>JAJRTW010000083.1 GCA_024278075.1 Bacteroidota bacterium | reverse complement strand
ATAGCGAAAAAATAATACTAAAGCTGTCATGCCGGACCCCGATCCGGCATCCATCTTAATATAGCCAAACAGCCCATGAACACTGGATTCCTGCTGGAGTTTATCCTGAGCGAAGCCGAAGGGCAGGAATGACAAGTCTAATTTACCAGGTCATTATTAAGAACTGCTCTCATTTTTAACCGGACAGTAGTGAATTGATATATATTACAATTGATTATGCACAATAAACAATACAATGGGTAATACAAAAATACATCCTTCAGCCATAGTCTCCGACAAAGCCAGTATCGGATCGGACGTAACGATTGGTGCATTTTCCATTGTGGAAGATGACGTGGTTATCGGAAATAACGTAGAGATTCGCTCTTCGGTAATAATCGCCGATGGGGCCAGGATTGGCAATGATTGCAAATTCTTTTCCGGTGCGGTGATCAGCACAGAACCGCAGGACTTGAAATTTGCCGGCGAAAGCACATTAGCCATTATCGGGGATAATACCGTAGTAAGGGAATACGCAACAGTCAACCGCGGCACTAAAGAAACCGGCCGGACGCAAATAGGCGAGAACTGCTTGATTATGGCCTATGCACATGTGGCTCACGATTGCAGCCTGGGCAACAATGTAATCATGTCGAATGTGGTTCAGCTCGCAGGGCATGTCACCATCGAGGACTGGGTTATCATGGGCGGAGTAGCGAAGATTCACCAGTTTTGCAGCATCGGCCAATACGCCATGGTGGGTGCCGATATGTATATCACAAAAGACGTTGCGCCATATACTCTGATAGGAAGGAAACCGCCGCAAGTTGAGGGAATAAATAAAGTTGGCCTCCGCCGTAGAGGATTCTCCGCAGAGACTATATCAGCTATTCAGAATTTCTACGACACAATACTTTTTTCCAGATATAACACGCGCGATGGAATTGCAAAATACAAAAAGCAAGGGCCGATGGTCCCGGAAGTGGAACGCTGCATTGATTTCATCGAAAAATCCACACGTGGAATTTATAGATAATTTTTGACTTGGCGTAAAAGAAAACCTATTTAACCACCCGATACTCCGGGCCGGATTTTGTCATGGTGCTTTCTATCAGATTGAGAGAATAATTACTCATCCTGCCAAAGATATGGCCTGAATAACTGTCAATTAGGCTCTTGAATCCCTGCAAAGGAGTTCCCTTTATACGCTGCAAAGTAATATGAGGTGCATACCTTCTGCTGTCTTTTTGGAGACCAATTTGGACGAGCTTGCTTTCAATTCTCTTATGCTGCTTAATCAACAACTTGTCAGGGTTGTCTATGCCGGCA
Source organism: Bacteroidota bacterium (assembly GCA_024278075.1). Taxonomy (GTDB): domain Bacteria; phylum Bacteroidota; class Ignavibacteria; order Kapaibacteriales; family UBA2268; genus JAJRTW01. The sequence goes on along the minus strand of JAJRTW010000083.1, from coordinate 4,776 downwards.
TACAGCACACGCGGCCTGTTGATGTTCGGGAACACTCCGATTCCTTTGATTGTCATTTCAGCCTTATACTTGCCAACCACATCGCTAATAATACTTAGGATTATAGGCAATTCGCTTTCGGCCACATCACCCAGGAATTTATAAGGGAAATGAATATTTTTTAGATCTACCCATTTCCCGGAAGTGAATTCGGAGAACTCAGCCTCGAGTTCATAATATATATCCTCAAAGATGTTCTTATCTATAAATGTCCCTAAAAATAAGCGTCTGGTTTCCATAATGGCTCAAAAATGAAAAATAATTCATTATTTAGTAAAGAGGTAAGATAACAAAAGAAGGCTAAAAGAAAAAAAATCTTCTAACCTGATCTTTAATATAATAACAATTTATTATTGAAATAGTTACAATATGAATTCCGATTCAATCTATGCCGAATTAATATTTACTTTTATGTCCCAGCATTATAATCGCTTATGTACTCGATTTGCTCAGGAGTAAGTTCATCGATTTGCATATTCATCATTTCGAGCTTTGTTTTGGCAACGAATTCGTCCTGCTCCTGAGGAATATCAATAACTTCAACCGGGAATTTACCGCCGGAGCTATGATTCTCGGCCAGTTTCAGGTGGGCCATAAACTGATTTGCAAACGACATATCCATCACTTCGGACGGATGTCCCTCGGCGGCGGATAAGTTAATCAGCCTGCCCTGGGCCAAAAGAAATATATGATTGCCATTGCTTAGTGTGTATTCCTCGCAGTTTGGCCGTATTGTTCTTTTGGAGACCGCTATTTCTTCCAGTTCGGGAATATTTATTTCGGCGTCGTAGTGGCCGGTGTTGCAGACGATAGCTCCGTCGCGCATATTCTCGAAATGCCATTTTCTGATAACATCTTTTACGCCGGTGGCCGTTACAAATATATCGCCGGTTTTGGCGGCTTCGTCCATCGTCATCACTTCGTGGCCTTCGAGCGTGGCTTTCAATGCAGCCGAGGCTTTCACTTCTGTGCAGATAGTGTTGGCGCCCAATCCTTTAGCTCTTTTCGCCACTCCCGAACCGCAATGGCCATGGCCGACAACAACGAAATTCTTGCCCGCAATAAGCACTGAAGTGGCCCTGATGATACCGTCGATTGTGGATTGGCCGGTGCCGTATACGTTGTCGAAATCCCATTTCGTCTCGGTATCGTTCACGGCAAATACGGGATAGTACAATTTATTATCTTTTTCGCGCGAGCGCAGGCGTTGAATTCCCGTCGTCGTTTCTTCGGTTCCGCCTACGACAAAATTTTTGGCTAAATCAATGTAATTCTCATGGACGGTGTTAATCAAATCGCATCCGTCATCCAGAGTAAGATGCGGCGGCACGTCGATTGACCTTTCGATGCACCAGTAGAAATCATTATGATTTCCGTACCAAGCATAAATGTCGATTCCCTCTTCGGCCAGTGCTGCCGCTACTGCGTCATTGGTTGACAGCGGATTGCAGCCCGACCACGACACTTCCGCTCCGGCAGCTTTTAGCGAGCGGATAAGAACTGCCGTTTCTTTGGTCACATGAAGGCAGCCGGCGATCTTATATCCCGCAAATGGCTTGGCCTTGCTATATTTTTCTTTCAAGTACATAAGCACAGGCATTCTCGATTCCGCCCAATCGATCAACAACCGGCCTTCATCGGCCAGGTTTATATCCTTCACACAATATTTGCCCGGCACTTCAGAGAATGTGCCTTGCTCTGCTTTTTGTGGGTAATCCGTCATATTTCCACCTATTTAATCCTGTTTATTATTAATCTAAAAACTATTATTAATCTAAAAACTATTATTAATCTAAAAACTATTATTAATCTAAAAACACAAGTGTCCGGTTAAAAATGAGAGACGTTCCTAATTTATACCTAATAATTATGATTTGTCATTGCGGAACTCGTTTCAGAATCCATCGTGAAACTATCATATAGCCCATGAATACTGGATTCTGAAACAAGTTCAGAATGACAACTTCAATTATTTTCACTTGCTATCTCTCATGGGAATGATAAAATGTCTATTTTTCAGAAGTCTCTATTAATAATTATTTAAAAAACTATATCAGTTCTATCTCTTTCCTAAATATCTTATTGCCAGATCCGATTTGGGAATGCAAACGCCCTGTAAATCTTTGTATTGCGTTGATTTAGTTAGTATTATTAGTCAAAAGGCTTCTCTACCCCTACATTTTCCTGAAAGTATCCCCCATGTCTAATTTCTCCCAGGGGAATTCACTTCTGCCAAAATGCCCATAAGCAGCTGTTTTGCGATAAATTGGCCTCTTTAGCCCCAGCCTTTCGATGATTCCTTTCGGCGTAAGGTCGATATTATCTTTAATAAATCTTGCGATTTCGATTCCGTGAATCTCCGAGGTTCCGTTAGTGCTGACCTGAATTGAAACCGGTTGGGCCACACCAATTGCGTACGACAATTGGATGGTGCATTCCTTAGCAATGCCGGCGGCAACTATATTTTTTGCAATATGCCTTGAGGCGTAGGCAGCAGAGCGGTCTACTTTCGTCGGGTCTTTGCCGGAAAAAGCACCGCCGCCGTGGGGCGCCCGTCCGCCATAAGTGTCAACGATAATTTTTCTGCCTGTCAGGCCTGTGTCGCCGTGCGGCCCGCCGATTTCGAACAACCCCGTCGGGTTCACATGATAAACCGTACTATCCGATAGATAATCGGCCGGGATAATGCTTTTAACCACATGCTCAATTACATCCGCTTTGATTTGGCTCTGCTCCACCCCCGGGTCGTGCTGGGTTGAAATCACAATCGTATCCACACCTATAATCTCATTGCCGGCCGTATACTTAAACGTCACCTGCGATTTCGAATCGGGCCGTAGGTAAGGCATTAATTCCGTATTCTTCCTTATGTGTGCAAGCTTTTCAACCAGCTTGTGGGCATACATTATCGGTGCGGGCATTAGCTCGTCGGTTTCGGAGCAGGCATACCCGAACATCATCCCCTGGTCGCCGGCGCCTCCGGTGTCAACTCCGAGTGCAATGTCGGCCGATTGCTGATTGATTACGTTGATAACACTGCACGACCATGCGTCAAACCTGTATTCTGCGTTCACATATCCAATATCTTCGATAACCGAGCGCACCAGCTTGGGCAGGTCGCAATAAGTATTCGTGGTTATCTCGCCGCCAACCACTATCATTCCGGTTGCCGCAAAGCATTCGCAGGCAACTCTGCTGTTTGGGTCGTCGGCAAGCAGTGCATCGAGCACCGCATCGGAAACCTGATCGCATATTTTATCCGGATGCCCTTCCGATACTGATTCGGATGTAAATAGATATGAGTCCCTTCTGTCCATAATCTTTGGCTCAATTCAAAATTAATAAAAAAACAATTGACGTTTTAATAATATAAAAGTTGTAGCTGATTTGCTTTGTGCTTTCACTTGATGGCCAATACACATCATACCTGATTAATTTCACTTGAATTGCCCACGTTCAGGCAATGGAATTTACCGTTGACACTTGCACTATTGCCGATAATCGACCCGTCCAGCAAAGAAGCCGTAACGATGGCATCGTTGCTGATAATGGAGTCGCGAATCACGCTGTCCTTTACCACAGCACCCTCGGCCACCGTCGCATAAGGCCCGATAACCGAACGCTCAATTGTTGCTTTCGGGTCAATATAGCAGGGCGGGATTATTATCGATTCTTCGGATTTATTCTCCACATGCTTGCGGTCGAGCAGGAAGCGGTTGGTGGACAGCATGGTCTCTCTTTTGCCGCAATCGTACCATCCATCCACGTGGAAAGTATCAAATATTTCGCCTTTATCAATCATTATTTGCAGTGCATCGGTCAGCTGGTACTCCCCTCGGGTTCTAATATCATTTTTTATCAGCTGGTTCAATGATTCCTTCAATAAATCCGGATTGGTTATATAGTAAATTCCGACCAGGGCGAGATTAGAAATCATAGTGTCGGGTTTTTCCACAAGCTTCGATATATTACCACTGCCGTCCCTGACCACTACGCCAAATCGGCTTGGGTCCTCCACTTCTTTAACTCCAAGAGAGTTTTTGCCCTTCTGGTGAGCAAGTTTCAAGTCCACATCAAACACGGTATCGCCAAGAATAATCATCAGCGGGTCGTCGTCGAAAGTTTCGCTTGCAGTCCAGATGGCATGGCCCAGGCCGTTTCTTTTCTGCTGCACAACGAATGAAACGTCCATATCATAGCGGCTGCGTACGAATTCCTCTACCATATTCCGCATGTATCCGGTGATGATAGTTGCTTTCGTGATTCCCTGCTGCTGAATCGCATCAAGAATATGCCCCAATATCGGCTTTCCCGCCACGTTAAGCAGTACCTTTGGCTGTGAGAATGTGTGTGGGCGAAGCCGTGTCCCTATACCTGCTACTGGAATTACTGCTCTCATTATTTCCTATCAAGTGTAAAAATTTATAGATTATAAGATTTATAGATTATAAGAATTATAGATTATAAGAATTATAGATTATAAGATTTATAGATTATAAGAATTATAGATTATAAGAATTATAAGACTTGGACGGCATCTCACAATAAATAATATTCAGCGTTCTGTCAGTTGTTACAACTGACAAATGGCGGCAGTTTTTATATCGCCAGTTGTAATAACTGGCAGAACATAAATTCAGGCAGGTTACGAACCTGCCACTACACATACATTGAATGAACTACAAAAAAATAGTTATCAATTGTTTATGAGATGGCGCACTTGGAATTACAATTCTT
>JAJRTW010000082.1 GCA_024278075.1 Bacteroidota bacterium | reverse complement strand
CCAGCTTATAATGCTGGGTTAATCGCTGTAGCAAGAGTGGAAACTGCAAAAGAATTAGTCAAATAATACGCAAGGTGTGGATTTTGGTGAAGTAATCGTTATATTTAGTTGGGAATTAACTTACTTTGGGAATTTAGGTAGTATTTGAATCATCAATTAATCACTATTATAATCATCGGTTATCGTTGACACTTTATGTGCGGAAGATTTGCAATGTCGGCCCGGACAAAGGACGTCGAGAAACTTGTCCCGGGCCTTAAAGTTGAAGGCGAGTTGCCGCCCCGGTATAACATCGCCCCATCGCAGGAAATAGCTGCGGTTCTGAATGATGAAAAAAATGAGCTGTCAATGCTCCGCTGGGGTTTGGTACCTTCTTGGGCCAAAGATGCCGCCACAGTCAATCCAATAATAAATGCCCGCAGCGAAACAGTAGCCCAAAAGCCATCATTTCGCACACCATTCAAGAAGCGAAGGTGCCTGATTATTGCCGATGGTTATTACGAATGGCGAAAGGCAAAAGGCATTAAACAAAAAATCCCGTACTTCATAAAGTTGAAATCTTCGCAGCCATTTGCTTTTGCCGGATTGTGGGACAGCTGGCGAAGCCCCGGTGGCTATGAACTATTATCGGCAGCTATATTAACCACCGAACCGAACGATTATCTGTCGGCAATTCACAACCGGATGCCGGTTATACTAACGCCAGATGAATCATTAATTTGGCTGGGCAATTCCCCCTCGGAGCAAAGCCTGCATTCTGGTTTGCTTAAGGCATATCCGCAGGATTCGATGGAAGCTTATGAAGTATCGACTTACGTGAACAGCCCCGTGAATGACGGCCCGCAGTGTATCGAATCGGTTAATCCATTTGGATGATATAATTTCGTTTTGATTATACTATAGTAGTAGATATAAGAATAATAGATTAAAACAATTCATGCATACATGAAGCATGTCATTCATTAAGTTATCTCAAAAATATTATTATTATACCAAGTACGATACGCTTCTATCTACAATTTATGCACATCTGATTAGTCATATTTCTGACACTATTCTTCCATATTAAACAACGGCATTGCATGAAAATTTTCTCCGCTATTCTCATTTTATTAACAGCTTCAACAATCAATTACAAAGATATGACAGCAAACCCGCCGGGCAGTGAAATCCCCATTAAGTATAAAGAGATTGCAGAAAAGATTATCAATCGGGCCAGGGCAGACAGCATGGCCTGGGAGCGTTTGGCCTATATGTGCGATACGTTTGGCCCGCGACTTAGCGGATCGGCAGGCCTCGAAAAAGCCCTCGATTGGATTTATGGTGAAATGCTTAAAGACGGCTTTGCAAATGTCCGGAAAGAGCCGGTGATGGTTCCGCATTGGCAGAGCGGAAAAGAATATTGCCGTATGACATCCCCGCGCTGGCAGGATTTTCCGATGCTATCGCTTGGCGGCAGCATAGCCACACCTCCGGAAGGGATTGAAGCCCCTGTGCTGGTGGTGGATAATAAAGAGGAATTATTTAAAAGGGCCGGCGAAGCCAAAGGCCGGATTGTTGTCTTTAATAATCAATGGGACGGATACGGAAAGACAGTGCAGTACAGAACGCGCGGGGCGCAGTGGGCGGCAAAGGCAGGTGCAGTGGCCAGCTTAATTCGTTCTGTCAGTCCGATTGGTATGAAAGTGCCGCACACCGGGATGATGAGATATGACGATTCTATTCCGAAAATCCCCCATGCGGCCATCACTGCCGAAGATGTTGCTATGCTTAAAAGAATGCAGAAAAGGGGCCAATCGCCAGTTCTAAAACTTTATATGGAAGCTAAGATGCTGCCGGATGCACAGTCGTACAACGTAATGGGTGAAATCAGAGGCACAGAGCTGCCGGATGAAATCGTCGCCATCGGCGGGCATATAGATTCCTGGCATACCGGATTGGGCGCACACGACGACGGCGGCGGCTGCATTGCCACATGGGAAGTAGTCAAGCTGCTTAATGAACTTGGCTTAAAACCAAGGCGAACAGTGCGTGCGGTTATGTGGACCAACGAGGAGAACGGCGTGCGTGGCGGCAAGGCTTATGCTGAGGCGCACAAGGATGAGAAACACCATTTACTGTTTGAATTCGATTCCGGCATATTCCCTCCGAAAGCCATCAGATATACAGGGCCCGAGCAAACATATAATATATTGCAGCATATTGAACCACTGCTGCAAATGGTCAATGACTCAATGAAAGTTACCAAAGGCGGCTGGGGAGTTGATATACGTCCGTTGGCCGATCTGAATAAAATTCCGATAATGTCAATCGGCACCGAGGACAAGGGCCGGTACTTCTGGTATCATCACGCCCCGACCGATACACCTGATAAGGTTGACCCAAAGCTATTGAACGACTGCATTGCCGTTATAGCAATTGCAGTTTACATCTATGCCGATATGCCTTGAAATCAATTACGAATTACGAATGGATTGGTTTAAACGGCCGTTAATCAGATTGCCCTCAAAAAGTACTAACTGTTTATTGTTATAGTAATTACGAAAACTATTCAATTAGAAAGTGCAAGGAAATGGATTTATTATGCCCTTATGCCTTGCAGATTGTAGGACAACCCCCTGCTCGCTTTGCTCACTT
>JAJRTW010000081.1 GCA_024278075.1 Bacteroidota bacterium | reverse complement strand
TATTGTTATAGTAATTACGAAAACTATTCAATTAGAAAGTGCAAGGAAATGGATTTATTATGCCCTTATGCCTTGCAGATTGTAGGACAACCCCCTGCTCGCTTTGCTCACTTCCCCCTTTTTTAAGGGGGAATAGCCAATCTAATTCCCCCTTAAAAAAGGGGGATTAAGGGGGTTGTTATTCTCCTTAAAGCAGAAGCATGAATATCTTTTTCCTGACTACTTTTTGAGGGAACCCTAAATAAATAACAATTTTAGAGTATTAACGAGAGATACGATTTTGAAACACTTCTTACTATACTTTACCGCTTTGGTTTTGTTGCCTTTTCAGCTTCTCTCGATTGAGAAAAATGCAATGGTGGAAGATATAATTAATAATGTAAACATTGACTCATTGAGCCATACGATTAAGATATTGTCAGGCGCCGAGCCCTACCGCGCCGGAGACACGACGGCAATAATCAAAACCAGGCTGTTCGATTCCGATGATAATCTTGAAGCTGCCAATTTCCTAATGAATAAATTGTCAAGTTATGGCCTGGATGCCGGATTGTACGAATGCGGCATTAAATGCGAAAATGTAATTGCCGTGCAAAGGGGTTCTGAATTCCCGGATATATATGTAATTATTGGCGCTCATTTCGATTCTTACTCTATACAGGGCGGCAATGCTCCGGGCGCCGACGACAATGCTACCGGTTCGGCGGTGGTGATGGAGGCCGCAAGGCTGCTGTCGGAGCAGCAGACAAGTTATACGGTCATTTATGCACTATGGGATGCCGAAGAGTCGGGGATGATTGGCAGCGGCTATTATGCACGGCAGGCAAAGTTGAACGGAGACAGTGTTTTAGTTGTAATTAATTGTGATATGCTGGGGTGGGACGGCAATAATGGCAATAAAATGGACATCCACACCAAAAACGTCGGTGTTTCAGTCCGGGCGGCTGATTTATGTAAGGAATTGAATGAATTATACGAAATTGGCCTTAATGCCCGCATAGTTAATCCGGGAATTTCATCCAGCGATCACGAGAGTTTTCTGTCCCGCGGGATCAGTGCAATATTTTTGACTGAAGACCACGATGTTTCCCATTCAGATGTTAATCATACGGGAAGCGATCTGTTTGAGAATCTGACCCTTGATTATTACCTGAAGAATGCGAAACTTGCGATTGCCACCATTTCACAATTTGCAACCGGTGCTGATTCCTTCATATCATCAGTTGAAGATGGTGATACCGCCGAAAATTCGATCAACGTGTATCCGAATCCGGCAAGCGAATATTCAACAATTAAGCTCTACCTCAATGAAAGTAATTATGTGGATATTGAAGTTTATGACAGCTACGGGAAATTGATCTCAAATGTTTACAGCGGCTATCCGGATGCAGGGCATCAATCGTTTAACCTGTCCGGAATCAACAGCTTCGGCAGCGGTGTTTATTATTGCACAGTCCTAATCGGCGGGATGGTTCAGACGAAGAAGTTGGTGGTACTAAGATAAATGATGGTGTGAGAATAACTATGGGGGAGGGATGTGGAATGCGATTACAAACCGAAATTTATTTGCAAGATTCTTAGGAATTTGAACTATTTCATATAGTTTATCGTTTGCTGCAATTGTGGCAGGTATTAAACGTACAATATCTTACTTATTAGCTCAACCGGTGGCTGCCTTAGTTCGTATGTATAGTTCACTTCCTTATTATAATTTTACCTGTTTCTATTCCACTGCTTGTCGAAAGCAGATACATATATACTCCGCTTGGTCTGTTGGTGGCATTCCAGAGAACTTCATAATTGCCGGCATCTTTAACAGAGTTCATCAAAACATCTTCATTACCACCAAGAATATTATATATTTTGAGATTGACAAACGCCGGAGTGTCAAGGTTGAAATTAATCAATATATTTCGATTCGAAGGGTTCGGATATGTCGAAACTGTGATTCGGTTGCCATTTCCATACTCAACATCCAACGGAGCACACGGAGAAGAGCAGTATTCCAACCCTAATAATTCATGCTTTTCACGGCTGTCACCCGTAGCGGAAGTGATTCCAATGAAGGCATAACAATCCTGACTCAAATCAAGGTATTGATTAATATCAATGGAGTCTATCTCTAAAACCAGGTTATTATAATCCCCGGTAGAATCAATATACACCTTCAATGCGTATGGATTAATTACATAATCGATCTTTACATAATATGTTCTGCCGTCAGGAATAATATCCAAAATATCTGCATTAGTACCCAGATTAGCTGTTGTCGAGTGGTTACTGCTGATTGGTGATAAGCCATTTGTGAATACTGCCACATGATTACCATTTGGGTCATGCCTTGTGTAGTTCAAATAAGTGTCAAATTCAACGGCTATTGAATTAGGTATGTCTTCATATCCTATTCCTCCACCAACATTGCCCAAGGCGTCTGGCCCTGAATTCTGGATTACGAACGCAATTCCATCGGCTCCTGGAATAGAACCATCGTTATAACTATTATAACCATCTTCCATACGAAATTGAAATTTAGTTGAGAATCCATTGCTAAGAGAAACCTTCCGGTTAAACCATGCAGCACCTGCAACGTTGTTTTCCGGAGGTGTTAATATGATTTTATTGTCAATAAGATCGGATTCACCAATTAATTCCAAATCATTCAATACTTCATTATCATCATCAAACGACTTAAAATCAACAGTATTATCACAACAATCATCATTTGTTAATCCACTTCTTACAAAAGTTGGCAGGCCATATCTGCATGATTTTCCCAACAGATTCACACCCATGTTGTCGTAGTTGCACATCACACCTTTAACATTAGGATCGTTTATTATTCCAAGCCACGTGTCCCATTTGCCGACATATATTTTACCATCAGGGCCTAATTGCATAGCACCTACATAATTCGAATACCTTCCGATTTCTGTAACAGAATTCATTATCTCGTCTTGTGTCCAGGCTGACAAATCAACTTGATATATGGATGTCTGGCTCATATCAGTACCGGCTATATATAACTTAGTACCATCAGGTGAGAATTCAATTCCATAAGCCTTTCTAAATAGGTTTGATTGTAATGAAATCGGATTACTCAACTCACCCGTACAATTGTTGAAATCAAAAAAATCAACCATATTTTTCCACATTATAGCAACTGCAAGCTTTTTACCGTCGGGATACACCTTCATGTATCCTATAATATTCCCACCCAAGCCATCATGGGGCGTCCCAATCGTGCTTATGACAGGTTTCATATCAATACCTGTCTCGGTTAATAAATATGATTTAAAAACTGCATTGTTGTCTTCGTGCATGATTACCCAAATATCTGTTCCGTTTGAGTGCTTTACTGCTGCAACTCGTTCAGTAGAATTAGAATTAATCATGGTATTTTTCGTTACTATATCACCTTTGCCGCCGTCAGCTTCCATATCTACAATAGAATATTGAAAACCATTCATGCGAAGTTCGTTGCCAACCGTGAAAATATAAAACGTATTTTTGCTGCCAGGCAGAGGAATAATTAATGCGGAATGGGTTGAGGAAACATCTCCTTTTAAGCCATAGCCGTTCGGCATCCGGCGATGAGAGGCATTCCATACTTTTACCCCATCAGTATAAAACAGCAGCTTCCCATCTTTATCGGAGATTGATGCAGAACCTTCTTCGGTATATAAGTTACCATTTGTTAATGCTACCGGTGGCCCTCCATTGGGCAAGAACGTAATTCCGGCATTCCTGCCAAAATACCAGTTGTAGGCGTCCTTTTGGGAAAAACTTTGATGAGAAGAAATAATTAATATTAAGAATAAAAGCAATAACCGCATGATTACTCCAAAGAATATTTATATTTCCACATTACTCGTGCCATATTCTTTTACCCAAGTCGGATGATCAACATAAATATTTGATACTATCCCTACGCCACCGTAACTTCATCACAAAGATAGACATCCTGAATAGCATTCAGCAGCTTCACGCCTTCGGCCATTGGCCTTTGGAATGCCTTCCGGCCGGAGATCAGCCCCATACCGCCGGCGCGTTTGTTTATTACAGCCGTTTCCACTGCCTGGGCAAAGTCATTTGCTCCGGACGAACCGCCGCTGTTGATAAGCCCGGCACGGCCCATGTAGCAGTTTGCCACCTGGTAGCGGCAAAGGTCAATCGGGTGGCCGGAGTTAAGCTCGGTATAAATCCTTTCGTCAAATTTACCATAACTTCCCTCAAAATTCATGGCTTTATATCCGCCGTTGTTCGTGGGGAGTTTCTGTTTGATAATATCTGCCTGTATCGTCACACCAAGGTGGTTTGCCTGGGCGGTCAGGTCGGAAGCGGAATGATAATCCTTGTCCTTTTTGAAGGCGGGATTGCGCAAATAGCACCAAAGAACGGTTGCCAGGCCAAGCTCGTGGGCATATTGGAATGCCTCGGCCACTTCGACTATCTGGGCGTTGCTCTCCTCGGAACCGTAATATATTGTTGCTCCCACTGCCGCAGCCCCCATGTCATAGGCCTGGTCGATAGTGCCAAACATTATCTGGTCGAATGTATTCGGATAAGTCATTAGTTCATTATGGTTGATTTTAACGAGGAAAGGGATTTTATGTGCATATTTTCGGGCCATCATCCCCAGCACGCCAAATGTGGATGCCACTGCATTGCATCCGCCTTCGATTGCGAGCTTAATGATATTTTCGGGATCGAAATAACCCGGGTTCTTTGCAAAGCTCGCACCGGCTGAATGCTCAATGCCCTGGTCAACCGGCAGGATAGACACATAGCCTGTTCCGGCTAATCGGCCGTGGCCGGCTATCCATGACAGATTGCCGATCGTGCGGTTGTTGCGGTCACTGCCGAGCACAACATTGTCGATGAAATCACCCGATGGTGTGTGGAGCCTGTCTTTGGATATTTTAGGATTGCTAAAACCGAGTAGATTCTCTGCATTATCGCCCAGGTATTCCTGAATTTTGTTAATCATTTTCGCCTCCGTTATTAAAATAAAAAATATATTATTCTGCTATTCAATTTGTCTTCAAAAATAAGGAATTCCCGAATAAATTTGGTTATTTTTTTCAACTAAAAACCTATATGCTTATTTGAAAAAACTAAGAAATGAATGTAAGTATATTGCCCTCAAAAAGTACTAACTGTTTATTGTTATAGTAATTACGAAAACTATTCAATTAGAAAGTGCAAGGAAATGGATTTATTATGCCCTTATGCCTTGCAGATTGTAGGACAACCCCCTGCTCGCTT
>JAJRTW010000080.1 GCA_024278075.1 Bacteroidota bacterium | reverse complement strand
TTTTTAAGGGGGAATAGCCAATTAAATTCCCCCTTAAAAAAGGGGGATTAAGGGGGTTGTTATTCTCCTTAAAGCAGAAGCATGAATATCTTTTTCCTGACTACTTTTTGAGGGAACCCTATTAAACGTTCTGTCAGTTGTAACAACTGACAAATGGCGGCAGTTTGTATATCGCCAGTTGTAACAACTGGCAGAAAATAAATTCAGTCAGGTTGCGAACCTGCCACTACACATATATTGGTTGAACTATAGCAAAATAATTATCAATCATTTATGAGATGGCGCACTAATACTCTATTGTGAAATGATGACGTTGAAAATTGAGTTTATCATAACAATAAAGAGCAGCCAGTAACCAATAAAAAAAGCCACCATATTCATTAAAAAACAGGTGGCTAATTATATATCAAATTTACATTAATATCAGCTTTCCTTAACGGCTACAATCGCATCGGCATTTTTGTCACCACTCCTTTCGCCGGTGGCTTCTCCCGCCACATTTTTCCCGAAAATATTACCGATGGTGCTGTCAATCGTCATTTCCTGATAGTGTCGCAAACCTGTTCCGGCAGGGATCAACTGTCCGAGAATAATATTTTCCTTCAATCCGATCAGGTGATCAACTTTAGCGGCAACCGACGCATCTGACAATACACGTGTAGTCTCCTGGAACGAAGCGGCCGACAGCCAGCTTTCCGTTGTTAGCGATGCCTGAGTGATACCAAGCAGAATTGGTTCGGAGATTGCCGGTTCCGACGGCCTGAATTCAGCCGGCTTAGAACCTTTTTTCTTCAGGTCGGCATTGCTGTCGCGAACCGTCTTCCGGACATACAGCCTCTCCTCTTCGAAGGAAGAATCAGCCGGGTCAGTTATCGATACCATATTTTTGAGTTTCTGGTTTTCGTCTATGAACTTTATCTTGTCTACATGGTCATTTTCGAGCAAATGTGAATCTGCCGAATCAACAACCTTAACTTTTTGCAGCATTTGCCGTACTATAACCTCAATATGCTTATCATTCAGCTTAACGCCCTGCATACGATACACTTCCTGGATTTCATTGACAAGGTATTCCTGCACAGCATTTGCACCTTTGATCCTGAGAATATCGTGCGGGTTAATCGAACCTTCGGTCAATCTTTCGCCGGCACGAACAAAGTCGCCGTACTGCACCAGAATATATTTGCCGATTGACACGCTGTATTCAATCTGCGTTTTTTCGTCATGGGAAGTAACAACCACAACCCTTTGGCCGCGTTTATGTTTCTCAAATGATATATAGCCGTCAATATCAGAAACCACAGCCGGATTCTGAGGCGCACGGGCCTCGAACAGCTCTGTAACTCTCGGCAGGCCACCGGTGATATCACGCATTCTGCCAAGGTCACGCGGTATTTTAACAAGTGGAGTACCAACCCCGACAAGGTCATTGTCATCAACTCGCAACTGTGCCCGCGAAGGTATGTTGTAAAGTTTAATCGTTTCGCCTTTGTCATTAACCACCTCTATGGTCGGAGATTTTGTCCTGTCGCGGGAATCGACAACAACTTTTGTGATATGTCCGGTTTGCTCGTCATTTACTTCGCGGAATGTCACGTTTGGCAATAAATCCTTATATCTGATTTTCCCCTGAACTTCGGTTATAATAGTAGAGTTATACGGATCCCATTCGTAGATCATTTCGCCCTTCTTAACTTTCTGGCCGTCTTTTACCGTCAAAGTAGCGCCGTATGTAGCATCGTATTTCGTCAAAGTGCGGTTGCTTTCGGCTCCGATAATTTTGATATTGCCGCTTCGGCTTACCACCACCTGTATATTCTCTGATTCACCTTCGTAAGTAACAACTCTCATGTTCTCGAAACTAATCACTCCGTCGAACTTGGCAACCACCGACGATTGAGATGCCACCAGTGAAGCGGTACCGCCGGTATGGAAAGTACGCAATGTAAGCTGGGTGCCGGGCTCGCCGATTGATTGCGAGGCAATCGTGCCAACGGCCTCGCCCGTGTCAACAAGTTTGCCGGTAGCAAGATTACGGCCATAACAAAGAGCGCAAACTCCACGTCGCGATTCACAAGTCAGAACCGAACGAATCAAAACGCTTTCAATAGATGTTTTTTCAATATGCGCCGCTATCTTCTCATCAATGATCTCGCCGGGCTTAACAAGCAATTCGTCATTAAGAGGGTCGATTAATTCGATAAGGGCAACCCGGCCAAGAATTCTTTCATAAAGAGGCTCTTTCACTTCTTCGCCGTCTTTCAATGCACTCATTTCAACGCCGCGGATAGTGCCGCAGTCATATTTGGAGATGATAACATCCTGGGCCACATCGTGAAGCCGCCTTGTTAAATAACCGGCATCGGCTGTTTTGAGTGCAGTATCGGCCAAGCCTTTACGCGCACCGTGAGTTGAAATAAAATACTCAAGAATTGACAGCCCTTCCTTAAAATTGGCAATAATCGGGTTTTCAATTAATTCGCCGGTCGACCCGGAAAGAGATTTCTTCGGCTTTGCCATCAGGCCGCGCATTCCGGCCAGCTGCCTGATCTGCTCCTTGGAGCCTCGAGCCTGCGAATCAAGCATCATCCAAAATGTGTTGAAACCCTGGTTGGATTTCGATAGTTCCAAATACAATTTATCCGCTACCCTGTTGGTTGCTGTCGACCATGTATCAATTATCTTATTATATCTTTCGCCGCTGCTGATAACACCACTTACATAGGCCATCTCGATTTTATCAATCTTCTTTTGGGCGATGCCAATGATTTCTTCTTTGTCCGATGGCACAACAACGTCGTGCACACTAACCGAAAGCCCCCCTAATGTTGCATATTTAAATCCGGTTTCTTTAAGATTATCAAGGAATTCCACTGTTTTGGCCAAACCGGCTTTCCTGAAGGAAATGCCAATTATCTGGCGCAATCGTTTCTTTGTTAACAGTTCGTTAATAAAACCAAGTTCGTCGGGGACTATCTGGTTCAGGAGCATACGCCCCGTACTTGTCTGAATTATCTCGCCTTTATACCTGACTTTTATTTTTGCATGGACATCAACTATCCCGGAATTATAGGCTATCAGAAGTTCTTCCGGAGACGAAAATACCTTATCCTCGCCTTTCACTCCGTGGCGAACTTTGGTCAGATAGTAAATACCCAAAACCATATCCTGCGAAGGAACAGCAATGGGATCGCCATTTTGAGTGTGCATAATATTGTGGGGCGCTAAAATTAAAAGCAGGGCTTCTAATTGTGCTTCAAAACTAATCGGAACATGCACAGCCATCTGATCGCCGTCAAAATCCGCATTGAAAGCCGTACATACCAAAGGATGGAGATGGATAGCCTTGCCTTCGATCAGCCGCGGCTGGAATGCCTGAATGCCAAGCCTGTGGAGCGTGGGTGCACGGTTCAGCATAACCGGGTGGCCTTCGATTACTTTTTCTAATATATCCCAAACTTCATTGGTTTTGCGTTCAACCATCTTCTTGGCGCTTTTCACTGTTTTCACATGGCCGCGCTCAATCAGCTTGCGAATAATGAAAGGCTTGAATAATTCAACAGCCATATCCTTTGGCAATCCGCACTCATGCAATTTCAATTCCGGCCCGACCACAATCACCGAACGCCCGGAATAATCAACACGCTTGCCGAGAAGATTCTGCCTGAACCTGCCGGTTTTTCCTTTCAGAGTATCTGCCAATGATTTAAGCGCCCTTTGCGATTCGCTGCGAACAGCACGCCTGCTATTGTCGAACAGTGCGTCAACTGCTTCCTGGAGCATCCTTTTTTCGTTGCGAAGAATTACTTCCGGAGCCTTAATGTCAATCAGCCTTTTAAGCCTGTTGTTGCGAATTATCACACGCCTGTATAGGTCGTTCAAATCGGAAGTGGCAAACCTGCCGCCCTCGAGCGGTACCAGCGGCCTTAGGTCGGGCGGAGTAACAGGCACCACATCCAATACCATCCACTCGGGCTGGTTGGAAACCATGACATTATCCTTCGGGATAAAGGCATCTAATATTCTTAGCCTCTTTAGTATGTCCGCTTTCTTCTGCTGCGAGGTAACAACTTTCAATTCTTCTTTAAGGTCGTGATAATTACTTTCCGGAAGCACTCTTTTCAGTAATTCTTTAACCGCACCACCACCAATCAAGGCAATGAACTTATTCGGATTCTCGTCTTCCAGATCATGGTCGGCCTGGTCAAGCGAATCAAGCACCTCGAGATATTGTTCTTCGGTCAGCAAATCTTTTACCTGAAGTCCGGTTTTGCCCGGCTGAATAACGATGTAGGACTCATAATATACGATTCTCTCGATGTCTTTGGTCGGCATGCCCAGGATGCCGCTTATCTTGCTTGGCAGCGTTCTCAAAAACCATATATGAACCACTGGCACAGCCAGCATAATATGCCCCATACGCTCGCGGCGTACGGACTTTTGCGTTACTTCCACACCGCACCGGTCGCAGACTATTCCCTTATACCTTATACGTTTATATTTTCCACACGCACATTCCCAGTCCCGAATGGGACCAAATATTTTCTCGCAGAAGAGTCCGTCCTTTTCCGGCCTGAATGATCTGTAATTGATAGTTTCGGGCTTGGTTATCTCCCCGTGAGACCGGTTTAAAATATCATCAGGAGAAGCAATTTTGATTGAGATTTTTCTAAATCCTTTTTTTGGAATTGACTGTGATTGCATGAAAATTTCTCTTTGATTTATTTATTATTTATTTCTGTATTTTATTTCGATTAATCATAATCCGTATCGTTCAATTTCAACTAATCAATTTCTACATCCAGGCACAGGCCGCGAAGCTCGCGAACCAGCACATTGAAGGATTCCGGAATATTCGGGTTAGGCATATTCTCGCCCTTAACAATCGATTCGTACATTTTAGCCCTTCCCTGAACATCATCGGATTTCACCGTCAACATTTCCTGCAGAGTATGGGCTGCTCCATAGGCTTCAAGCGCCCAAACCTCCATCTCGCCCAATCTTTGGCCGCCAAATTGAGCCTTGCCGCCAAGAGGCTGCTGGGTGATTAACGAATATGGCCCAATCGACCTTGCGTGTATCTTGTCCTCGACCAAATGGGACAGCTTCAGCATATAAATAACACCCACAGTGATTTTCTCTTCGAACATATCGCCAGTCCGGCCATCGTATAAGTTTAATTTCCCTTCTCTCGGCAGTCCGGCAGCATCCAGGAAATCGCCAACCTGATTCCGGCTTGCACCGTCAAAAATCGGAGTGGCAAATTCCACCTTAAGCTTTTCTCCGGCCCAGCCCAAAGCTGTTTCGAACAGCTGCCCCAGGTTCATTCGCGAAGGCACGCCAAGCGGGTTCAATACTATATCGACTGTTGTGCCATCCGGGAAGAAGGGCATATCCTCGGTAGGCACAATTTTCGATACAATGCCTTTATTGCCGTGGCGCCCGGCCATTTTGTCGCCCACTTGCAGCTTGCGTTTTTTTGCAATGTAGACTTTCGACATCTGCAATATGCCGGGTTGGAGTTCATCGCCTGCGGCAAGTTTATTCTTCTCCGAGCGGAAATCTGTCCTTAGGTCATTTCTCCATTTCAGATAATTATTCAGCATCTCTCGCAGGAGGTCTTCGGTATTTTCGTTGGTTGTCACCGGCGAGCTTAAATCAATAATGTCCGGCTTCAGGAAACCTTCTTCATATTTCTCTTTGATTTTGGCAGTTGTAACTTTCGTACCGCCCTTGAAAACGGTAATGCCATTTGTTAATTTCATACCGAGCAATTTTTTGCCGTTAAGGATGGTGCATATCCTTTCAACGCATTCTTGGTCAAGCTGCTTAAGGGCTTTCCGTTAACGGATATTAATTTTTTCCTGGTTTTTCTTCTCCTGAATGCGTGTTTCCTTGTCCATGGTCAGCAGTCTTCGTGTGAACAATTTAGTATTAATAACAACGCCCTTCAATCCCGGAGTGGCTTTGAGCGACACGTCTTTAACATCGCCGGCCTTATCGCCAAAAATAGCTCTTAGCAGTTTCTCTTCGGGTGTCGGGTCGGTCTCTCCTTTCGGAGTAATCTTGCCAATCAGGATATCGCCTTCGTTCACTTTCGCACCTGTCCGGATTATTCCGGCCGGATCGAGGTCTTTCGTTGCTTCTTCGCTCACATTCGGGATCTCTCTGGTAAATTCTTCCTCGCCTCGCTTAGTATCGCGAACCTGCAGGGTAAACTCTTCGATATGAATGGAAGTAAAAGTATCTTCGGCTACCATCCTTTTGGAAATAATTATAGCATCTTCAAAATTATATCCGCGCCATGGCATAAAAGCAACAAGGATATTCTGTCCGAGCGCTAATTCGCCTTGGTCGGTTGAAGCTCCGTCGACCAAAGGCATCCCCTTGTATATTCTTTGGCCGGCCCGAACTATGGGTCGCTGGTTAATACAAGTGTCCTGGTTGGTTCTGAAGAACTTCATTAATTTATACGTCACTACTTCCTTATGCGAGAATTTTGTTAATTTCTCTCTATCGGTGCGTTCATCCTCGTACCAAACTCTTATATAATCGGAGCAAACATATTCAACAATCCCTTTGCCTTCGGAAAGAATCATAGTGCGTGAATCCTTGGCAACTCTTGCTTCCATGCCAGTTCCGACAATTGGCGTCTTTGGCTTCAGCAATGGCACTGCTTGCCGCTGCATATTCGACCCCATAAGCGCCCTATTGGCATCATCATGCTCGAGGAATGGAATTAATGAAGACGCTGCGCTTGTTATCTGGTCGGTCGATACGTCCATATAATGAACCTGGTCGGAAGTAACGAATACATAATCACCGGATTTTCGGGCCCGAATTTTCGAGCCGACAATTTTATTATCCTTGCCTATATCCGTAGATGCCGGCACAATAATATAGCCGTCTTCTTTTTCCGCAGCAAGGTATTCAATTTCATCTGTTATATAGCCGTCAACTACTTTTCTGTATGGAGTTTCGATAAATCCGAGTTCATTTATCTTGGAATGAATTGCCAATGACGATATAAGGCCAATATTAGGCCCCTCCGGAGTTTCTATCGGACACAGCCGGCCGTAATGAGTATAGTGGACGTCACGCACCTCGAAACCGGCTCTTTCCCTTGTCAGGCCGCCAGGCCCAAGTGCCGAAGTTCTACGTTTATGTGTTAATTCGGCAAGCGGATTGGTTTGGTCCATGAACTGAGACAACTGGTTTGTGCCGAAGAACTGGTTGATAACCGAAGTAATCGTACGGGCATTGACCAATTCCGACGGAGTAAGGTTTTCGCCATCATGAATACTCAGGCGTTCGCGAATAGTTCTGGACATGCGTGCCAGTCCGATATTGAACTGTGTGGTTAATTGTTCGCCCACACTTCGCACACGCCTGTTGCCGAGGTGGTCGATATCGTCGCCGGTATGCTTTGCATCGTGCAGCTGAATTAATCTTTTTATTATGGCTACTATGTCTTCTACTTTAAGTGTCGTCTCCTCATACGGAATATCGAGCTTCAGCTTTTCATTAATCCTGAATCTGCCAACGATACCCAGGTCATATCTTTTCGGATTGAAGAAGAGCTTGTCGAGCAATGCTTCGGCGGTCTCAACATCGGGTGGATCGCTGGAACGCAACTGGCGGTATATCGCCTCCAAAGCATCCTCACGGGTTCTGGATGTATCTTTGGTTAATGTTCGCGCTATCACGGGTTCATCCGTCGGATCGACATAGCTGAACAGCCATAAATCGGATAAATTCGATTTATGCATTACTTCATAAAGGTCGGTATCGATAATGTCGTCGCGGGTGGCGATAATTTCACCGGTGTCCATGTCGATAATATCCGATGCGATTCGGCGGCCGATAAACGTCTCATCAATAGAATCGGCCGAGAACTCTTCAGAAAGGTCAAAAAGGCCCAATAAATCTTCGTCGGATGAATAACCAAGAGCTCTCAGCAGAGTTGTCACAGGAAATTTCTTCTTCCGGTCGATATATGCGTACATAATGTCGTGAATGTCAGTCGTAAATTCTATCCATGACCCTCGGAACGGAATAATTCTCGCCGTATAGATTCGCGTGCCATTCGGATGCACGGTGTCGTCGAAGAAAACTCCGGGCGAACGGTGAATTTGGCTAACGATTACACGCTCGGCCCCGTTAATGATAAATGTGCCTCGCGAGGTCATCGCCGGTATGTTCCCGAGGTAGACTTCCTGCTCAACGGCATCAATATAATCTTCGGATTCTTTTTCGGCTTTGCTCGACAATCGGAGTTTGGCTTTCAGGGGTTTGGAAAAAGTAAGCTCTCTTTCGCGGCATTCCTCTTCGGTATATTTCGGTTTTTCTATAAAATATTCCAGAAAGTCGAGCTGGAATACTCCCGAAGCGTCCTCGATTGGGAAATTATTGCTAAATGCATGCTGGAGGCCAGTTGGCCCTCTTCTGTTGCTTTGCGTATATTCCTGCAGGAATTCGTCGTAAGATTCCAATTGAACATTCAGAAGATCGGGATAAACAGATGCGTCTGCGGTTTCTGCAAAACTAATTCTGTTTCGAAGCCTGATTATACCGTTTCCACTTTCAAGAAGCTGAAGGTTATAGTCCTTGGCCATTTGCCTGCGATTGTCTTCCATATCAATGTTCTTTCCGTTTGTGGTTGAAATTACCGGATTGCCATTATCCATCGAACAACTCCTCAATAAACTTCCGATTTAAAAAAATAGGATTTTTTATTATTTCTTCATTAATTCGGAAATAGTAAAAAACCCTAAAGAAATTGTTGGCTTTCTTTGACTTGGCCAGCATTGGCATGCTTTATTATATGTATATTTTGTGATGAACAGATCATATCAAAGACAAATAAAGCCAAAATTAAAATAATGTAATACAATTATCAAAAAATACAAAAAGGGTAAGCGGCTATACCACCGCTTCCCCTAATCAAATATACCAGTTGGCGAATTACTTAAGAGTAACCTTGGCTCCGGCTTCTTCTAATTTCTTCTTAATTTCTTCAGCTTCCTCTTTCTGGATATCTACCTTAACCATTTGAGGGACGCCCTCAACAAGCTCTTTGGCTTCTTTCAGGCCAAGGCTGGTGATTACACGTACGGCTTTAATAACGTTTAGTTTCTTATCGCCAAAATCAGTCAGCTCTACGCTGAATTCGGTTTTTTCTTCTTCTGCCGGTGCATCGGCTGCCGCAGGGGCTGCGCCGGCCATCATCATCGGTGCTGCTGCCGATACTCCAAACTTCTCTTCAAGTGCACTTTTCAATTCGGCGGCTTCAATTAATGATAAAGCGCCAATTTGCTCCACCAAAGCTTCAACTTTTTCAGACATTGTATTCTCCATTGATTTAATTTTAGTAAAATTCTTGTTTCTTAAATTATCACCTACATCATACGTATAATATCCAAGATGCCCGATTGGCAAAGGTTAGCAGTTAAGACTCGGATTATCAATATTTAGCTGAATAAATTTATCAAATAAAACTGTCAGCCAAACAAACTAACCCTAATATTCTTAGACAGATACGAAGTCTATAAGTAAAAGCCCCGAAATATTCGGGTTATGCGGCATTTTGCTTTTGGGCTACTTCTTCAACTAAGTAAGCCACATCGCGAAGCACTGCGTTGATAGCGCCAACAATACCAGTTGCTGGTGCATTAATACTGCCGGCTATCGATGCCATCATCTCATCTCTCGACGGCAGTGCTGCAATTTCCTTCAGCCTTGCCCCATCGAAATACTGGCTGTCGATAATTGCGGCTTTCAAAGATGGCCTTTCGAATTTGTCGGAAATGGCTTTGATTACCTTGCCGGGTGCCACCGGATCTTCATATCCGAAAGCAATCGCAGTTTGGCCGATAAATATTTCATCGGGAAATTCAAATCCTCCAACTTCTGCCAAAGCGAGTTTGATTAGTGTATTCTTTGCAACACGATATTCCACGCCTTTCTCGCGAAATGCCCGCCGCAGGCTTATTGCCTCTTCAACGGTCATTTTGTTGAAATCCACAAGAAATACACTACTTGCCTTTTCAAATTTCTCGACAAGCTCTTTTACAATCTCTTTTTTTCTTGTTTTACCTATCATATTAATACCATATTTACTATCTATTTATATTATATTATCTCATTTACCAACAACAAGCTGAATTCAGCCCGAGAAGCATGTTGATTCTTGAGAGTGCGTAATAGTCAATTTTTATAAATTCATCCAATTGATTCGGTTAGCCTTTAATTCGATTAATCAATAATATTTAATCAACAAATACTTAATCAACAAATACTTAATCAATTGCTTTAAATGTTTGTTCATCAATCGCCACACTTGGCCCCATTGTGGAACTAAAGAAAATGCTCTTAATAAATTTGCCTTTGGCCGATGCGGGCTTAGCCCTCACAATATTGGCATAGAATAATGAAACATTATCTTCGATTTTATTAGCATCAAAGGAGCATTTCCCGACCGATGCCTGAAGATTGCCTGTTTTGTCCACACGGTATTCAATCTTGCCGGCCTTGACTTCTTCCACTGCTTTGGCCACATCAAAAGTAACCGTGCCACTTTTGGGATTGGGCATCAGGCCGCGCGGCCCGAGTATCCGTCCGAGTTTGCCGACTTCGCCCATAACGTCGGGCGTTGCCACAACAACATCAATATCAGACCACCCGCCCTTTACTTTTTCCACATATTCTTCCAGGCCTGCATGGTCGGCGCCGGCATCCAATGCCTCTTTGTCCTTGGGCGACCTGCAGAACACCAGAACTTTGACCTTCTTGCCGGTGCCATGCGGCAGCGAGACGGTTCCGCGAACCATTTGGTCGGCTTTGCGCGGATCAACCCCAAGCCTGATGGAGATATCGAAAGATTCGTCGAACTTTGCAGCTGCATTCTTTTTAACAATTTCAATAGCCTTTTCGACCGGATAAACCGAATCGCGGTCGTAGTTTTTTAATAAGGCTTCGAATCTTTTACTATTATTTTTCATCTTAATTTTGCCTTTTCACATATTAATATTGTCTTTTTTACAGGTCTTTTTTACAGAAATAATTTGTCTTTTTTACAAAAAATTTATTAAATTTAGATTAGTTGATACATCCGTCCGAAATTACTCAATTCGGATTGCTATGCAAATTATGACCAACATATAGATTACCCAATAAAATTACCCCAACAAAGAGCAATCCGGAAGGCATCTAATTTACAACAATCCCCATGCTTCTTGCGGTTCCCTTTAGCATTTCAACGGCACTGTCGACCGTATCGCAATTCAGGTCTTCCATTTTCACTTTGGCTATCTCTTCGCATTGGGCACGTGTAACGATTCCAACTTTAGTCTTATTGGATTCCGGGGAACCTTTGTCAAGCCCGGCTGCTTTTAATAGGAGAAATGATGCCGGAGGGGATTTAATCTCAAACGAAAATTTCTTGTCGGAATAAAAAGTAATGTGAATTGGCAGCAACATTCCCGCCTGCTTCTGGGATTTTGCGTTGAACTGCTTAACGAATTCCATTCCGTTCAGGCCTCTTTGGCCAAAAGCCGGGCCCACCGGCGGAGCCATAGACGCCTCGCATGCTTTCAACTGGAGCTTAAACGCCCCTGCAATTTTCTTTGCCATAATATGTTCTATCAATCAAATATATAAATAAACTATTATTCAACTTAAGCATCAATGGTCATCTAATTCAACCTGGCTGAAGTCAAGTTCCACAGGAGTTTTACGACCCAGGATACCGACTTCGACTTTCAGCTTTTGTTTTTCGTTATTAACTTCTTTAACAGAGCCGCTAAAAGTTGTGAACGGGCCGTCAATAATTCTAATCGGATCGCCAATTTCAAATGATGTTTCGATGGTTGTAATGTCTTTTCTTTCCTCCACCCTGCCGAATATCCTGTCTACTTCATGCTGCTGCAACGGCGTTGCCTCATTTCTGCGGCCAACAAAACTGACCACCGAAGGCAGGTTTGAGATTACATCATGCACTTTCTTGTCCAAAACAGTATGGATTAAAATATAACCCGGCAGGAAATTCTTGATTTTCGTCTTGCGTTTGCCGTTGCGAACCTCATAAACAGTTTCCTGTGGAATAACCACCTCCACCACCCTGTCGTCAAGGCCAAGGCGCTTCACTTCCATTTCGATAGTAGTCTTCACTTTCGATTCATGGCTTGTGAATGTTCGAATCACATACCATTTGGGCTGCAATGAAGCATTTGTTATATTCGGATTATTTATCATTATTAAAACCTGCTGAACAGCCAAAGATTAAAAAATTGATTTCATCACGGATGTAAAGACCCAATCCATTATCGAAACCAAAGTAGTAATTATTGCCGTAACAACTATTACAACCATAGTGGATTCTTTAAGCTGCTCTTTGGTTGGCCAAGAGACTTTCTTCATCTCGACAACAACTTCATTTGAAAACTTTTTAATATTGCCAATCATATTAACAATTCGGTATTAATTTAACTTAAAACACATACTACTAACGCCACAGCACGGGTGGAAGGACTTGAACCCTCAGCCTACGGTTTTGGAGACCGTCGCTCTACCAATTGAGCTACACCCGTAGAAGAACGAGCTGATGATCGGACTTGAACCGATGACCCCATCCTTACCATGGATGT
This sequence comes from Bacteroidota bacterium, assembly GCA_024278075.1. Classification (GTDB taxonomy): domain Bacteria; phylum Bacteroidota; class Ignavibacteria; order Kapaibacteriales; family UBA2268; genus JAJRTW01. Next base: position 2,926 of record JAJRTW010000080.1, on the reverse strand, counting down.
GCTCTACCAGCTGAGCTACATCAGCGCTAAGTAAATTTTTTCTAAAAAAAAGCAGCTATTGCTCATTTATTCCCACCGGACCGGACGTCCTCGTGATATCCGACAACGAATGAGCAAGATACCTGCCTATTGCAATTACTTACATCTTACTTATAATATAATCTCTTCTTCATCAATTCGAGCGTTCTTCATCAATTCGAGCGGGAGACGAGATTCGAACTCGCGACCCTCAGCTTGGAAGGCTGATGCTCTACCAATTGAGCTACTCCCGCCTCAATGCCAGTGGGCAGGGAAGGATTCGAACCTCCGTAGGGCGTAGCCCAGCAGATTTACAGTCTGCCCCGTTTGACCGCTTCGGTACCTGCCCAACAATTGAGCTTACAAAAATATCGCTTTTTTTTTTCTAATGCAAGTATAAATTCATTTTCCAATAATTTTTTTTCAATTGCTCTTCTGACTATTCTTCTAAATTATTCTTGCGAATTATGCTTACAGATTATATAATAACACTTTTTTGAAATAGCTATTAACGAATCAAAATTTTATTATTTTTCGTAAATGATAACTCTCAAATATTTTTCATTTTTTTCTCAATTATTAATTAAAAAATATTGTTTAATTTTATGTTTCCGGAAAATGGATAATGATAAATTGTTATATTATTGAGATTTTTTGTTGGCGGTATGATGCCTTCGTTAGCTGTAACCACTAAATGGGCCTTGAATGCTGGGCTTGAACAGCATTGAGAAAATAGCATGATGGAAAGTCCTGAAGATATGCGATAATTATGGATTGTAACTCGTGAAATAATAATGCTATTGCAATTTTTGCTGTGATAGATCAATAATTAAATAACTTTTTCAAATTTTAACAACAATCGTTCAACGAACTATGGAAAAACTTAAAACGAAAGCATCACAGAACTACAGAGTCACTGCTTTATTGATACTTGCAATGTCTGCTCAATTTGTCTTTTGCCAATGCCAGCAAGAGCAAGTTGAACAAAAACCGGCCGAAGAAGCAGTGGGCGAAGTGGTTAAACCTGATGAAACAAAGCATGGGGAAGTTAAGCCCGGGGAAGCAACAGAAAGCCAGGACGAATATGAAGACTTGTCAAATTATGATATGACATTGGACGAAGAGGCACAATACGTAAAAGAGATTAATGCTTCAAGAGCCATCAAGGACAAATTCCTAAGGTCGGATGAATCTCCGATTGACCCTGAGCTAATCGAACTGTTCTCGGAATTGAAATATTTTACACCTGACAATAATTTTATAGTCAATTCCGTTTTCAAAGAATTTGAGACTCAGGACACCGTCGACCTGCTAACGAGCAAAGGGAAAATACGGAAGATGATACGCGCCGGTGAGTTCCTTTTTAAGATTAACGGTTCCGGGCAAAAGTTGACCGCTTATTTTGCAATCGGCAGGGAGCAGAATTCGTTTTTCGTTCCTTTCCTGGATAAAACCAATAGGGTATCCACATACAAAGGCGGTAGGTATTTGGATATTGACAGAAAAGATGTGGATTACTATGTGATTGATTTTAATGAGGCATACAACCCCTATTGCGCTTATAATATCAAGTATTCATGCCCGATTGTGCCAGCTGAAAACACAATAACCAAAGAAATTCGGGCAGGCGAAAAGGATTTTGTTATCACTATTAAAATGTAGTTCCCTGTTATAAATTATGAAGCATTCCCTGACAATAATCATCATCATAATAACTTTATTCTTTTCCGGCTGCATAGTCGTTAAGAATCCTGACAGAAATGATGTGGCTCCGAATATATCATTAAGCCCGAAGCCTGAAATCGAGATGTCGGACCAAATCGTACGATCTAAAATCGGCGACATGATTTCGTTTATTCCGAAAGATTGGTTCATCATCGATTTGAAATCCGAGGCTTCGTCGGAAATTATTGCTCTTGCGGTAAATCCTGAATATTCGCTGGCGGCTGTGTTCTCGAAAATAAGGAAGACTAAGAGGTTGGGGCAGGTGGTTGATAAGGAAGGGCTGCTCGGCCTTGCAAGGATAAGCTTTTCGCTTCGCGAACGAAAAACCGGCGGCAGTGTGAAACTCATTGGGAAATATCAGACTATCAAGATGGGGCCCAATGAATTCGTAAGGTACGAATTTACTTCATCCGGCGGAGCGTTGTCTTCGGTTGCCGCGGTGTTCGTATCGGATTTGAACCAATATTACGAATTTGCTCTAATGCCGATGGATATACTTTCGAATCCGGTGCCGGGCAAAGATGAATTCAGAAAGATATTCCAGTCGATTCTGGCAACAATTAAATGCAGATAAAATCTCCGGATCAAATCGAAATAATAATAAGTTTCATTTCACTCGAAATTATTTAGTATTTTGTAACTATCAAAATCATTGGGGGGAGAAATGCGAATTCGGTCGATAAAGAATAGCCTGGCCGCATTTTTCAATGACAACGAAATACTTTTATCTCTCGGGCAATGGTTCGGTTTTAACCGCTGGGCGGTCTCCGTCTATTTGATACTGGTTGCCTTGGCTACTATCTTCCATATCAGTAACGTTATTGCAGTCAACAATCTGATGGCGGAAATTCAAAACGCCAACCGCGAATACGAGAAATTGTATTACCAAAACAAGAATCTGTCGGGAATAATTATTGGCCTTCAGTCGCCCGACAGGATACTTCCAATCGCAAAGTCCAAACTTGGCCTTACTGATCCGGAAACACCCCATGAAATAATAGAATAAGTTTATTAATAACTAACGTTATGAAAGATGATATTGACTAGTGTAATATCCCTTTGAAAAGGTAATATATATTGCTATATTTGCAACATGGCAAGAAAATCAAAAGCAATACCAATAAGCAAACAGCAGAAACAAGAATTATTAATCTGGAGTCGTTCGCAAAAGTTAGACTACCGC
>JAJRTW010000079.1 GCA_024278075.1 Bacteroidota bacterium | reverse complement strand
TCGCTGATCGGGACATGGTTATCTAAGTGTTCCCTTAAAATCATAACCTTTTTTTCTGCCGTTAGGCGCGGTTGTCTAGCCATAATATCTCCAAAATATTTTCTACAATATAATAAATTTATTAATAGCCGGTTTGTCTTAATCCATATGAGGCTTTACAGGGAATTAATTGAAATCAGATGTGCCCGGTTAAAAAGTAGTTAAATTAGTAGTGTCCGGTTAAATATGAGAGACGTTCGTAATATATGCCTGAATATTATGTCCTGTCATTTCGAACAAAGTGAGAAATCCAGTGTTTATGGCTCATTTGGCTGCATAGAGTCACCCTTCGACTCCGCTCAGGGTGACGAACGATAATACAATACTCGCTAATTTTAAAATTGCAACCATAATAGCACAATACAGGCCAAAAAGGAGCTTATTATTACGATTATCACAAATTAGCTGCTTTTTAACCGGACTCTTGTGTAATTGAATATTTATTATTTTCTAACAAGTGCAAATAATATTGGTTTTGTCATTAATTTTATTTATATTTAAGATATATGCTAATATACATTGCAATATTACAAAACTAAACCACTATGCACTGAAAGTGCATAGTTTTTTGATGAATGAAATTCATTATTCAAGAAGCATATTGTTTTGATCATAATTCGACTGATTCTTATGATGTTTCAAATACTCTTGTACAAGTTCTTCGGTAATATTTCCGGTGATCCATACTCCATAGCCAATTGCCCAGAAATGTCTACCCCAATATCTTTTTCGAAGCTCCGGATACTCTTGTTGAAGCATTCTGGATGTTCTTCCCTTCAGTCGCTTTACCAAGTCACTGATTTTTATTGATGGTCGATATTCTATCAACATATGGACATGATCTTTACTTACTGCTCCCTGAAGTATCTTTACATCTTCACTGTCACAAATCTGTACTATAAGATCTCTGCATCGTTTTTGGATATCACCCGTCAATATCTTATATCGATACTTGGTTACCCATACTATATGGGCGGTCATTCGAGATACAGTATGTCCACTGTGGCGGTACTCTTTACCCATTCTTCAAATTTACGAAAAATGTGTAGCAACTGAAAGTTTTGCACTAAAGTGCATAGTTTTTACTAACATTTGGGACAATAAATCAGGAGATATCATGCCAGACAGAGAACAACGCTATAACAATACTGACCCAATTGAGGTCGCACCCGGAATTTTTCATCTCGGTGTTCAGGATGAGGAAAACAGTTTTAGTAATGTACCCTATCTTGTTGTGGATGGAGGCTGCCGTTGTTGGTTTGTTTGGACTTGACATACCAAGTAATGTACCCTATCTTGTTGTGGATGGAGGTGAAGCTGTTTTCATAGATCCGGGGTCGGCAAGGCCCGAATTTTTTGAAGTGGTTCAGGCAAAAGCGAAAAAGGTAATCGACCTTAAAAGGATCACTCACATGATAGTACAGCATCAGGATGCTGATTTATGTGCAGCACTGCCAATATTTGAAAAGCTCGTTTCGCCGGATTGTGATATTGCGGCACCATTAGAGGCCAATGTAATGCTTCGGCACTATAATACGAAGAAAGATATAAAAACCTTGAACGATGGCGAGACATTAACATTTGGAAATGGCAGAACCCTTACATTTCTTATGACTCCCTACTGTCACTTCGTGGGGACTATGGTTACATACGACTCGCAAACCAAAACCGTTTTTTCTTCAGATGCTTTCGGCGGTTTCACACCGGACAATCGTCTTTATGCCGATACAGAATTTTACCCAAGTCAATTAACTCTGTTTTTGGGCGAATACCTTGGTTCGAAGAGAGCTCTGGAATATCTGATTAAACGCTTTGAGTTGCTGGACAGGGAAAGCGGCATTGACTTGATTTGCCCCCAGCATGGTTGTGCTATTCCCAAAGAACTAATTCCTGTTTATTTGGAAACAGCTAAGAACTTAAAGGTTGGCCAACAAATCGATTCACTTGCAAAAAAATATGGTATCACTTTGGATGGGAGGGATTAGTTATGAATACAAGAAAAGCAATTACTGAAATATTTGAAGCAGTAAAACCTATGACAGTTACAGAGAGAAGCAGAGCCGCCTTTGTTCAGGACTGCACCAGCTGTGGTATTACTGTATCCATAGATTTGAATTTTTCGGGTATGGTATCTGAGAAGACTGTAAATGATTTAGTCAATCATTTGAGTAGCGCTGTGCTGAAAATTGTCGTCAGAAATGTAATGCGTCAATACATCTAAAGTAGTGGAATTTCAATAGTAGCGTGCCAAGCATGTTTCATCATTGTTCGGAGCTGCGCCACCCCTTGCCCTTCCATTTTTATGATGGGTCAGTGGTGGTTGATTGATTTCATTGCGATGACATATTGCTGCCTTGATCGTAGCCAAATCGTAGCCACAAACTCAAAAAGGACTTAAGCTAAACAGCCTAAGTCCTTTAATAATATAGAGTACGCCCGAAGAGATTCGAACTCCAAACCTTCTGATCCGTAGTCAGATGCTCTATCCAGTTGAGCTACGGGCGCAATTTATGATTTATTCTCTTTTAAAGAATTAACGTATTTTGCCAGTTTAGATTTTCTGTTTGCAGCGGCGTTCTTATGGATTATCCCGCGGGCGCTCACTTTGTCGAGCACACTAACTGCATTTTTCAAATTCTCTGATGCTTCGTCATAATTCTGCGATTCGCGCACCGATCTGATTGCCAATCTCATTAATTTCTTGTTATGCCTGTTATAAATCCGGCGTTTTGCTGTCTGCCTGATCCTTTTAATTGCTGATTGATGATGTGCCATGCTAATATAATTAAATTCTACATAAGTTAAAAGAGTACAAATATATGGCTTTTATATGTTTTATAAAAATATTTTTCTTATTTATTTTTCTGCTTCCATGTTGATGGATAACGTCTATACTCCCTTAATGTTGCCATTGCGGCTATTGACTGAAAAGAAAATTGCTATGAGAATATTTCACTATTGAAGTATCTATCAAGCGATTATATCTGCTAATCAATCGCTGAATAAAATGAAGTTTCTGCTTGTGCTTTTTTTACTCTTGGTGTATTTCATTAATTTGTTTGTTCTAAAATTCACAACCCATAGATTCTCCTCGGAGGGATCATGCTGAAAGAACTGCTGAAACCGGAAATAAACGATTTAATATTGAACCGGAAATGGAATGCCTTAAAAAATGTCCTTAAGAACTGGCCGGCACCGGAAATTGCAGAATTGATGCTCGATGTTGATAAATACAACCGCGTGCTGCTTTTCAGGGCATTGCCCGGGGATTTGTCTGCAGATGTATTCTCTAATCTTGAGCAAGACAAGCGCGATGCCCTGCTCTTTGAACTGACCGATCAGGAAACACGTGAGCTTCTTGCCGATATGTCGCCCGATGACAGAACAGAACTGCTTGAAGAACTCCCGTCGAAAGTTACCCGCACATTGATGAATTTACTTAGTGCAGAGGATCTTAAAGAAGCCCGCCAGCTTCTCGGCTATCCCGAAGACAGCATTGGCAGGCAGATGACACCTGATTTCGTTGTCGTCAGGCCAAGCTGGACTATAGCAGAGGCATTGGCACATATTAGGATATTCGGCAAGAATTCGGAAACTGTAAATAGAATTTATGTAACCGACAAAAACGGAAAATTGATTGACGATATTCTGTTGAGAAACATTATTTTGGCTAATGAAAACTCAACGATTGAAGATTTAATGGACTACAACGTGGTCAGTGTTTCGGCAAATGATGACCAGGAAGAGGCCGTCAGGATGCTGGATAAATACGATATTGCGGCGATTCCGGTAGTTGATTCCAAAAAGCATTTGGTTGGCATAGTCACTTTCGACGATATTTTTGATATATCAGAAGAAGAGGCTACCGAGGATTTCCAGAAGATTTCCGCCATTAATCCGGTTGACCAATCATACCTGAGTGCCAGTATTATGAGATTATGGGCAAAACGCTTCCCCTGGCTTTTGGCATTATTACTTGCAAATTTTATCACTGCCGGCATAATTTCCAGCTACCAGCACGTTACATTAACAGTTGTTGCCCTTGCTTCGTTCATACCTCTTCTGCTTGGTGCGGCTGGCAATTCCGGCACTCAATCATCTACACTCATAATCAGAAGTATGGCTACCGGCGACCTTGCGATTTCGGATTGGTTTAAAGTGATTAAAAAGGAGCTAATAGTCGGAGTGATGCTTGGTTTGGCTTTGGGTATTATAACTTATGCAAGGGGGTTTTTTGAAGGCGATGCGGGTTTCGATGTTGCCATAATTGTCAGCCTCTCAATGCTTATTCTCGTTGTATGGGCTAATCTTGTTGGCGGCCTGCTGCCCATTGCGCTGGGTAAATTAAAGCTTGACCCTGCGGTTATATCCGGCCCATTTATTGCCACGCTCATCGACTTGTCGGGCATAGCGGTTTATTTCAACATAGCTATCTGGGTGCTGGATTTGTAAGATAAATAATTAGGGTTTCCTCAAAAAGTAGTCGGAGAAAAAGATTTTAGTGATTATGCTTTAAGGAGAATAACAACCCCCTAAATCCCCCTTTTTTAAGGGGGAATTTGATCAACTATTCCCCCTTAAAAAAGGGGGAAGTGAGCGAAGCGAGCAGGGGGTTGTCCTACAATCTGCAAGGTATAAGAGCATAATAAATCAATTTCCTTGCACTTTCTAATTGAATATCTTTTGTAACTACTATAATAATAAACAGTTAGTGCTTTTTGAGGGCAATCTAATTAATATTGGACATTGGATAATTCTCCTTTTGTCATTTAGGGATTAGCAATTAAGCTAATAGTCTTTTCGCCGACAAATAGTGCAGCATCCCTATTAAAAGGTAATATATTTAGCCATACTATTACTAGTGACGTGTCAACCTTATAATGACGTATCGCTTGAATTGTCATTCCTGCTTTCGCAGCAATGACAGCCTAAATGAACCGTCAAAATATGCTTGACACATCAATAGTTATTCAATTGCCGCGTGCTCGCAATAGATTGCTTTAGCTCGTGGATGATGATTTACCTTTTCTAAGGAATACGACAACTTGCTACCGGTTGCTTGCTCTGGAATCTCAGTCACTATTATGGCAGGTTAGGTTCAATTGGATTTTGCCCAAGTAGGTATCGCTTATAGCCGGACGATACCGTTCAATTTATAATAATTGAAGCTAAAAAGCGTATTACTAAATATAATATGGCCTTTTCAATAAAAAATAAAAATAAGATGGTTCATCGAACCCTGACACTATTACTTTTAGTTAGTGTTTTCATTCAATCATTTGGTATTAACAGCACCGATGAGCCCCCGGTTTTATGTATTGGGAGCGATGGGCAGGTTGCTATTAAGAGTCAAAATAAATGCTCTGTTAGTGATAGTCAAACCGGTCGGATTGTCAATCGGATTACGAACAGTGCTACTGCAAAACCCCCACAGATTAATGATGGCCATTGTTATGACACTAAACATTGCTACGATACTAATCATTGTTATGATATATATTTATCATTTATTGATGTCTTTGTAAACAAACTGCAAAACATAAGTTTTAATTTCTCTCACCCAACAATTATTTACATTAACTATATTTCCAATCATTTATCCAAACCTTTCAAATTAGTAAATGCTATTCAGCAATTACCTAATAAAATACTTGTCGAGTATTCTACCGTTTCACTCCTTTTATAGACCCTGTTTCTTTGTTTTCTCCATGAATTAATTCGTAAAAAAATTACTTGTCATACTGAAACCCGATTTATCGGGAAATTAATTTCAGAATCCCAATAACAGAAAAATACTGACATATAGATTCTGAAACAAGTTCAGAATGACAGCCTCTTAGTCTGGTTACAAGAGAAAAACAACCCGGCATGATAGAAGTCAATATGTTACGAATAACTGTATTTGGCCGATATTTGCTGTTTCTAACCGAATAGCAATGAATCTCAATAGAAAATTTGTATTACAAAAAAAGAATGAAACAATGATAGATTTTATAATATCCTTTTCGATTAAGAATAAGGGCATTATCGTATTAATGACCATAGGCCTGATTATCGGCGGAATATATTCTGCCACACAAGTACCATTGGATGCCGTGCCTGACATCACTAATAACCAGGTGCTGGTAATCACAACCGCTCCGAACCTCGGCACCGAAGACATAGAGCAATTTGTTACCTACCAGATAGAACTCGCCGTGTCGAACCTGCCCGGGGTCATCGAAATACGTTCCATATCCCGCTTTGGATTGTCGGTCGTCACAATAGTGTTCGAAGACGGAATGGGGACATATCTTCCGCGGCAGTTGGTGGGCGAAGTATTGTCGGAGGTAAAAGAAAATATTCCCGAAGGCTTTGGCCAGCCCTATATGGCACCAATAAGCACCGGACTGGGCGAAATATATCAATATACATTGGAAGTAAAGCCGGGTTATGACAGCGTTTATAATGACATGGAACTCCGTACCATCCAGGATTGGATAATGAAACGTCAGATGGCCATGCTTCCCGGAGTGGTCGAAGTAAATTCATTTGGCGGAAGAGGCAAACAATATGAGGTGGCACTCAACCCCGACAAGCTCCGAAGTATGGGCTTGACAATTAGCGATGTCTTCGAAGCCCTCGAGGCCAATAATCAAAACACAGGCGGAGCCTATATAGAAAAAGACTTCCAGGCCAACTTTATCCGTGGCGAGGGTTTGATGCGCTCTTTGGAAGACATACGTAACACCTTGGTGGCAAATGTCAATGGACAACCGATATTTATTCGCGACGTGGCCGAGGTCGATTATGGCAGTTTCCTGCGGTATGGTGCTTTTACAAAAAATTGCAAAGGCGAGGCCGTTGGTGGTATAGTTATGATGCTGAAGGGCGAAAACTCCAACGAAGTAATTGCGCGCGTAAAAGAGAGAATGGCCTTGATCCAAAAATCATTGCCCGAAGGCATATATATTGAACCGTTTCTCGACCGAAGCAAGCTAATCAAAAGCACAACATTCACCGTAACCGAGAACCTTTCGATTGGTGCATTGATCGTCATATTCGTATTAGTCCTCGTTTTGGGCAATATGCGCGGCGGGTTGATTGTGGCTTCAACCATTCCGCTTGCTATGCTGTTTGCTTTTATTCTAATGCGATTCTTTGGCGTTTGGGCAAACCTGATGAGCCTTGGGGCAATCGACTTTGGTATACTGGTCGACGGGGCTGTGATTATCGTGGAAAGCATGATTTTTAATCTTAATAAAAGTAACCTGATAGGCAAGAAGTTAGGCCGTGAAGAACGCAATGCCACTGCTTTCAAATCATCAAGCAAGATGATGAATTCAGCTTTCTTTGGCCAATTAATTATCCTTATCGTTTTCATACCCGTGCTTGGATTGCAGGGAGTGGAAGGCAAGATGTTTATCCCTATGGCCTTGACCTTTGGCTTTGCCATGTTTGCGGTGGTCGTGCTTTGCCTCACATATATTCCCATGATGGCGTCACTATTTCTCCAACCGCCCAAGAGCAATAAAAAGACATGGGGAGACAAAATAGTAGGAGCTTTGGAAAAAATCTACTCACCGGTTATCGACTGGGCACTAAAGAAAAGTATGATAGTTATAGCTGTTGCTATGGTTTTATTAATATCGGGCATATTCCTTTTCACGCGTATGGGTGCCGAGTTCATCCCGCAACTCGATGAAGGCGATTTTGCCATGCACATGTTCCTGAAACCCGGCACATCATTGACCGAAACAATTGATGCCTCGACAAGAATAGAGAAACTGCTGCTCGAACGATTCCCGGACGAAATAAAATCGGCTCAAACCCGCATGGGTGTATCCGGCATACCAATCGACCCTATGCCAATTGATATAGGCGATGTGTTTATTTTACTCAAACCCATAGGGCAATGGACGAAGGCATCAACAAAGTCTGAACTTAGTGATAAAATCAGGGAAGCTGTGGGAGATTTGCCCGGTATTAATTACGAATTTTCCCAACCGATTGAAATGCGGTTCAACGAACTGCTTACGGGAATTCGCGAAGATTTGGCGGTTAAGCTATACGGCGAGGATTTGGATATACTTGCCGACAAAGCCGAAGAAATTGCAGGGCTTGTAGCGGGAATCGATGGTGTGGCGGGAATCAAAGCCGAAGCCACAAGGGGATTGCCGCAAATAACGGTGAATTACAATCGAAATAAACTCGGAAGATACGGCTTGAAAATCGAGGATCTCAATACAGTACTGGAAACCGCTTTTAGCGGAGGCATTGCCGGAGTTATCTACGAAGGCGAGCGGATGTTCGACCTCGTAGTAAGGTTAGATGAATCCCACCGGAAAAGCATTGATGATATTCGCAATATCTATGTTAATCTTCCCGATGGAACTCAAATTCCGTTAAAGGAAGTAGCCGATATTAATTATCAGCCCGGCCCAATGCAAATCAGCCGCGATAATACCAACCGGCGCACTTATGTGGGCATTAATGTTGAGGGCAGAGATATTAAATCACTTGTAGAAGAGATTCAGGCGACGCTTGACAGCAAGCTGGAACTACCGGCCGGTTACTACATTCGATACGGCGGGGCGTTCGAAAATCTCGAGAGGGCAACGGCTCGTTTGTCATTGCTTGTTCCCTTAGCGCTGGCTCTTATATTTATTCTCGTTTTCTTTGCCACCAAGTCCATCAAGCTGACTCTGATGATATATGTGGCTGTGCCTTTTGCAGCCGTCGGCGGTATCCTTTCTCTGTATATACGCGATATGCCGTTCAGCATTTCCGCCGGAGTGGGCTTCATTGTGCTGTTTGGGGTTGCTATTTTGAACGGGCTGGTTCTGATAAGCGGCTTCAGGGAACTGAAAAAAGATGGCAACCTTAGTTTAACAGATATAATCAAGCAGGGCTCCATAAGGCGCATTCGCCCTATTCTGCTAACGGCATCGACTGATATTTTGGGCTTCTTGCCCATGGCAATATCCACATCGGCCGGAGCGGAAGTGCAGCGGCCGTTGGCTACGGTTGTGATAGGAGGCATGCTAACGGCCACACTCCTAACTCTTGTTGTGCTGCCTGTTTTGTATAAATGGGTTGAATCGCCAAAATCAAAACGCAAGAAACCGGAATTAAAGCCGGCGGTGATAGTAATATTATTGTTAATCGGAGGCCTGAGTGTGCCAGGCAGCCTGAATGCCCAAGTAAAATCGTTTTCGCTGCCCCAGGCCATCGAACTTGCCCAAAAGAACTATCCCGCCTTTAAAGCAGCCCGCCTGGAGGTCGAAAAGCAAAAGGCCTTAAAAGCTACTGCCTATGACTTTGGCAATACCTCGATTTATACAAGTCAGGATGAATTTGGCAATAACGTAAAAGGTGTTCAGACTCTGATTGGAATTGGGCAGTCCGGTATAGATATTTTTGGTATTTCAGCGAAAAGCAGTCTTGTTGATAACAGGACAGGCCTTGCCGAAGCCGGGCAATACATAACAGAATTTGCATTGATTCGGGATGTCAGCCTGGCGTGGTATCGAGTGGCCGTGGCCAAGCAGCAATGGCATTTATTCCGGCAAGTCGACACCCTGTACTCTGATTTTCAAAGAGCCGCCGAACTTAGGTTCAAAACCCAGCAGACATCAAAATTAGAATATCTGTCGGCATCGGCCAAATACCGCGAGCTGCAGGTCAATCTGAAAAAGGCGGGAAGCGGCTTCAAGGCCTCCCTGAAGATTCTCAATCAATATCTGAACTATCAGTCTCCATTTGATGTGTCGACCCGAGGATTGGAGCAGGAAATCGAACTGGGATTCGTGGAAGGCGACAGCCTGAAGGACAGCCCGCTGCTGGAATATTTCGCCACCGCTATTGATGTAGCCGAATCGGCTTGGGATGTTCAGCGAGCCGGTTATTATCCGAAACTCGGCGTCAGCTATGCCAGGCAATCGGTCAACGGCCTGTCAGGATTTCATTCCTGGAAATTGGGTATATCTTTGCCTTTGCTTTATTTTGCACAGGCAGGGAAAACACAGGCCTCGAAAATTAATTTTCAAATAGCCCGGCAGCAATTTGAGCAGCAGCGTCTAACAATTAACGCAATGTATGGCGAAAAGCTGAACAAATATCTTGCCCTGAAAGATGTATTGCTATATTACCAAAAAGAGGCATTGCCACTGGCTGATGAACAGATGCAGGCATCAATCCTTTCCTATAGGTTGGGCAGCATTGATTACGTTCAGTTCATACAGAATGCCGAGACGGCTATTCGAACCAAAAGTCAATATCTTGAGCAACAGATAGATTTTTATGAACTCTCAACCGAATTGCAATTTATAACAGCCAAAAATAAATAAATCAAATATTCAATAAAAGGACTTATAATGAAAACAGTTTTATCTCTAATCGTAATTATTGCATTCATCACTATTTCGTGCAGTTCCGAAAAAAAAGGTGGAGGCCATGAAGAGAGCCATGACGATCACGGAACTAAGGGCATAGTAGTATTGAACCAAAGGCAGCGCCAGGCACTTAAATTGGAATTAGGAACTTTCCAGATGCGAAACCTTACCACTGTGGTCAAAACAAACGGCCAGCTGGAAGTGCCGCCGGCAAGCCGGGCCGATGTGACGACTGTGATCGGCGGAAATGTGAAGGAAATAAAGGTTTTCCATGGCGACAAGGTCGTAAAAGGCCAGCCGCTGGCCGTGCTTGAGCATCCGGATTACATTTCCCTTCAGGAAGAATTCGCAGAACTGGCTCACAGACTTGAATTCCTTGAAAAAGAATACAGCCGCCAAAAAGAGTTGTTCGATAATAATGTGGGGGCCGGCAAGGACTATCAGCAGGTTAAAGCAGACTTCAATACGGCAAAGGCAAGATTCGCAGGATTGAAACTCAGGCTCGAATTCCTGAATATATCTCCCGATAAAGTAATTGCCGGCAATATCACAAAATCAATCGATATACTTTCTCCGATAAACGGCTATATTAATGATGTGGATATTAAGGTAGGCACTTATGTTGATGCCGAAAACAAACTGTTTTCAATAAGCGACAACAGCGCCATTCATGCTGATTTTATGGTATTCGAAAATGATGTGCATTTACTAAAAATCGGACAAAAAATTGACTTTACTGTTTCCAACCGTCCGGGCGAAGAGCTTTCGGCTGTTATTTTTGCTATAGGAAACGAGTTTGAATCCAATACAAGGTCTGTGCATATCCATGCAAATCTGACTGATAATCCCGGCAATCTCATACCCGGCATGTATATATCAGGGCATATTCATACGGATATTAATTTTACACGAACACTGCCGGATGGTGCTATTGTAACGGAAGGGACCAAATCATATATATTCGTCCTGGACAATGAAGATGTGGCGGAACACGGCCATGATGAACATGGCAAAGAAGAAAGCCATGAAGGGCATAGCCATGACGAGAAAGCTGAAGAAGAAAGCCATGAAGGGCATAGCCATGACGAGAAAGCTGAAGAAGAAGGACATGAAGGGCATAGCCATGACGGCCACAACGAAGCGGACGGCGACAACCAAAATATGTCATTCAGGATGGTTGAGGTAATAACCGGACAAAAGGATGGCGGCCACACCGAAATCAAGCTGCTTGATTCACTGCCCGACAATACTCAAATCGTTTTTAATGCAGCCTATTATTTGCTTGCCGACTTGAAAAAGGAAGAAACCGAACATAACCATTAGATTATTTGATAAGAAAAAAAGTTTGGATTATTAGAACGAAGAAGTGCTAACCCCAATAATCTGCCGTACCCGCGAGTTGGGAACAGTAATGTTTCAGCTCCGCTCAGCATTGCAAAATGCTCTTTACCAATGAGCGGAGCCGAAGGGTTGAGGACGGCTGTAAATTACTATATCAGAATTCTATTCGAAAAGGCAGACCTTCTTCCCCGGCCAGCATCGAATTAAAATAAAAAATAATTTCATTCATAGGCAATATTTTTATATATTATGCATATAGGATAAGGTGGTTCGCCGGCAACTTAGTAACAGGTGCCATTATATACCTAAACCACGTGGTGGAGTGATATTGCCATAAAGTTGTCAATCTGAACCTGCTTCAGACCCCTAAGTGGCAGCGAAGATAATCTACAAACCTGTGGACATGTGGCAAACAGGCCATGAGATAAAATCCACCGATAAACCGGGACAGGCAGGATGACGTATTTCAGATTTTTCACACAATTTCAACAATTTGGGAATAATTATTAAATTTACATGATCTAAATTCATGCCCGTTCAGCCAATCCGCACTCCATGGGTAAACACGAAAATGATAAAATTAATCTTTTTTTACATTCGATTGGGTTAATATGAAATTTTCCGAAAGCTGCAAGACTAACCTATTAAAAGCTCAAGCAGAGGCTATGAGCCGTCGAAATGCAAAAGTCGAGCCTGAGCATATCCTTTGGACGGAGCTTCAGGCCGGTGATGCCCGATTGATAGAATTCTTAGAGGGAAAGAAGCTGTCGAAGGCCAACCTGCAGGGCCTGCTGAACAAGCAAATGAAAGAACTGCCTCAAAAAGCTGCAGCCGGAACCCGGGAAGCATCCGAGCGGTTGAAGGCCCTATTCGATAAGGTATCCGATGGCGATAAGGACATTCAATGGCCCGACCTCGTGCTGGCGGTTATCGAAACCGACGATACCGAGCTGGCCGAGCTTATTTGGGATGCCGCCATTACGCCGTATGACTACAGGAATTTCCTGGAAGGCGAGAAAAAAGTCGCCGCTGTTGCCTCCGGAACAAGCGACTTAAGCTCAGTCTCCGAGGACGAGGCTCTGGAGAAATTCACCATCGACCTGGTGAAAATGGCAGAAGACGGAAACCTGACGCCAGTCATAGGCCGTACTAAAGAAATCAGGCAAATCACTACCGTCCTGTCGCAAAAGATGACCAACAACCCAATCCTGATTGGCGACCCGGGCGTTGGCAAAACGCAGATAGTGGAAGGGTTGGCCATGAAAATATTCAAAGATGAGGCCGGGCCTATTCTTAGCGGAAAGAAAATCCTTACTCTCGATGTGGGGTCGCTCTTGGCCGGTGCTACTTATCGCGGCGAATTCGAGGAAAGGCTAAAGAAAATAATCAATAAACTGGCAGAAGCCAAAGGGCAGGTGATTCTTTTCATAGATGAAATCCATGTCCTGATGGGAGCCGGCCAGACCTCCGGCGCATTGGATGCGGCTAATCTTATCAAGCCTCCGCTTGCACGCGGCGAATTGTGGGTTATCGGCGCCACCACCTACGCCGAATACCGCCGGCATATAGAAAAAGACCCGGCTTTCTCACGCAGGTTCCTGAAAATAAACGTACCGGAATCCACAGCAGACGAGACTTTCGAAATATTGCAGGGCGTGCGCCAGCGATTTGCCGCCCACCACGAAAATGCTGTGATAGCCGACGAGCAGCTTCGCACCATCGTTTCACTTTCCGGCAAGTATATCGGCGACAATCAATTCCCCGCCAAAGCCATTCAGGTGCTGGACAATACTCTTGCCCGCGTTCGGGTCGCCCAAGTAGTTGGCGAAAGGGACGACCTTACAGTGACCGATATTGACATTGCCGAAGCCGTTGGCGACAAAACCGATATACCGGTGGATAAAATATTCCGCGACGAGTCCGAAAGGCTGCTGGAACTGGAAAGCATCCTGGGCCGGAACGTGGTTGGCCAGGACAAAGCAATCAAAGTTATTGCCGACCGCATGAGGATGATGTCGCTGCCATTTCGCGATAGCAGCAAACCGAGAGGCGTATTCTTATTTGTCGGCCCATCGGGCGTAGGCAAAACGGAAATGGCCAAATCCATCGCCTCCGAAGTTTATGCCTCGCCAAAGCAGTTGGTGCGTATTGATATGTCTGAATTCTCCGACGGGCATTCGGCCAAAAGGCTTGTTGGCGCCGACCCCGGCCTTGTGGGCTATGAAGAAGGCGGAGTGCTGACCGAAGCCGTCCGGCGACGGCCATACTCGCTGGTGCTGCTGGACGAAATCGACAAGGCCCACCGCCAGGTGCTGCAATATTTCCTTCAGGTATTCGACGAAGGCCGCCTTACCGACAGCCAGGGCAACACCATCGATTTTTCCAACACTGTCTTTGTGCTTACCTCGAACCACGGATATTCGGGATTCTCCGACACCATGGAAATTGCTGAAGATAAGTTAGTTGACCGCGCCGTTGACCTTCTGAAAAAACACATAGGCCCGGAATTTGTCAAGCGTGTCGACGAAATTATTCCATTTTCTTATCTCGAAATCCGGCATGTGGATTCGATTGTGCGAAGCAAACTTGCGGCCTACGAGAGGTCGTTCTCGTCTTCGCCGGGGGCCAAGCAGCTAAAGATTGAACTTACCGAAGAAGCCGGGAAATTCATTGCGGAAAATGGCTATCAAAGGGAATTCGGCGCCCGGTCGGTAATAAATTATGTCGATACCGAAATAGCCAGCAGGATAGCGGCGGCAGTGCTCGGGAAGAGAAAAGAGATTGGCGGTATGTATTATCCCGAAAACATTCGCATTGACACCGACGAAGAGTCGCTGAATATTACATTGGGCGATTGACCGTGGCCTTCGATGACCGCTGAACAGCCCGCTCAGGCAATTGGCAATATTAGAATCTATGACTGGAAATTCTAATAACATGGCAATATATAGAATGTTGTATTAGAAAATATTTAATAATTAAATATCATACCTAAATTCAAATTAAACTGTTTTAAAAACCAATCTGGAGGTACAAATGGGATTCGGACAATATGATGTAGACAAAGCAAGGCGGATTCTGCCCAAGAACGCCGTGCCTAAGGTCACCGAATTGAACAGCAATTTCAGCATTTACCTGGCCGAGATCAACCCCGAAACGGCCGGCGAAAGCATGGAATCCATCGATTGCGGCTCTGTGGCCGACGTTGCCGAAGCTTTCAAGCCCGAGCTTGAATTCGAGCTAAAAAAGCTGAGCAACCTTGGCGGAGAGCAAGTCGATGAAGACGTGGCGACCGTTAAAATGAAATACGGCGAAACCCCTCGCGAAATTATGAATGATTTCCTGCCTGAAAATGTGGTAGTCAAGACGAAAAATTCCGACGGCGACAGGGTGCTGTTGAATCAGCAGATTGATTACCATACTTTGGACGACCTGACCGAGCGGCTTCGCGATCAAAAATTTGCCAAACTTTTCAACGAAAACAAAGAGGGCCTTATCGAAACCCTCGGGGCCGAAATCGAGAGAATAAAGAGCATTAAGGAAGATATTGAATTCGACGAATCTTACGGTTCCGACGAATAACAGAACTTTTGCAAAAAGTCCGGACATGGAGTTATGAGAAAGTTCATCAAAATAATTAAGAAACTGTTCATCAAAATATTAAATCTTTTTCGCATAAATACAAGGAAACCTGATATGAGAAATGTTTATGTATCAATCGAAGACGTCGAGATTCTTGACGTCCAGTATGCCAATATAGAGATCGAAACACCAGTTAACGAAAGAGGCAATTATACTGGCCGCACACACTCTGCAAAGATTACTATCGAAAGAATTGCCAACACCACACCATCGGTAAAATTATTTGAGAAAATCACCAATGAGGATGGCCGGAGGGTTTTTATCACCGGCAAGCTGGAATATTATGACCCAACGCGGCAAACAATTATCACCTATGTTATTAATGAAGGCTACATCGCCGAATGGGGTATTCATCAGAACCGCCGGGACGACGCCCTGAGGGAAAAATTTGTGATTCGGGCTGGCAAAATGGAAATAAATGCCGGCGGCGGGTCGAAGAGCCTTGAAGTGCCAGAATTTAATAAATCTGCTACTTGATTGTCGCTTTTTATTTTTGATTAATGAATACATTATTTTCTATTTTTTTCTTGATATTATAAACTACGATAAAATAAATAAATTAATAATTTAGGAGATTTAGCAATGATTAAAGAAGTTAACATAAACGGTGTGGACATTCCGAATGTCACCGAAGTCAATGTGCAGCTTATAACTCCGGGCGATGAACGCGGAATATACCGCGAAGAAACCTATGCCGCCATTATTACAATTGAAAGGGATTCCTCGGAAATCGGCATGACCGAACTGTTCAATATGACAACCAACGATGACGGACGCAAGGTGATATTGACAGAGGGCAAAATAGTGTGCCAGACAGAAGATGTGCAGCATGACTTTCAGTTCGAACTAAAGAAATTTATTATCTCGAAATGGGGCCTAAGGCATCCCGAAGAATCCGACCACGGATTGGTTGAATATATTGAACTTCGGGTGGGCGAGATTGGCTTCAATGCCGACGGCTCGCAAGCAAATTTAGAACTCGAAAGCTTTAAATAATAATAAGCGGAACGTAGCTGTCGTTGCTATATCAATATCACGATTGAAATTTTATGACTGATATTGTTGCAGGCGATATGTGATTTAATTTGTCAAATAAATTATATCGATAACAAATTTATTAATAATACGGGCAAAAGATATGGAAGAACAAAAAGTCAAAACCGAACAAAAAGAGGCGCAAAAACTATCTGTAAAAGATATGGCCTCGCTGATTCAGGGACGCACCGGAGCGCTGCTTGCCGAAGGTACTGCCGTCAAGCTGTTCCCGGGAGCCAAAGATGTGCCGGCGGACAATGACGAGAAGTCCAAGGAAGTGCTGAAACGCAAACTGAAGATTACACGCTCGAAAGAGGACATCAACACTGCATATACTTATTTGCGGAAGCTCGAACTCCTTAAAGAAATGCTTGAAGGCGAAGGCGACATCAAATCCTTGCGAAAAAAAGCAATGGAGCGCCGGGACCTGGTAGCCAAAACATTTAGCGAGAACATGGGAACGCTGTTTTCAAAGCAGCGGGATCTGGAAAAAACTTTTCGCGAAATCGATACTTTCTTCTACGAAGCCGCTATAACTCAGGGCGAAAAAGTTGATTATATTACATTTATCAACGCTTCTCCGAATAAGCATTTCCAGGAGATTACCGACCCCGAAGAAGGCATAGCTTCGCATTTTGCGGATAAGAACAATTTCGACCTTCGAATGCTGACCGGGCTTATGGTTATGCCCGAATGGCCGGGCAGCGAAGCCAAGGCACTTAAATATTCGGAGATTGCCCAGCAGTTTATGGCACATTTATTTGTCGGCTTTCCCGATATGGAACTAAAAGAGGCCATCGAGAAATTCGAAGTTGGCGAAGAATTTGCCGAGCTGAAATCGCAGGACGAAGTGAAGCAGCACATGTCGGTTGTGGGCAATCCGCTCAGGATGCGCCGGAAGAATCAATTCGAGGAAGAATTGGGCGATTTTTATATCAATCCCACTTCTATTCTGGCCGGGAAGATATACAAAGGCGATGTGACCGAAGGCATGCACATTGCTCAGGCCAATCGTCCGCATAAAGTTGCCATTCCCACACCGGACGATTCGCCGCTTGAGATGAAATGGAACGTAAGGGGCGCCCGCGAAATGAAATTCAACAAGGCAATGATTCCGCTCTCGTATTTCGAGGGGATTGTTTTTTGGGGCGTCGATACGCTTTATGCCGCCTCGGGCCAGGGCGACGAGGGTATGGACCAATACACGGTGAAACGCTGCGACGAATACATTGCCAAAGTGGTGCTGCACTTCCTGAACAGCCAAATTTTCGTTCCTAACGAAAGGAAGAGCCGAGATAAGATACGGTCGTCAATTTCTACTTTCCTTATGGACAATACCGGCGAAGGGAAGATGCTGGAATACGGAAAGGTGGAAGCGGTGGACATCGCTAAAAATTCCGATGGCACTCTTAATAATCAGGCCCTTGACATTCGTATTAACGTGAAGTATAAAAATGCCGTACGCCACATGAACCTCTTCCTTGTTTCGGACGAAAATGATAATTGGGTTGATGGAAACGGGTAGGTTTGCAGGCGGTTGATGCGCATGGTTATGTTGATACGGCGGTTTTTCCGTACACCGGCCAATAGCAGTTGAAGATTATGATTCATAGCGATGGTGGAACAATGTTAAAATTAATAGCCACGGGTTAAAGCTCGCGGCTATTTATTGCTTCGTATCATTATTTCTTTTTTTCAATTGCTATATGCTTGCGGCAGGCTGATGCGGATTGAGGGAAAAGTTCTATCTAATATTCCGTTAGTTGTTCTTACTGACGATATGGGACAGCAGCTAAACTGCCTTTGTAACAACTTGCAGGACGGAATGATATTATTTATAATGATGCTATTAAGATGATACTATTAACTCTATTTTGTGATAATGAGTTATTGTGCAAATAGAATTTCGATTAACAATACAGAATTAACAATACAGTAAATAATACGGAATAATTATGGATATTCTTCAAAAAGCAACCATTGCCGGCAAAGCGCATGGCCTGATGTTCTATCGGGCAGAAATCAAACAGGCTCTTTTTGAACATTGCCATATCGAACTTGAGCTGGGTTTTGGCCGCCACGAAAGCGACGTTATTATTAAAACCGCTGTTTCGGACTGGCTGGGGGAAATTCTGGAACTGACAATTTACGACAGGGTCGAGATATCAACAGAAAAAAAATATAAGGGTACTATAACCGAAATGAGTTCGACCACCTCATCGATCATTTTAAAAGCGGTTTCCGAGGACCTCCTGCTTTCGGCCGCACAGAAGCACAGGGCTTTCGTCGATACCGATGTTATTGGCATAGTAAGATTATTGATTAATGACGCCGGTGTGGCCAATCAGAACATATACCCTCCCCCGCAAAGCACTAAATTTAAGTTCTTCCAGCAGTACGACGAAACCGATTACAACTGCTTGATGAGGCTGGCTCAGTTCGACGGTTGCGTCTTTTATCACGACGGCGAAGATTTCACATATTCCCCAACAACCGAGACCAAGGACAGCATATCGCTTGGCCTTGAAGCTATTAAAGACATTCATCTGAACTGCAAGCTGGAGCGGACTAAATGGCTGGGAATGCCCTACGATTACACCCGGCACAGCGCACCCGCCGATTCGAAATATAATTCAGTACCGCTTTCACCCGATGGCCACCCATATTCGAAAGAGACGTATAACCATTCGAAAAAGGTTTTCAGCAAAATAACCGAACATAATTATAACAAGACTATTACGGTGAAGCAGGATTATGAGAAATTCCTGGGCCACAGACAAAAATATTCCTCAGGGAAAATGATTGAGGTTACTGGGGTTACTATCAATCCGCTTGTAGCGATTGGCAGGGCGATTAGCTGCCCGGAACACACTATCTTAAAAAGTCCAGTGACCGTAACATCAATGAAAGCTGTTTTCAAAGACCAGGTGTACGAAGCGGAATTCACTGCAATTGCGTCAGACTCAATAGTCCAGCCTCCGGCTGATGAAAATTTGAGGACAATATTGGAGCCGGCTATCGTGACAGACAATGTCGATCCCGAGGCTTTGGGCCGCGTGCAAGTCCAATACTTATGGGACCTGGACGGCGTAGCTCAGCCGTGGGCAAGAATGTCTCAGGCCGGTGCGGGAAGCACCGCCAATGGAGTTGGGTATGGCACCCACTTTACGCCTCGAATCGGAGACCACGTGCTGGTTGCATGCGAACATGGCAATGCCTCGCTGCCGATTGTGCTGGGGGCGCTATACCACAGCGAACATAAACCGGACTTTAAGACCGACAACGGCACCGAGGAAGTCCTTGTGGTTAAAACCCCGCAGGAATCGGTAATTCGCGTACTGGATACTGACGGCTCAGAAGAAATCATTATTCACCAAAGAGATAATAAAAATATTATCCGTCTGGAACTGGCAGAGCCGAAAATCACTATCGAATCCGATGGCGGGATTATCGATATACATTCGAAAACAATAAACATCACAGCCGATGAAGGCCTGAACATCAAAGCAAAGGATATTGTTATCGAAGCGGTGAATGATCTTGACGAAACTATCGGGAATAATCTGACCACGAATGTTTCCAGCAGCCGGAAGACTACCGTTGGCACAAGCGATTCGGAGGACATTGGCACGAACAAGGAAATAACGGCCGGAGCTAACCTGAAGATGGAGGCATCGGCAAAGGCAGAAATAAAGGCCAGCGCCCAGCTGTCTCTGAACTCTGCAATGATAGAATCCAAGGCTTCCGCTACCAATATTATCAAGGGCGGAACGGTTATGATTAACTAATTGAACGGAAAAAGAATGCCGGTTTTTCAATTACCACTACAAATTACCGAAAGCGGGACACTGCAAATGGCCCATGACGACAAGGACTATATGCGATCGCGGATTAGAATGTTCATCCTTTCGGGTTGCAGCAAATATCTGACCATGCCCTCGCCCGGTATTGCAATGCTGTGGACCAAGATTACAACTATTGGCCCGGAGTCATCGTTGCTTGGCAAAGACGTTTTTACTGCCAACGACCGCATCCAGCTTGAAAAGAGGATACTTGGCGAAGTGAATCATTGGCTTGGCAAGGCCGGCAACGTCCGCTCGCTGGAGATTTTGGGCGATCCGCTTAAGGACGATAAAGACAAGAATGTAAATGAAAAGAAGAAAATTCACAACGGCATCAAATTTACAACTCGAAATTCAGAATTTATTTACACTTTCGAATTTAGATATACCGGGCAAAAACCAACTGGCCTGCCGGTTGGCAACTGGAATATAAAGGAAGTGGAATATCCGGTCTTCCCGGGAAATTAATCGATAGAATCAAACCATAGGATAGTTATATGCTCTCTTTTGACATGAGGCAAAGGTTTTACGAGTATTACCAGGGCAACCTGGACGACCCTGTTATTAACATTGTGCTCGACACACTGGACGCCTTTCAGAAGGAAGTGCAGGAGAAACTTCTGCTGACAACCTATTCGCAATGGAACGAAGGAAACACAGACGGGCTGTTCGAATCCTTGCGGCGGCATCTGTTCGGCCAGATGTTCCCCGGCCCGGCTTTTGTAATCGTTCACGCCACCCTGCGAAACGCAAGCGAATCCAAGTGCCTGAAAATCGATAAATACTTTCCCTTCAGCGTGCAGGACAGCGAGGGGAATCAGCATTTATTTTCGCCTCAAAGCCCTTCGTGGATAGCACCATCGTCCACAAATGACATATTGGTGGAAGCCAGGGGCGATACGCTGATTTTGAATATGAACGTTTTTCATGCCAATATTGAGGATACCGATGGCGAGATTAATATCTATTGCGGCGGTGTTGACCCCTATTTAATCGAGAGGATGCGCTGCCGGATTTATCAGATGAGCGGTTATTCCGATTCGGCTGCCGAGCCTGAAATGCCCTTCCGCTCGGCCTATCCGGGAATGTATCAGATAAGAAAGGATTTTTTCCATACTCCGTATCACAGCAAATTCCTGAAGGTGCCGTTTTCATTGCTAAGAACTATTGCCCGGAAAAATGGCAATAGCTCTAAGGCCACGGTGAACTTGCCATTCGAAGGTATGGGCCAATTCGCAAATGATCTATCACGCAAGCTGACAATGAACGCATTTGTAATGTGGAACATAATCGAAAAGGAAAATTTGCTCCGCCGCACATCCGATGGCCTTTCATTTTCTCTGCCGAACCTAAGGCTGCACAAAAACCGTGTAATGATTAATTCGGTGCAAGACACAGGAATCGACCCTCCGGCAGAGTATCTGGACTCGTCGGTTGTGCTCGACCCGTCGTACCATCATCAATATACTACCGAATCCGACAATGACAACGACAGCATAACACTTCGCCTGCACCCGAAACCAATCGGTGATATCAAGATTTACTATAGTGTTTACGACCTGGACCCGAAATGCAGGACTATTCAGGCGGGCAATTCCTTCTCTTTCTACCGCGGACTCGACGAAAGCATTCGTTCGGTTCATTCGTTAACGCCGTCGGGCGGAAATGAAAGCATTAACGACAAAGAAAAAATATGGGAATATTTCCGATCTATGCTTTCCAGCAGAACCCGCCTTCTGACAAAGGAAGACTTAAGGACGGCAATAGCAAATTATCCGGCTTTTGCATCAAGGCCCGATATTGTCGACCCAAAGGAAATCGAATTCAATGAAAAAATCGGACGCGTCAGGGGGTTCATCACTCCCTTTACCGAAATCAAAGTCTCGTTCGGAGACCCCGATATAGTCAACAACGACAGCGAACGAAATTATTTCGAAAGGGAAATGGGGCTTTACCTGAAAAATAAGACAGTTAACGGGAATTATCTCCAGGTGAAGCTGGTGGGCAATGATAATCGTCAAAAGCAATATTAACCCGAAAAGAAATTGTGGAAGAAGAATAATCCATGGAAGAGACAAACAAAATAAAGGAAGAATTCGGCCTGCCGGATTTGATGGAGTTATTTCCACCGGGGATATTCGGCACCGGGATTTCTTCGCCGTCGATTAAGCGGGCCATTAGGGCTTTCCAATCCATAGAGGCGCTGATGATCGAGAATGCCCAGGAATGCCGGAAGTTGAACCGCCTTGCAAACCTTGAGCTCCCGCCGGACCGTAAAGCCGCAGACGGCTTTCTCGACCGGATAAAAAACACACGCAATTTTGTGCATTATTTTGTAGACGGCATGCTCCGGACGCTGATGCCCGGCAGCAGTAAGGATTTCATTAGCACACTATCGGACGGCGAGAAGGAAATTATGCTGAAGTATTATCTTCACGGCCACGAGCTAAGGGGGAAGCATTATGGCGTTGCCCTTCTGATTCGCTCGATGGTAGAGCATGTATGTGGCCATGCGGTGCCGGTACGGCCGGAGAGGATTGGCAGCGGCAGGATTAATATACCGGAAGCCCTGCGCTCAAGCCTGGGAAAAGAGAAATCGGTGTTGGGAGAGGACTTTCTTCTCGGATACGAGTTTAGTGTACGCTCGAACGAAAATGACATTTACATCGGGCCAATTCCGTATAAATCTCTTGTTAAGCTTCAGGCAGCTTCCTGGGCGGTGGAAGGCAACGCCGACACAAAACTAAAACGACTTGCCGATTTCGCCGAGCCTTACTACATGAAAGCAAGAATACACATTGTTCTGGAGACCAAAGGATTTAGAATCGGCGAATCGAAAATAGGTGCCGGCAGGCTTGGAATTGTGGTTGTTATGGAATAGATTTTAAGATAAATCCGGATTATTAACAGGAATAATTTGGTATCTTATTTCTTTCAATTGCCAAGTGCCATAGCCCGTCGGAAGAGATACAAGGACGGCATTCAGCAGGCACGCTCCCTGAGAAACTGCTTGCAATAAGCCAACGCTATGAAAGGCTTTCGAATACAATTACGGAATAGAAATTATGGGAAAACCGGCAGCAAGAATAGGCGATATGCACACATGCCCGATGGTAACGCCGGGAGTGCCGCCGGTGCCACATGTTGGCGGGCCGGTATCGGGGCCATGCGTCCCAACGGTGCTGATTGGTGGCCAGCCTGCGGCGGTGGTTGGCGATATGTGCGTCTGCGTTGGGCCGCCCGACAGCATTGTGTTGGGTTCTATGGGTGTTTTGATTGGCGGCAAGCCGGCTGCGCGAATGGGTGATATGACAGCCCACGGCGGAATGATTGCCGTTGGATTGCCGACAGTCCTGATTGGCGAGATGAGCCCGGGAGCGCCGCCAGTAGTGGTGCCGCCTGTGGCTATGGTGAACGTACAGGGCACCACGGACAAGGGCCTTGGCAAAGCTGTCAACAAACTGCGACAGGCAATTAAGAATATGGCGCCCGAAGCTGCGGCGGTAACTGCACAAAAAATTACGCTGCTGGAGGCAGCTAAAAATGGAACTGGCTTATGTGAAGTTTGTAGAAAAAAGTAATTACTAATCAACGAAAAAAATGGGATACACTATTAAACCGGGCGATACCTTAAGCCGGATTGCTGCCAATAATAACACTACCATTGACCGTTTGATGCGGGACAATCCCAAGATAAAGGATCCGAATAAAATATATGCAGGTGATAAATTAATCATTGGTGTTCCACAAGCCGCTGAGGATAAAGATGAATCAAAGACATTTGTAATAAGTAAATCTCAAAGTGAAACTATTGGTATAAAATCCTGTGAAGAAGCCGATGTAAAGGAATATTTAGCTTCTATAAATATTTTTGTCCATGGCGTTAATACCGACGCTGCATGGTTCGATGGATTGGAAACAGAACTATCATTGCCCAGCAGCAGAGATACTGCTACAGCTATTTTTATAAGGCAGAATTTTGGGTTTACATGGGGCGACAATAAGGATGACCAACAAGGAGGGGATTATTATAAGGCAGCGGATGAAATTCAACAGATGTTTGAGAACCCATTACTGGCTTACGACAGGTTGTATCAGGGATATTCAGCGGTTAGATTGAAATATATTATTGACAAAACAAATAATTTTAACGTGCCGGTTAACGTGATTGCCCATAGTCAGGGAACTTTAATAACGTTAGGGGCATTATTATTGGGGGCACAAATCAATAATGCAATTTTTATGGGAAGCCCATTGGACGCAAATAATGAAATGTCGCAGCATCAATTAATGGATGCTCAAAATAATATTGTAAAGAAAATTAGAATTCCGGAGAGGCCAATGCCGGGGCAAATATTTAATTACTACTCTTCGGATGATAATGTAGCAGGCATAAAAGGGGGAATTGGCAAATATGGTGACGATGCTGCATACAGAAAACATAATCCTAAAATAATAAATGAAAAATTCGATAATCTATCTTCAGGGCATTCCGACTACATGACAAGAACGAGGGAACTTAGCAATTCAATAACGGAATTCTCAAGTTTTAATCAAGAAGTGATTTATGTTTCTTCAGATTTCGATGAGATTATTGAGATCTCAGATTGGGAAAATGATCCGAATTTCCCAGACAATACGACAATGACAGATGAAGAAATTAATACGATTTATATAGCTTCTTTTAACAATTTTGATCTAAGCCGGATAAGAAGAAACGAAATAAAATGCAATATTAAAAATGTTAAGATCACTGGCGGGGGCGGAGACTGGTAGGATGATTATCATTGAAAGCGAATTAATAGTGACGTGACAAGCATACTATGACGGTTCATTTAAGCTGTCATTCTGAACCCTTCGGCCTGGCTCAGGATAAACTCCGTGAAGAATCCAGTATTTACGGGCTATTTGGATGTATAAAAATGAATTCCGGATCAAGTCCGGAATGACATATTACAGTTGACACGTTACTAACTTGTCAAAATTAAAGGCAATCCGACAGCCATGAAATAATAATACTATGAGAAAAAGAATAAAAGACTGGAACCTGAACAATAATAATGTGCTGATAACGGCAGGGAAGCACGTTGAGGAAATTGCCTCGAAATACGGCCTGGCAGCATTCCCCGCCGGACTGCATTTGATACCCTGTAGATACCTGGCGGTGTATCAGGACGACATCATCAAACATCTGTTCGAAGTCGACGGAATCCCCGAAGAAAACCTGGACAGGGACAACTCAACCGAAATACAAAAAGTTCTGGCCACCGAAGCCGGGTTCGGCGAGAAATGGCTCGAGGGCAAAGAGCCGGCAATATTGCTAAAAGTAAGGAAAATCCGTGAGATTGGCCCGATTATCAACGATCATGTATCACATACAACCGGCCAGCTGCACCCGCTGACATGCGGCACATCGAGATATACGACACGTGAAAGAATTATTGCGGCAAAACTTACCTCCGGCCTCCGGTGCCGGTTCGAGGCCGACGACGATTGCCCCAAAGAGGAAGTCCCGCCGCCGCCGCCGCCGCCACCACCGGCAAAAAGCAAGCTTTGGATTTATTTGACTGCCGCCGCTGTCGGGATTATCGTTATTGCCACTACTATCTTTTTTGCCCTTAGGACTCAGCCGCCGCCGCCGCCACCACCGCCGGTAGTCAAAAAAGAACCGCCAAAAGTCAAGAACATAACGCTGCCGGGAAATTCATTCGAGTCGGGGCAGAGCCAAATAAAATCCGGACACATGAGCAGGCTCGAAATATTGCTACCCTTACTCGATGAGTTCAAGGAATGGAAAATTCAAATAACCGGACATACCGACAATGTGGGCAACGAAAAAAGTAATCTGGAGCTGTCGAGAGAAAGAGCGCGATCGGTAATGCTGTGGTTTGTTGCAAATGGCATTGACACAACAAGAATTACCTATTTGGGCAAAGGCTCGTTAATGCCGGTTGCCGACAATAAAACCGCCAAAGGCAGAAGCGAAAACCGGCGGGTGGAAATTAAAGTAATATCAAACTAAATATTATAGACGGTTTATTGAAAAATTCAGTAAAATATTGTATATTGGATGCTGCGAGAATCGGTGTTCAAATACGAAAAGCTTTGGAAATAGCGGGCGAAAGCGAATCGCTTTATACGGGAAATAACCGCAAGAATTTGGCCGATGTCGCTCCGTATTTGCTGGTGTGTGCCGAAGGCTCGAAGGCTGAAAGATGGATTATTGGAAATGGATATGGCAATAATTGGGGGATTTTTCTTGATACCGACGAAGATTTCCAGGCTGTGTGCAAACATCTGAGGAAATTGCTAATAGTAGAAAACCAGGACGGCGAAAGATTGTTTTTTCGCTACTATGACCCAAGGGTTATCAGAGATTTTCTTCCCACTTGTTCGAGCGCCCAGGTTGAGGATTTTTTTGGAAATATTACGAAAATATTTGTCGAGAATCCGGATAAAGGCAATTTTTTGGTTTTCACGCACAAGGGTGGGGTTTTAGAAATAAATGAGGGAGAGCTTGGCAATCTCATTGAAGACAATCCATCCGATCAACCTGGCGAAATAATTCGAAACGATTGCAAGGAAGAAAGCACTATTATTTGATTTAATTTGAATTGAGATATATCATAATAAAAAAATTAAAAACGGGGAATTGAAATGGATACCCTAACATACATCATTTTTTATTTAGCTATAATATTAGCAGTGGGAATAATGCTGGCAATTCTCATTAAATCCAAGAACAGGGCAACGGAAATCGACGAGATAACCGAATCCGGCGGATCGGCTTCGCCCCTGCAGATGGCCGCCCGGGAAGCCGTCAGCAACCAAATGATGCAGAAAGGCCTGAGATATGGCCTTGTGGTTCTTATCTCGGTGCTCGGAGTATCGTTTGCCCATTTATGGAAATGGTGGGCAAAGCCTCTTAAAATAATTATCACTTTCCTTTTGGCCCTTGTGGCGGTAGTTTATTTTGCTGTCAAGTGGTTTTATCACGAATCCGGCGAGATAGTGATCGACGTTCGGGATTTCTCCGAAATTATCGTTGGCAGCAAAATCGACGGTATACCAATTTATATTTCGGCTGTTGATAAAAACTCAAGCGAGCTGGACGAAATTCCGGACGTGAAATTTGATACCGAAGACGACAAAAAGCCGGGATACGGGCATACCCTTGTTAGAACTAACGAAGACGGTTTGGCATACGTAAAATATTCAGGCGGTTTTGAAACCAAAGACTTTGCCCTGAGAATCAGAGCCAAGCCCGAGGAACTGAAGAATAATGTTTTTGTTAATGATTCTTTGCCTATCGACACCACATACAAGGAGCAGTACTTTAAAGTATTTCGCCTGGAGCGAAAAAGAGAGATGGTACAGGGAACAATTCCCATAGACCTAAGCGCCGGAGATTTGGGAAGCGACCTGATGAACCCGCCACCGGAAACAGTTGATTTGGTCGTATATATCGAAAATTGGAAAGGGAAAAATTCTACTAATTGCCCTCCCCCGTTTATTTCTTCGGACAGCCAGCTGGCCGACACCAACAAATTCGAACTCGACGGCACAAGTTTTGTCCTTAGGGAACAAGCAATCAACAAGCCGTTTTATCTGACTTATATAGTGGAAGACGGCTCCGAGGTGAAAATAAAATTCAATGTTGAAGAAGACAAGGCCGGCAAATTTGCTTTCGACCCGAAGGAGAAGGTAATCAAAGCCAGCAAAGGCGGCAGCCCGCCAGCGCCGATAAGTTCGACGGTGGCATCATCAGATTCCTGCTGCGGTCCAGCTCAGTTCGTGGTGCTTTTAGTGAACAGAATTGGAAGAGTTCTGCCACGAAAGGACCTGACTATTTATTCGCGGGACGGTTTCTCCGAAGAATTTACTACCGGCGTGGACGGCAAGATAATATTTCCGGAAGAGCCTATCCCCGACCTATGCTTTTTCTGGAGGGGCAACCGCATTTTCAGAATTATTATGGACCGCGACACCCCCACCGACGAGACAAATGAGTTGATGCTAAAAAGGCCGGGATGCAGCGACGATGGCACGAGAACAATTATCTATGACAGCAATACTAAAAAGATTGCATGGCAATAATTATTTATTCAACCGGGTATTGATATGGCCAAGGGAAAAAACAGCAGCATAAAAGGATTGATATTTTTTCTGGTTATCTTAGCGATAATTGGTGTTATCATTATCGTAGGGGCTACCGAACCCAATATAACAATTCATGTGAAGGCCTACAGGGATTCTGCCCTGGCCGAAGGCGTTGAATTATACCTGAACAACGAAAGTGAAATGTTGCAATCCACAAATTCCAACGGAAGTGCGACGCTAAGGTTTAGAGTTGAAGAGGGTGACACTCTGATTTTCAAGGCTGTATTTTACAGCAGCGTAACTATAGATACATTGGCAATAACCCGGGATAGGTTTCGGACTTCCCACGCTACTATCGATTTTGTTTTGGATAATTGATTTAACCCGCTTATTGCGGGACTTTTACTCATAGACTTCGAATCCATGTTTGGCAACACAGGAGTCAGGCAGACAGCACAGCACTCATTTATGGCCCTAAAATGATAATTCATTTACACTTGCTGTCCCATACCAATCGGTATTGCCAGTAGGTATTGCCAGTAGGTATTGCCAATCGGTATTGCCAATCGGTATTGCCAATCGGTATTGCCAATCGGTATTGCCAATCGGTATTGCCAATCGGCATTGCCAGTAGGGTATCTTGGATATTTTATGAACAATTTAATTAAATGAAATGAATAATTTCCCGGTTAGAAAAGTAGTATGGCGCGATGGTGATGTAATCAGCGAAAAGCATTTTACGGCCCAGGAACTATGGGTAGAAAACCTTGTTGGATTGACCAACCAGCATTTCAAGCGGTTTGGCTTTTTTCGCAACCCGATTCTTCAGGAGGATTACAACCGCGCGGAAAATATTATTGTCAGCCTGCAGGAGGAGACGCAATATGTTGAAACAAAATACCGGATCGATATTGAAAAGCTACAGGTTATCAATCCTTTCGGCCGCATACTCAAAATTGACGAAAGACAGTCATTTGATATTAATATTTCACTGGCGCGGCAGGATGAAGAAGGCTATATCGTAGTCTATCTTGTTCCGGCCGGCCCGGGCGAATTTGGCGATGTGGAACGCGTTAGCGATGAAGTTGAAACCGGGTTGAGGCTATTGAACCGGACGTGCAAAGTGTCGGTAACAAATGAAAAAAGCGACGGAGTGCCAATTCTTCGCTTCCGGTTTCGTGGGGGCCACATAGACCGCGACAAAACTTTTGTTCCGTTTGGCCTATTCTTAGACAGCCATACAACTATCGAAAACGCCCACCACCAGCTTAGCGTTAGAATTGAAAGATACAGAAAACTCCTTGCCGAGTATCTATACTCACTAAAGCCGACGAAGGCCCTGGAACTTGTGTGGCAGTCGACTTGTCAGTTATATCGCAATATCGAGGGCTTCCACACTGCCTTTGCCAACAGCCGGCAGCAGACATCAGAGTTTTTCCATCATTTGCATAGATTTATCAATCTGAACAAAGCGGAGATTAATATCCTGAACCTGGGCTACGACCAGGACTATCTTCGCACAAAATCTGCCGATATTATCGAAGTGCTGGACCGCCCGGCAATAAACATCGAGGACCAGCAATATGATTTGACAATGGCTTTCTCGCAAGCCGAAAAAGTGTTCGATTCGCTTATGAAATATCTTGAATACCTCCCGGCCGGCCCCATATCCGAAAGGAAACTCCCGATTTCGAGAATCGCTTTCGCCAAAGTTGCCGGCAGGAATATGCTGACCGTCCATCTGAAAGAGCATGTGGAATTTACAAAAGATAAGACTCTTTTGACTATTTATTTCCGCACATTCTCGCGGGCCGAGCCTCTGCATAAGAACGTGCGGGTTGGCTTGGGCAATGTTCCGCTTGGGGAGCTAACCGACCTAATTAACGCACTAAAGCCAGTTGAAGGCGAAAAAATGAGCTATAGGATTGAATGCCCTAAGGAGATTATCAACAGGGATATGGCAAATGTAATATCCATCTACGTGCCTCCGCCGTTGGGCGAAGAAGTGCCGGATATTGAAAGTTCCGTAACTATAACGATCAGGGAGTAGAAATTAATGTTTTATCCGAATACAGAAATAGGTGAAAAAATATCGGGGGAATGCAAGCGGCTGGAATTATTATTTGATAAAACCGAGACCATTGCAACCACCTAAGAGGGGCGCAGCAAGATTTCCGGCGGAATCAACGACTTCTTCAATTCCATCAAATCGTTGCCATCGGAGGTCGAGAAGTTAGAATCCAGCCTCAGCGTCCTTTTCGAAATCGATCAAACCCTCTGCGGGACTTATGGGACTAAGATTTTCACCACCGAATGCAACACGCCAATGAAGAAGCTGCTCCGGGACGTTATGGCTCTTTGGTATCGCTATGAGCTGCTTTCGCAATTGGAGCGAAAAAACGGGGCATATAATGGTATCCTCGGCATCAGAAGCTTTTTTGAAGCATGGCTGAAAAAGGAAATGGTTGGCTATGAGCAATCGGAATTCGACAGAATAAAACAAAACACGGCGGTTTTCCTCGAGAATTCCGAGAAGCTGCATGTGAGCACAAGGCTAATGGTGTTCAATTTGCTGGGTAATGTGTGGGGGCTGCTTGGCGGTGTGGAATACTCACAGGAAAAGCTTTTGAACTATGCCGAAGAAATTAAGACCAGGATGGAACTGCCTTATGTTTCATTTGCCGAAATTCTGCTGAACCTCTACGTACTGCATACCCTAGGCGGCGGGATTGACAAAGTGGCAAATCTTGACTATTACGACCTGTTGAAAGCAATACGGCATTGGAGCAGCAAGGAGGAATTCTACGAATTGCTCTTTAAATCCTGGAATGTATATTGGGAAAATGATTACTTCAGCAAGTTGGACGGCGATGACAAGGAACTGCTGGAACAAAACCCGAATTTACTTTACAACCTTCCTGTCCGCCTTGATTTGGGTGATTCTTTTGTCGATTTTTTAGATTTCAAAACGAATGAATCCTCGCTAACCTCGCTGTTCAACCCCGCTCCTATATTTATGTTCGGCGGCTCCGGCTCCGGCAAAAGCACATTGCTGACTGCCTTTTGCTACGAAGCGGAAAAACCACTGAATCAAAGCGTTGAACTCGGCGCCCGGCGAATAGCCCTTGGCCGGGAGCTATTGGCTCATTACCAAAATAACGTTTCGAATTGGCATAAGGGAGAAATGCCGCCCACATCCGGCTATCAGGACTACACTTTTTGGGAAGACCTCGATATTAAGAGTTTTCGCATCACCGACTATGGCGGCAGCGACACCCAGCCCGACCAATGGGACAGCCAGTTGCAGGAGCTATTCAAAAATGCCCGGGCGCTTCTGTTTTTCCTCGATCCATCGGATTACACAGATGTATATGCCCTAAGGAAAAAATCTCAGATTTTCAACTCCTTTCTCGACAGTTGGATTAATAGTAATCCCAGCGTCCGCCATCTTCCGATTGCTGTCATATTGACAAAATGCGATCAGTCCCTGGCCGGAGCGCTTAATGAATTGCAATCCACCACCGTGATACCAAAGGATTTCAAGCCGGCGGCTATCGAAACAATGTTTCCGCATAGAATGACCGCCAAGAACGATGCCAATTTGACAGTGCCCTACGGCAGGTTTCGCGACTGTATTCTTAATTATAAGAAAAATAATGAGAACCCCGTGCTTCAGGATATAATACACTTGCTGCTTGACAATTTTGAGCAGTTCTTCAGGCGTGTGATAGAGGTTACGTACAACTACCAGATATTTATTACATCTGCGGCAGCGCCAATTGACAGCAGCGATAAATTGCTGCCATTCGGCGTTCGCGAGCCGTTCACCTGGACAATCCGCCACCTTGAAAGAACTTATATCACCGAAACGATGGGCAAATATGATGGCGAAAAAGGAGAAATCCATAAGAAAAAAGATAAGATGAAGGATGATATTAAGAAAATGTACAAACTGCACGATGAATTGGAGAAAACAGAGTCGGAGCTTCATGAATGGCGCACCACGAAAAAATTGCATAAAATCGTTGTTGCCCCGCTCAGGTTAAAATCGCTTGAGGAGAACTTCACGAAATACGACCAAACACTTAAAAAGATGATCAGGCATTATAATCCGGAAGTGGAAACCGACGACAGGCTGGACAAAATTCGTGCTATTGAAGATTCTCTGAAGAAGATGGACGAAACCGTCCTTCAATTGCACGACAAACGAAGGAAACTGGAGAATAGAAAGAAGGAATTGAAAATAGAGTAAAATAGCGGCATTGTGCTTATTTGTCATATTTCATCAGTATATTTGTCGATTAGCGAATCATAATTCTCCGGAAGAAAAGAGTATGAAAACAGTAAATCATAGATCATTTACAATTCCAGCCGTATTATTCATGGCGTCGGTTGCATTGTTTTTGCAAAGCTGTGGCGGAAGTACGATATATTTTGAACAGACTTGCATCGAATGCGTCACATCCCAATGGATGGTCTCGAAGTCCATCTGTGCCGACAGTGTCGACGCTCCGATAATCACTAAAGGAGACAATGCGGTTCAAGTATATACGATGATTCCGGAAACCGGAGAAATACTTGATTTAAGCTTCATTGTTCAAGAGGAAGCCGAATACGGCAACCATATTTCCCCGGCTTATGGAAAAAGAGTAGCCATTGCCAAGTTGAAAGGAAAGTATTATTTGACGGGCGATGATTTTAATTTCCTGTGGATACTTACTCCTGCGGGACAAGACCGGGCATCTATCGAAAAAATTCTCTTGCCTGAGGGTAGTGTCAAAGAACCTGTTTTTAAAATCGATATATCCAGGGGCAGGTTCGATCCGGTTTTAATTTTCTCCGCAACCAATTATACTCCGAAATATTATCTGGACTCCGAGAATGAATGGAAGAAAATGTAACTATCTATGAAAAATGGAACAATGAAAAAGGCGGGAAGTTATTATATTGTCATTTATTTGGCCGTTTTCTTCTTTGCCGGCACCCCGTCATTCCCGGTGGAGCCGCAATACGAAAACTGGCAGGACATTAAGGCGAGCTATCTAAGGATCAAACTTAAAGGCACAATAGAGCTGGACACGGCGGATGTTGTTGAACTTGATAGAATTGCCAATATCGGAAAAGAGAATATTGAGCCCTACTGCCGTGGGCTTTATGCAAGGCTGAGCCGCGACCTGGAGGAATTCAGAAGCAAGGATAGCGACAATGACCGCCTTTCCGATATTTTAGAGAAAAAATATAAAACCAATCCGGATGATGATGATACCGATAAAGACAGATTGAAAGACGGCGATGAAGTTTATGTATATAAAACCAATCCGGCCGACTCCGACTCCGACGGCGACGGATTGCAGGATGGCGATGAAGTGGATTTTGGCTCTGACCCGAACAAGGCCGACTCCGACAGCGACAGGCTTAACGACTCTCTGGAATTCTTTTGGAAAATCGACCCCAACAATAAGGACAGCGACGGCGACGGACTGGAAGACGGTGCGGAGGTTTGGGATTATAACACCAGGCCCGACACTTCCGATAGCGACGGTGATTACCTTAATGATTCTCTTGAATTGTTTCAATATTTTACCGACCCGAACAATCCGGACAGCGATAATGACAGATTGTGGGATGGCGATGAAATTAATGTGACCGGAACGAACCCCAATAATCCGGACAGCGATGACGACAATCTCTGGGACGGTTTTGAGAAGGGTGTTAATGCCGACCCCAATAATCCGGACACTGATGGTGACGGGCTTCTTGACGGAAACGAGGTCAACTACGGCCTCAGGCCCGACACGAGCGATACGGACGGCGATGGCATTAACGACTATAAGGAAGTTAATATTTGGGGGGCCGATTATGCGATTGACCCCGAGAAGCCGGGAGAAAATGAAAGAAATGAACTGAAACCACATCTCGATTGGGCGATAAACACCGGCCTTGTTCCGGAAAGCGGATCGATTTACCAAAGGGCCCTTGCCATAGACAAAATGGGCAATTGCTATTTTGCCAATCGATTTAAAAATGACGTTGAGCTTGCTACTTATCTTGCCGCAAAGAAGGTTGACTCCACTTCCATACACTATGAAATTGATTCGAAGCGCCACGGCATTATTGTGGCTAAGCGCCAGCCGGGAGAGGTTTATCCCTGGGCACATAAACTCTATTCCGGAAACAACCTTATTGCCGTGGGCATAGCCGTTGACAGCTTGAATAATTGCTACTTGGCCGGTAATTTTAAAGACCGTTTTGTTATTGACGATTCTATTAAAATTAAGGGCAAGGGCTTGAATTGTTTTCTGATTAAGTTTGATCATCAGGGCAAATACGTATGGCACAGGATTTTGAACATGCCCGGAAGGAAAAGCGGCAAAGTGTTCTGTCAGGATATTCAGGCAGACAACAACCACAATTTGTATATTTCGGGTGGTTTCAGAGGAACTCTTAAGTTGAATGATTCGATTTTCATAGAATCCTATAACAAGAACAAGAATGATATTTTCATCGCAAAGCTCGATTCATCGGGGGCGCCACTGTGGATAGCAAAGGCTGGCGGCGGCGGCGACCACGATATGGCCCATGCGATGGCTGTTGATAAGGATGGCAATATTGCAATTACTGGCCAGGTGGGGTCTGAAGTTGTAGTGTTTTCAAGTGCGATTCCCGGTGGGACTGTCGATTCGGCTACAACTAAGGAAAGTGAGGATATTTTTGTAGTAAAGTACGACAGCAATGGCAAATATCTCTGGAATGCAATAGCGGGCGGGAAAGAGAACGATAAAGGCAAGGATGTTTGCTTTGATAGTAATGGCTATATTTATATTGCGGCAAATTTTCAGGGTGAGCTTTATATCCGCAAAACCAAAGGCCCGCGAGCTATTAAATTATTAGATATTGTTATAGTTAAATTCGATTCTGACGGCGAGTTTGTTAGATACAGTCATTTCGGCGGCAGAGGCAACGTTGATGTCCACTCGATTGTGGCGGACGAAAAAAACGACATTTATATAGCCGGCGACTTCACCAAAACTCTCACAGCCAAGGGCACACGTATGAATCCGGTCACCAGCAAAGGGCAGCAAGACGGTTTCGTATTGAAAATAAACCAGGACGGCCAAATTATTTGGGACCCTATTCGTTTCGGAGAAGAGCATGATGGCTCCCTTGATATCGAAGGCGGGGAAGGCGCAACATGTATCGCCGTCGATCAAACAGGCGATCATATTTATATTTCGGGATATTTTAGCGGGCGGTCTAAAATTGGTGATATTGAGTTGGAATCCATCCGATACAGCAACTTCCTCTCCAGGCTGAACCGCGGAAAGCTTGGCAAATAGTTCATCAACCCGAACTATTCGTAATATTTAGGGTTTCCTCAAAAAGTAGTCAGGAAAAAGATATTCATGCTTCTGCTTTAAGGAGAATAACAACCCCCTTAATCCCCCTTTTTTAAGGGGGAATTTAATTGGCTATTCCCCCTTAAAAAAGGGGGAAGTGAGCCAGGCG
>JAJRTW010000078.1 GCA_024278075.1 Bacteroidota bacterium | reverse complement strand
TGATGAGTGCGAATCGTCGGGTTTGTCTTTTGAGTCTCAATAGGGCGAACGGGACGAGCATCATGGCGTCGAAGAGCGGGATCAGGACGCCCCAGCGGACAATTTGGGCGGCTTTGGGACTGCCGGAGATGAGCGGGGCGATGCTTTCGGCGCCTGCGAAGATGCAGCCGGAGACTATGAGGCTGATTGCGAGTATTGTTAAGTAGGTATGGGTGAATACGATTTTGGATCTGCCGGTATCATTTTTGTCATAGAAGCGGAAGAATGCGGTTTCCATGCCGAATGAGAAGAGGATGTTGACAAATGCGATGACCGAGAAGATCAAGACGAAATCGCCCATCTCTTCGACGGTGATATAGTTGGTGTAGATTGGTGTTAGCAGGAAGAATAGGAATTTGCCGGCGATTGTGGCGGCGCCGTAAACGATTGTGTCGCCTGCAAGGGAGCGTATTTTGTTGCGCATAAGTCGAATGATTTGGTGATTGGGCTTTTGTACCATGTACCGTCAGTTGTTACAACTGACAAATCAGGACGTTTGCATCAAGCCAGGTGTAACACCTGACTTGTCAATGAATATAATATTAAATTAAGGCTTTTTCGGAAAGAATCATAATGTTTGTGGGGTGCATCGCAGGGGTTCGGCATGCCGTGCCACTACATTGAAAATTGATTATTCTGTTTAATCATTGTGTTTACCACAGAATTCACATTGGTTTTCTTCTTTTTTGCAATCAGTTCGACAAATTGCCTGACATCGGGTTCGAGATAAACCGGGAGGTTGAATCTGGCATCTGCATGAAAGAATTTACCTCTCTGAGCTTTCGAGAAATCATATTGCTTCTTCATATTCAAACTTCCATATATTGTTTAGATTCTTTTTTATT
Organism: Bacteroidota bacterium; assembly: GCA_024278075.1. GTDB lineage: Bacteria > Bacteroidota > Ignavibacteria > Kapaibacteriales > UBA2268 > JAJRTW01. Next base: position 3,396 of record JAJRTW010000078.1, on the reverse strand, counting down.
TGCTTTTCTCGACGAAATAATTCTAATATTAATTTCTTATTTACGCCGTAGGGGCGGGTTCGTAACCCGCCCGATTATGTTATACCTCATTTCGGGACGGTTTGGAACCGTCCCCTACATTGATATTATATTTTCAATTATTATTCTCTCGATCAATCTCATATTTTAATGGGTTTGATTTGATATAATTCCTGATTTCATACAGTTCCTTATCATTTCTAATGATGCGATCATAAAAACTTCTCTGCCAAATAGGTCTGCCGGTGGTTTTGCGAATATTGTTAATACGCTTTGCCGAGAATGTCTTTAATTGCCTCACAATTTCGGATAACCCATGAGATGTAGGGGCGGGTTCGTAACCCGCCCGAACAACTGTATTATCATTTCGAGATGATTTGGATATTGATTGGGACGGTTTGGAACCGTCCCCTACATTGTGATGTTGATTGGAACCGGTGTCATCATTATTTTGGGACGGTTTAGAACCGTCCCCTACATTGTAATGTTGATCGGAACCGGTGATATTATCATTGATTATTATTATGCAATGCAAATGATCTGGCATAATCTGGTAATAATCCAATTCGATATTGAAGTTATGGTTCGGCAAATCTAACCATACATCATTAACAATCTTTCCGTATTCATTTAATTTCATTTTCCCGTTTTTAATTTCGCCAAATAAACATACCGAACCTTTTGTACACATCGTTACGTAGTAATAACCAGCATGGGAATAATCATACTCACGCAAACGAGTAACATTACGGTCATAAGGAAATGAATCGGACATTTGATACATTAATAATATTATTGTATGGGCGGGTTCGTAACCAGCCCAATTATATTAGGTGGCATTTCGGGACGGTTTAGATACTGATTGGGACGGTTTAGAACCGTCCCCTACATTTAATATGCAATGTAAATGATTTTACATAATCTTCATCTATTTCAGGAACTTATTTTCCTCATAAAGCTTCATCTTGTCCATGCGCAGGAGGTATTGCACAATGTTTGCGACCTTAGCCACATCTTTTGAATTTACATATTTATTGAAATGGGTCAGTTTGGCCTTGAATCGCGTATCATTACCCGAGAATTTGAAGAATTGCCGGCGAAGCGCAATCAAAGCGCCATTGTATTTATCATCATCGGTGACCGGTTGCTTCTTATAAATATCAATTTTCTTCGGAGAGTATTTGTAATATTTTGCCATGATCGCCTTTTGAGTTGTATTATATTAATCCTTTTCCAAATAAGTATAGCCATATAAGCCTGATCGGTAGTTCGAGAGGAATTCTTTACCTTCCTTCTGAGAAATCTTCCCTGCCTTAACCGATTTGGCCACCCACGCCTCCATAGCACGCACGAGTTTTTTGGCATCGAACTGCACATAACTCAAAACATCCGAGATTGTTTCGCCGTCGATAATCTGTTTGATTTCATATCCATCATTTTTAGTGGCAATATGCACCGCATTGGTATCGCCGAAGAGGTTATGCAGGTCGCCCAAGATCTCCTGATAGGCGCCGACTAAGAATACGGCAATATAATAGGGTTTGTTCTTGATAGGATTATGCAGGTTGAGTGTCTCGACCGAGCTGCCCAGGCCGATGAACTGTTCAATCTTGCCATCGGAGTCGCAGGTAAGGTCTTGCAGCGTGGCGGCACGGTCGGGCTTCTCCTGCAGACGGTGAATGGGCATAATCGGAAATACCTGGTCAATAGCCCAACTGTCGGGCAGGGATTGGAACAGCGAGAAATTGCAGTAATATTTATCGGCAAGCATTCGCGCCATCCTCTTGACCTCCGACGGCTGATGTTTCATCTTCTGCGAAAGCGAGCTGACCTCCCTTGCCATTGTCCAGTAGAGCCTTTCGATCAAAGCCCGCGTGCGAAGATCCAGCATACCCAGTCCGAAAAGGTCGAGCGCCTCCTCGCGAATCTGCACGGCATCATGCCAGGCCTCGAACATCCCCGTTTTGGTAATCGTCGTGTATATTTCGTGCAGTTCCTTCAATAATTCATGCTCGCCGTCGCCGACCTCGAAGGCATCATCCCATTCCGGCTGCGAGGTTTTCTCCAGCACATCGAACACCAGGATGGAATGATGAGCCGTAAGCGCCCTTCCGGATTCGGTAATGATATTCGGATGCGGGAGCGAGTTGTTATCGCTGGCCTCGACGATGGTCGCCACGGCATCGTTGACATATTCCTGGATAGAATAATTCACGCTGTGGGCGCCAATCGAGCGAAACCCGTCATAGTTAACGCCGAGGCCGCCGCCGATGTCCACGAATTCTATAGCGCAGCCAAGTTTCTTGAGCTGGACATAGAATTGCGAGGCTTCGCGGAGTGCGATTTTGATTTTGCGGATGTTGGTTATCTGGCTGCCGAGGTGGAAATGGATTAGTTTGACTTCGAGCATTAGTTTATGGCTTTCGATTATCTTGATGGCCTCTATCAGTTCGCTGGAGTTGAGTCCTAATTTGCTTTGGTCGCCGCCGGAATCCTCCCATTTGCCGCTGCCCGGGCTGGAGAGTTTTATTCTGATGCCGATATTTGGTTTGACCTTAAGCCGTGCGGCAATCCTTATAGTCAATTTCAATTCGTTTAATTTTTCGATTACAATGAATATACGTTTGCCCATTTTCTGGGCCAGCAGAGCCAGTTCAATAAAGTCTTCATCCTTATAGCCGTTGCAGATAATCAGGCCTTTGGGATTCTTCCCGGCTGCGAGCACGGCATGGAGCTCGGGTTTGGAGCCGGCTTCGAGGCCGATATTGAAATTGCCGCCCTGACTCATTATCTCTTCGACTACGTGGCTGGTCTGGTTGACTTTAATTGGATAGACGATATAGTGGTTGGCCTTGTAGGCGTATTCTTTCTTGGCGATGTCGAAGCACTTCGAGAATTTAATTATCCGGCTTTTAATAATTTCAGGAAATCGCAGCAAAACCGGCGTGGAAACATCCCTGATGTTCAATTCAGTTATTAAATTCATCAAATCAATTTCAGGCCCGCCATCGGCCGGCTTAACATAGACATTGCCTTTTTGGTTGATGCCGAAATAATCCACACCCCATCGGTCGATATTGTAAAGTTCGACGGAATCTTCAATTCTCCATTTTCTCATTTGCTTGCTATGATTGTTAGTAATTTGAATCGTTAGTAATTAGGGTTCCCTCAAAAAGTTGACTGAGATAAAATTTTTATTGCTTTTGCAATAATAAGGAAAAAACAACCCCCTTAATCCTCCTTTTTTAAGGGGGAATTAAATTGGCTATTCCCCCTTAAAAAAGGGGGAAGTGAGCAAAGCGAGCAGGGGGTTGTCCTACAATCTGCAAGGCATAAGGGCATAATAAATCCATTTCCTTGCACTTTCTAATTGAATAG
>JAJRTW010000077.1 GCA_024278075.1 Bacteroidota bacterium | reverse complement strand
GCACCCTTCGACTCCGCTCAGGGTGACTCTATGCAGCCAAATGAGCCATAAACACTGGATTTCTCACTTTGTTCGAAATGACAGGACATAATATTCAGGCATATATTACGAACGTCTCTCATTTTTAACCGGACACTACTGATGTTATATCAATTCCTAATTGAATTGAAACAAAATTTTTACATAGCTCTTTATTAACTATACCTTTAAGGGTATAGTTTATTACGATTTCAAGTAAAAAATGATATTAGGTATTGATACCTTTTTCCGGCCCGGTGCCTTCAATTTTAACCGATTGCCGAACCGCTTCTGTTTTGCAACCTAACATTTGTGAAGTTCTTCAGTAACAATACATCGGACATATTTTATAATGCCTTGATAAGTAAAGCACTTACGAAAAGTCATTCTGAGCCCTTCGGCCTGGCTCAGGATAAACCTTGCGAAGAATCCAGAACTCTATACATCTTAATTAGTTATAGATTCTTCACTCCGCTCCGCTCCGTTCTGAATGACAAAAATGTCCGAAGTGCTGCAGTAAAAAAAGCCCGAAATATTCAGGTTATATTTTATAATTATCGAATTATTTAGTATCTTGTCTAAGATTGTGAAATATTAAGCACTTTTTAAGTTCAGTTGACAGATCGCAGACAATTTCTAATCATATTAATAAACACAGCGAATGACTGCAAAACTTTATTATTCAATTAGTGAAGTGAGCAAAATAGCAGATGAAGAACAGCATATCCTGCGCTATTGGGAGAAGGAGTTTGCTCTGCTAAAACCACGTAAAAACAGAGCCGGCAACAGAATTTACTCTGCAAAGGACATTAAGGTTGTTAAAGCCATCAAGAAACTTCTCAGGCAAGACAAGCTGTCTTTGAAAGGTGCAAAGGAAAGATTGGCTCCTTTGCTTGAAGCCAATGCAACGGACAACGCTTTTGATTCTGATATGTTGGATTCCGGCGCTTTGGATTCCAACATATTTAAAGCGGAATCCGAAAGAAATAAGGCCGCCCCGGATGGAATTCGGGAAGCCGGCTCGGAAAGTAGTTTATTGAACAAATCCTATATTGAAGATATAATTAGCCTGCTCAAACAAATTTCGGCAAAATTAAAGCAGTAGGCTGTCTATTAACTCATGTTATGCAAAATGATTTTTGCCGGCCCGGCTTTTAACTTGGGGGATAATTTACACAAAATCGCTTGGCTCTATTAGTAATTGTAAGTTCTTGGGTTTTATAATCCATTTGTTCCCTGGTAAAATTGTCCCCGGCATAAATGCAAGGGCTATTAGAATTAATAATGCGTAACGAGTGGGATTAAAATATTTACTCGTTGTTTCGTTTTAATATATGGCAGAAATCATAAGAACAGTGGCACTCATTTAAAATGTTGCCCCATAAATATATGGTAGTGCATTATCTCATAAACAATTGATAACTATTTGTTATAGTTCATGCAATGTATGTGTAGTGGCAGGTTCGTAACCTGCCTGAATTTATGTTCTGCCAGTTGTAACAACTGGCAATATAAAAACTGCCACCACTGGCCAGTTGTAACAACTGACGGAACGTTAGATATTAATTTATTCTGAGATACTGTAGTAGAACCATAAATATTATTGATATGATTATGAATTTTGCTCCCCTCTTTCTTTATCGAAATAAAGTAAAATATGAAATTATTCCTTTTTGCTTTTGCAATCCTTTATTATTTTAGTTTTATTGAAATAAGCAACAAATTATAATAATTAATAGAGACTTCTGAAAAATAGGAGAATTGTCATTTTCAAAAAACTTACAAATATAATAGCGAGAGGATTGTCATTCTGAACTTGTTTCAGAATCCAGTGTCCATGCGGTTTTTGGATTCTTCGCTCCACTACGCTACACTCTGAATGACACTCTTAACACAAACTCTTGTGCAAGAATGACAGCAAAACTCGAATTTTTCAGAAGTCTCTAATAATTAATAGTTAATAATCAATAATCAATAATCAATTCGAAAGTTCTATATTTAAAATTTAATTCCGAGGTCTTGTATATGAGGAACTTCCCAAAGACAATAATTTTAACAACACTGCTCCTATTGATTTCTTTTTTCGTAGCGCAAGCCAAGAAATACGAATACGAAATGAAAACCATCGGCAAGCATGACGACGAGGTTTTGGGGGTATTTGTTAATGAAGATGATACCAAAGTGGCAACATGCAGTTTGGACGAAACGATTAAAATCTGGACTATCCCCGAAGGCGAGGAGTACAGAACCTTTCGCGGCCATCTGGGGCAGGTGAATAATATCTCTTTCTCCGGAAATGACAAATGGCTGGCAAGCGCCTCAAGCGACCATACCGTGAGGATATGGGACATCGAATCCGGCAAGCAAATGAAAGTGCTGCGAGGGCACACAGACCAGGTTATCGGTGTTTATTTCAGCCAGGACGACAGCTCTACTTTCGTTGCCAGCACCAGCTTTGATAAAACTGTTAAGCTGTGGGACCTAAGGCTGGGAAGTGAAGTTAAAACACTCCGCGACCATACACTGCCAACCAATAATGTTGCCTATAGCTATGACGGCAAATACATCGCCTCGTGTTCTGATGACAAAACAATTAAAATCTGGTCGACGGATTTAACCACTAAAGAGCCGTTGATGACTTTGATCGGACACGAAGCACCAGTGCTGACAGTCCTTTTCAGCTTCGATAGCAATAAGATGATTTCATCGGACCAGGACGGCGTTATTAAGGTATGGAGTATGCCCGGGGGCCAGTTGCTAAGGACTATCAACGCCCACGACGAACTTGTTCAGGACGTTTCATTTGCAGCCGACAACCAAACAATCGTTAGTGCCAGCCTCGACAAAAAAGTTAAGCTGTGGAATTGCGATTCCGGCAAGCTTTTAATGACTTTTGATGCTGGAGTTGAAATTTGGTCTGTTGACCTGATAAGCGACGCAAGTATCATCATCATCGGATGTGCCGACGGCACGGTTCGATACCTGGTTGTGAAAGAAGATAAGAAAGGGGGGAGAAAATAATGAAGAGAAATCAATATTTAATCAAGCTATTCATTGCAATTGCCGTAATCGTATCATTTTCTGCCGCCGGCTATGCCCAAATAACACAGACTGTGGTGGCACTGACCGGAAACGTATTAAATGAAGTCACACGCCTTCCGGAAACCGTTATATTGCAATGCTTCGATACCGAAGACAACCGCATCGCAGGCACTCGCAGCAATGTATCGGAGAACGGATACTATTACCTTACCGGCCTTAAGCCGGGAAAGAAGTATATAATTAAACTTCTTAAAAGGGGTTTCTTCAAGGAAATTTATGAATTTGAAGTAGCAAACACAGATAAATATTTAGAGATTTCCAAAGATTTCCTGGTTAAACCTTTGGAAAAGAATATTCATATCCCGATTTCCGTTACTCCGTTCGAAAGGAATAAATCCATACTCCGCTTCGGGTCGGAATTGTTCCTTGAAGATATTAAAAATACGCTGGCGAATAACCCGAAAGTAACATTTAGCATTCTGAGTTTTCCCGATAGTGATAAAGACAAAAAAGCTAATATTAAACTGAGCGAAGAAAGAGCCAAATCGCTAATGAATTATTTTATATCACACGGCATCGACCCGTCGCGAATGTCAATAAAGGGTTCGGCAAAGATTGACCCGCAGAACCCACTGCCATACGGCAAGGCTGCAAAGGGAAAAAGATATATTGGCAAATCGTATATTGTCGTTGAAGAATACTGAGGCCGGTAATATTACTCTCTCATGTTTTCTTTCTCGATATTTTTATACTTTTATATTCAACACTTCGGGCATTTTTTATAATGACTTGAAAAATAAAGCGCTTACGAAATGTCATTCTGAGCCCTTCGGCTTCGCTCAGGATAAACTATGTCGGAGGACTCAGGATAAACTCCGCGAAGAATCCAGTATTTATGGTTAGAGCCAAGTATTTAATCCTCATTCTTTTTCCCGCGAGTTAAAACTCGTGGCTGTTTATCTTTTGTAAATGTCAATTACTTGCAATCTGCATCTAAAACACCATAATATAGGTCAAAATGCAGCAGTAATCTTTTGTTTAATTCTATTCGCTGAATCTAACCGGACACTTGTGATTTCCTATCACTAAATACTTTATCAATCGGACGCTTGTGAATTCTGACAACCAGTCTTCAGAGTGATTTATCCCGCATTATTCATAAAATCATCGACATGCTTGATAGGCCGTGGATACTTGGCTTTATTGGAAGCTCCATTTCAAGCTAAGCATAATTGCCGTTCTATTTGTATAACCTTTATATCTCCAATGAGATACGAAGTCAAAGAAAAAAAGGCCCGAAATATTCGGGTTATTTCGAAGTATTTCGATTACAACACCATGGACAAATCTAAAGTTCGAATTTAGCTGCCTAAGGCCACATCCCTGCCTAAGCATTTGCGAAAAAACACGTGTTCAATAATTCAGTTTTGGGAAAATAACTATTAAATTGTTATCTTTAGAAGATTATGTATTTAGCCATAGTGCAAAGATTCAGATTCGGGAAAGTTAATGGACAAGAAATCGGATGTATTGATAAGTGTCAAGAACCTCTACAAGTTTTTTCATGGCAACCCTGTCCTGCGAGGCATCGATTTGCAAGTAAAAAGCGGCGAGCTGGTTTAAATCATCGGCCGTTCGGGATGTGGGAAAACTACACTGCTGCGGTGTTTGAATTGCTTGGAAATATTAGATTCCGGCACTATCAATATAGCAGGCATAACGTTAAACAGAAGGCCCGTTAAGGGCAAGGTTAAGCGTGATTTTAATAATAAAGTTAAAGCCATACGCAAAAGAGTCGGAATGCCATTCCAGGGATTTGAGAGGACACCATCGCTGGACGAAGATTTTCAAATAAAAGCACACACTCTAAGAAGCAGAGTCGGAATGTTGTTCCAAAGCCTAAACCTTTTCCCCAACCTTACCGTTCTCGAAAACATTACCAAAGCTCCGATAATAGTCAAGGGCATTAGCAAAAGCGACGCCATCGACAGCGCCATGAAAATATTAGATAAAGTGGGAATGGCTGCATTTACGGAAAGATACCCCCACGAGCTCTCAGGCGGCCAATCCCAAAGAGTTGCCATTGCAAGAGCGCTGGCCATGAATCCGCAGGTAATGCTTTATGACGAACCGACATCGGCCCTCGACCCCGAACTGGTGGAAGAGATAACCGAAATCATGCACACTCTCCATGATGAAGGGATGACTCAAATTATCGTTACTCATGCAATGAAATTTGCCAAATCCGCTTCCGATACGATTGTGTATATGGAACAAGGCCAAATAGTGGAATCCGGCACGCCATTCGAAATATTTAATAATCCGGAGGATTCCCGAACCCGTCGCTATCTTAAAATTGTTGAGGAATAATGACGATATTTATGTCTTCCGGATAATTCGATTCTTTTGTGTTATTCCAGCTTCCCGAAGATAAAGATTATGCCCGGATTATTTATTGAAATTCTGAATAATATCCATATTGAATTACAGCAATTATGAGCTACAGACTTCCTTTATTACTTTTCTTCATACTAAGCATATCTGCAACAGGCCTAAAAGCAGAGGATGGATTGCTCCGGTGGGCCGCAGATGCCGAAAGCGGCGCCCCGTATGTTTTTCAGGACCCCAGGCTCCCAACAAGGCTTATCGGTTATGAAGTAGACATAATAAATGCCATTTCGAAAGAACTTGGATTGGAGCCGGAATTTGTTCAAAACCAATGGGACGGCCTGATCCCGGGACTTGAAAGAGATGACTACGATATTGCTATCAACGGCCTGGAAATCACAAGCGACCGCCAACAGGTAGTTAATTTTTCTATCCCCTATTACTTAACTTTTGAACAATTAGTTGTCCGAAAAGACGAAGAAAGAATCAATACCTTAGCAGACTGCGTGGGCAAGAAAGCAGGCACCCTGAAAGGCTCATTGGCCGAAAGAATTCTAAGGGCCAAAGGCGGCATCGACGTAAGAACTTACGACAGTGAAGTGAATTCATACGCGGATTTGAAAAATGGCAGGCTGGACGCAGTATTGATCGACGAACCGGTGGCAAAGTATTATGCCGGATGGAATGATGAACTAAAACTTGTGGGCCAGCCAATTGGCGAAGTAACTTATGGCATTGTTGTCTCGAAAAGCAAGCCGAAATTGCTGGCAAAAGTCAACAGGGCTTTATCAAAACTAATTACCTCGGGCCGCCTGCGTGAGATTCTCGAAACATGGAATATGTGGAACTATTCGATGGCGATTTATCTGAACGATAAAACCGAGTCCAATATTCTGCCAAAAAGATACACCGAATTCCTGCAGTCGCAAGGCATGGAAGTTACCTTTAGCGACCTAATGAACAGATACATCGGCTTTTTGCCATCGCTCGGCAAAGCGGCAATTACCACACTTGAACTGAGCGTAATTTCGATGATAATAGCTATAGTACTGGGCTTGTTTCTGGCTCTTACACGTGTTTATGCGCCCAAGCCATTTTCGATGCTTGCAATATTATATATAGAAATTATCAGAGGCACTCCGCTCTTAATTCAATTGTTTTTTATATTTTATGCACTGCCGCAAATTGGAATAAAACTATCTCCATTCGTTGCGGCGGTTATTGGCCTGGGCATGAATTACGCAGCCTATGAAGCCGAGAACTACCGGGCAGGGCTGTTCTCGGTTCCGCGCGGGCAGATGGAAGCTGCTATTTCATTAGGGATGTCCCGCCGCTCTGCGCTAAGGCACATCGTTATTCCGCAAGCAGTTAGGCTGGTTATTCCGCCAATAACCAATGATTTTATATCACTATTAAAGGATTCTTCGCTTGTATCCGTCATAACTATGGTTGAGTTAACAAAGGTTTATGGCCAGCTTTCTTCCACTTATTACGACTATATCGGCCCGGGAATCATTGTTGCTGCCATTTATCTGCTAATCGGTATCCCATTTGTGAAGCTGTCTAAAATGGCGGAGCGCAGGTTCTCCGTAGATAAAAGAAAAATGGTATAGGAAATTATGAATTGGGAAATTATGAATTAGGAAATTATGAATTAGGAAATTATGAATTAGGAAATTATGAATTAGGAAATTATGAATTAGGAAATTATGAATTAGGAAATTATGAATTAGGAAATTATGAATTAGGAAATT
>JAJRTW010000076.1 GCA_024278075.1 Bacteroidota bacterium | reverse complement strand
TGAAATCCTCATCTTGATGAAATCCTCATCTTGATGAAATCCTCATCTTGATGAAATCCTCATCTTGATGAAATCCTCATCTTGATGAAATCCTCATCTTGATGAAATCCTCATCTTGATGAAATCCTCATCTTGATGAAACCGTTACTCCTCCGGCTTCTCGACCATGACAAGTATCGTATCGGCGCTCACCTGCTCTCCGGCTTCAACGTTCACTTTGGTTATAATGCCGTCGATTGAGGCAAACAACGTGGTCTCCATCTTCATAGCTTCGACTATTATTAGAGCCGCCCCTTCGGAAACTTCCTGCCCCTCTTCCACCTCGACCTTCACCACACTGCCCGGCATTGGCGGAGTGACAGCCTCGCGGCCGGAAGACGAACCGCCATCATCTTCGAACGACATTTCTTCGTCGACGGGTTTGCCGAATGTTATAGTGCTGCCGCCTATCCGCACATAATAATTTGCTTCATCTTCGGCCACATAGGCATTAACAGCCGAACCGTTGCGATTAACCCGGAATACATTGTTATTTATGGCAGATACGGAAATTTCCTTCGGCTGGCCATTAATAATCGGAATGAAACCATTTTCGGCTTTCTCGAGGCTGACATCAAATTTTTCGTTATATTTTTCATTAGTTAATTGTAGTTCCATATTTCCTGCTTATTGTCTATTATAATGCTTATTGTTGCAATGCACTGAAAAGACTTAAAAACTGTCATTCTGAACTTGTTTCAGAATCTATAATCCAGTATTGATACAGTATTTGATCCTGAAATTAATTCAGGATGACATGCTTAAGATGTATTCACACAGTCTCGGAATTTAGGAATAAGATAAGCCCATCAATGAATAGATACACTATGAAGAAATAATTTCCCAATCCCCGATCATCTGCCAGGGCGAAGCAATTTCATCCGGGCCTGGTTCGCCGTCGGAAAATTTACGATTACTATTTTTGTTCTTAGCAGCATACACTGCAACGGCGGCGATGGCAGATTCAATTTCACCTGATATATCATCTTTTGTGTTAGGCACATTTTTTTCGATAAAATCGGTAAACGTATTGCCATTAATAAACTCGGGATGTTCGAGAGCCTTAATCATAAATGCAATAGATGTTCTAACGCCAAGCACTATGCAATCCTTAAGGGCGAATATCATTCTTTTCCTTGCCTCTTCTCTGTCCCGCCCCCAAGTGATTAATTTTGCGAGTATCGGGTCGTAGTACACCGGCACCTCGGCCCCCTGGTATATGCCGGAATCGAACCTTGTTCCATATCCGATAGGTTCTTTCAGATATAGTATTTTGCCCGATGAAGGCATGAAATTATTATCCGAATCTTCGGCATAAATCCGGCATTCGATAGCATGTCCGCCCTGGGATAAATCCTCCTGCTTGAATGGCAGTTTCTCGCCATTGGCAATCCCAATCTGGAGTTTAACAAGGTCGATGCCTGCTGTCATTTCAGTGACGGGATGTTCCACTTGAATCCGCGTATTAACCTCGAGGAAATAGAAATTCTTGTTCTTATCAACGAGGAATTCCACTGTGCCGACATTATCATAATTTGCTGCCTGAATAACTTTTACTGCGGCTTCCCCCATCGTTTTTCGCAGTTCGGTATCCATAACGGGCGAGGGCGATTCCTCGATTATTTTCTGGTGCCGCCGTTGGATGGAGCATTCACGCTCGAAAATATGAACAGCATTGCCATGCTGGTCGGCTGCCACCTGAAATTCAATATGACGCGGGGATCCCACATATTTCTCAAGGAAAACCTGATCGCTTCCAAAGGCCGATAGCGACTCCCTGATGGCGGATTCAACGGCCGATTTCAGTTCCGAGGGCTGATTGACCACTCTAATCCCCTTGCCGCCACCGCCCGCCGAAGCCTTTATCAATACGGGATAATCCATATCTGAGGCGGCTTTTTCGAAATCTTCGATTTTCAGCGAACTGCCCTTCATGCCGGGGATAACCGGTACGCCGGCCTCGATCATAGTTTTCCTTGATTCGACTTTAGAGCCGAGCAGTTTCATAGGGCCGGGTTCGGGGCCGATAAATATTAAGCCCGCCTGCCGCACTTTTTGGTTGAAGTCTGCATTTTCGGACAAGAAGCCGTAGCCCGGGTGGATTGCATCGCAGCCGGTTTTTTTGGCTGCATTTATTATAGCGTCCATATCGAGGTAGGACTCAGCCGCCGGTGCCGGGCCAATTAATACGGCTTCGCCGGCCAATTGCACATGCAGTGCGTTTGCGTCAATTTCCGAATAAACCGCTACGGTGCCGATGCCCATTTCCCGGCAAGCCCTTATTATCCGGCAGGCAATTTCGCTTCTGTTGGCTATTAATACTTTTTTTATCACGTCGTTTACCAGTTATTCCTAAGTTATCAGAATTCGTTTCGAGTCCTCAGTTTCGAGTTGTCATTACCTGAATGTAGGTTGTCGAATTTGAGAAGAAAAGAGGTTTACGATGGCAAAGCTAACAAAATTTGCATAAGAGACCAAAAGGAAAAGGAATTGTATATTTAGGGAAGAATTAAAACAAGCTGCATTTATCAAATTTCATCTCGCAGCGAGAGAAAAGAACGGGCAATTGCAATCCTCTTGCAGCTGTGTCGATAACAAAGGATTTCACAAACGGGCTGTCAGGGTTTATTTCCATCTCATGAGGCAAATCGCCACATGAAAAATTTGTAAAATTGGTATCACAAGGTATCTGCCTGTAAAGAGATAGCCGGCTGTATCCACCTTCAAACGGGGTGAGCATGAATTTGGCTATCCATCCGTTAATCAATGGATAGGGATCATCCTTAAGCATGTGGAATTTCTCAAATCTCGACTGAAAAGCTTTGGTGAATCCTTCCATACGGATTTTATCTTTATTGGCGAACCTATCCTTTACTTTATTAATAAACTCTTCTTGCGAAGAGAAAAGCACATCCCGGAATTTCCTATTATATCCTTTCTCTAAAATGCTTTGCAAATTATGATTTTTCAGAGAATTATATATTCTTATAGCATCATTGACCAGTTTATTGTTAATAGGCAGGCGCGACAGGCAGCACTGCACTTCCTTATCGCGATAGGCCCGGTGATAGTTAATCCGGAGTGCAGCATAGGGGAATATGGCAGAAACGGCTTCTTCAATTATTTTTGAGCCATTGGCCATGAAAGAATTGCATATAACCCCTCTGCCCGCAAGCCTGTCGAGAAGCGAAAACCAAACACCGGAAGTATTCGCTTTCCCAATCTGATAGCCAAGCACAACGCTCGACAAGCCGTCGAGGGCTACGGCAAGGAACATGGTATTGTCGGCCGAGCCCTGCTTGGAGCAAGAAAAAGTCCTGCCGATTAGATAAATCAATTTAGGTTCATGGCGGCTAATGCTTGCATCAAGATAACTTTCCCAGTTGGGGCAGCCGTTCAGGAACTCCCTGATTTTTGATTAATTCGCAAAGGCGAGCTGTGGTAGACAGAAACCAGGTCGCGGCATGTCTTGCCATTCAGGTATTCTTCGGCAATTTCAGCCAGGGCAGGCCTGTCCGGTTCGTTTTTTTCGAGCACCCAGGTCTTGCCACAGCTTCGGCAGCGAAAACGCGGATTGCCGGTTGATGTCTTTCCGTGCTTAATAACTTTTGTGCTATTGCAATAGTTGCAAAGCGGATTATTTGCTGTACTCATTTATCAGGATCGATCTTTTCTAATAATAAATAATAAATAATAAATAATAAATAACAACATAAAAAATACAAAATAACATTATTTTCCTGATATACAACACAAAACTACTGCTACTATCAGCAATTACTCTTTTTCTTTACTGCGGGGCGCAGAATAAGTTGTGTGGAAATAAGTGGAAAAGAATAATTATATTGAGGGTGGTTAGACTTATCCAAAGTTCCAAACTTTGGACAAGTTACGCAAGAGATACTCCTTTTTAGATAAATTCAATGGTGATGCAATGAAAACAAAATTATTTTTTCTGACGATTCTATTAGTTTTATTTACATTATCTCCTTCAATTGATGCCCAAACCAAAAAGCAATGGAATGAAAAAGGGAATGCCCTTTTTGAATCGGGAAGATATGAAGAAGCTATCAATAACTATAATAAAGCAATTGAATTAAAACCGGACGATTATGAAGCATGGAAGAAAAAAGGGAACGCCCTTTTTGAATTAGGACGATATGAAGAAGCAATAAAATGTTATGATAAAGTGATAGAAATTAAACCGGATGATTATGAGGCATGGAATAATAAGGGAAATGCACTTGATGGATTGAGCAGATATGAAGAGGCAATAGAAAGCTATCACAGGGCGATTGAGATAAACCCTGATGGCTATAGGGCTTGGTATAATAAAGGTTCTGTACTTATTAAATTGGGGAAATATGAAGAAGTGCTGAATTGCTATGACAGAGTGCTTGAGATCAGGCCGGATAATTATGATGCGTGGCACAAAAAGGGTAATGCTCTTGATAAATTGGGAAGATATGAGGAAGCCTTGAAATGCTATCATAAAGCAAAAATGTTGAAGCAATAACAAACTTCACTTCAAACTTGTCCAAAACTTCCAATTTTTTTGTAAGTTCCCGATTAAGTTGCTGCAACCAAGAAATAAAATCTATTTATCAACTATCAGGTGTTTAAATGAAGAAACTGTTCAAATCCATATATATAGTCCTGTTTATATTAATTTTCAGTAGTTGCAGCGAAGACTCCACCGGGCCCGAGGCCTCGAATCCGTATGCCTATGCTATTGAAGCAGTTATTCGGGAAATCAATCTTGCCAGGGCCGATCCGACCTACTATGCTGCATTGTTGGAAGAAGCCAAAAAGAATTTCGACGGCTTGATCTATAATGACCCCTATGGGGAACCTGTTAAGACTAAAGAAGGAATTGCGGCATTCGACGAAGCCATAGAATATCTAAAGGCGTCACTGGTTCTGCCGCCGTTGAACGAAGTTGCCGAAATCAGCAGGGCAGCTCAAGGCCACGCCGAGTACCAGGGGTCAAGCGGCTTGACCGGGCATGATGGCAAAGATGGCAGCTCGCCCGGGGACCGTATGGAAAAATTCGGTACTTTTGGCAGGCCTTCAGGATGGTCAGAGAATCTGATTTATGGCCCGAATGATGATGCCATAAGCCTTGTAATCGCATGGATTGTTGATGATGGTGTGCCCGACCGGGGGCATAGGATTAATATTTTTGATAAGAGTATGACACAGTTTGGCGTTGGCTTTGCCGAGCATAAGATTTATGGATACGGATGCGTAGTTGATTTCGCCAATGGGTTTCTTCCGAACCTGCCTTGATGCCTGCGTGAAAAATAGAATGGGGCTTAAAGTCAATACTGTTCACTTAATATTTGGTTCATGGCTTGTTAATCTAATTATGACGGATCATTTTATTTGTCATTCCGGCCGAAGAGCCGGAATCCATCTTTTTATAGTTAGATAGTGCATGGAATAATGGATTCCCGTTTTCACGGCAATGACATAGTACGCATAACACAACAGTTGACAATATTGAATAAGCCACATGACTAAAACAAAATACGAAATAAAATCAGGTTGTTGTTAAATGAACAGTATTGGGCTTAAAGTCGTGTATTTGGGTTTTAGTCTTTCGCTTTAACGTGGAATTAGTGTTTACGGGCTTTGACCACAATTACTATTTCGCCTTTTAAGTTTCTGTCGGGACTTAGTTCGTTTTGAATTTCCAGAGCTGTGCCTCGGATATATTCTTCGAAAATTTTACTAATTTCCCTTGCAATGCAAATTTCACGGTCGCCATTTCCGGAGTCGATCAGCTCGGCGAAGAATTTGTTTATTCTATGCGGAGATTCGTAAAGTACGGTTGTGAACGGCTGGGAAAGAGCATCCCGGATAAATGATTTTCTCCCTTTCTTTTGCGGTGGGAAACCCAGGAAGAGGAAGCTGTTTGTCGGGAAGCCGCTTGCCACCAAAGCCGGAACAAATGCAGTGGGGCCGGGAAGGGAGAATATGCTAATACCACTATCGATGGCTTCGCGGACAAGGCGGTATCCCGGGTCGGAAATGCCCGGAGTGCCCGCATCGGAGACTAATGCAACGGATAGCCCTTTATCGATTTCTCCGGCAATGTATTTCCCGCTTTCCTGTTCGTTGTGTTCGTGATAGCTTATCATCCTTTTCTTTGGGATATTTAGTTTCTTCAGCAGCTGTCCGGTACGTCGGGTATCTTCGCAGGCAATGGCTTGGCAAGCAGATAAAACCCTGCGGGAGCGGATTGTAATATCATCCATGTTCCCGATGGGAGTTGGGACTATGTATAGGCCCGGCTCTAAATTCACTAAAGTCGATTCCATGGTTAATTTCTGATGCACCTAATTTTTAGTTATTTTCGTCGTATCATTTTCTTCGTGGCAACAAGACTTCCCATTCTGATAGTCAATATTACTCTACTGTTGTATCAAGCATACTGTGACGATTAAAGAACACTTCCCATTCTTAGGAGGGGAATAATATTGTCGAATCCCCTACTTGATAAGCAGGGGAATAAAAGGGGTGGTAACAATGTAACAATGTAACGAAGTTACTTCAATAAAGTTCTCGCAATTACCAGTCTCTGTATTTCGCTCGTACCTTCGTAGAGTTCGGTTATCTTAGCATCGCGGTAGTACCTTTCCACCTTGAAATCCTCTGTGAATCCGTAGCCGCCATGAATCTGGATGGCTTTATTGGCACAGAACATGCACACTTCCGATGCTTTCAGCTTTGCCATAGCGGCTTCCCGAGAGTAATTCATGCCTTTGTCCTTCATAATCGACGCACGCCATGTCAACAATCTGGCGGATTCGTATTCAGTCCACATATCGGCAATCATCCATTGAATAGCCTGGAAATTGGCAATCGGCTGATCGAACTGGAAGCGTTCCTTGGAGTATTTAATCGAATCCTCAATCGCTGCCCGTGCAATGCCCAGGGCCTGGGAGGCAATGCCCAACCGGCCGCCGTCGAGAGTCACCATCGACACCTTGAAGCCCTTGTTTAGTTCGCCAAGCATGGCACTTTTCGGGACGCGTACGTTATCGAGAATAATCTCAACAGTGGAAGATGAGCGAATCCCCAGCTTCTGCTCTACCTTGCCGATACTATATCCCGGTGAATCCTTATCAACAATAAATGTTGTTACGCCGCGGGTTTTCTGCGAAGGCTCGGTCGAGGCAATCAGCACGAAAACTTCCGCTTCTTTGCCATTTGTAGCAAATATTTTTGAACCATTCAGAATCCAGTGGTCGCCATCAAGGACGGCAGTAGTTGAAGTTGCACCTGCGTCCGACCCCGCACCGGCTTCGGTTAACGAGAAGCTCCCGATTTTACGGCCGGACAGAAGATCGGGTAAATACTTCTGCTTCTGCTCTTCTGTGCCGAATCTGAAAATGGGGTCGCAGACAAGCGAGGAGTGGGCCGATACGATTACACCCGTTGAAGCACAATAGCGAGAAATCTCTTCGACGGCTATCATGTATGATACAAAGTCCATGCCGGCACCGCCATATTCCACCGGATAGGCGATTCCCATAATGCCGAGTTCGCCAAGCTGGCTAATAATATCGGCGGGGTATCGGTGATTCCTCTCATTATCCGATGATACGGGCTCTATTTCTTCTTTTGCAAATTTCCTTACCATGTCCTGCAGCATCAACTGCTCTTCGGTTAACATAAAATCCATGATGTTCTCCGGTTATAATATTAAAGATTAAAATAATAAATATGTTTGATAATTGTTTATTTCACAATAGGCAAATTCCTAAAAAATAGGTTATTAATATAGGAATTTTTTCCATATATTTTAAATTAATTAATTTATTGATTCCACATAATAAGCCAAAGAATTAACAGGAATTCATAATAGAATAGAATATAGAAATAAATCATTCATAAATCCAATTTGAATATAAATATTAACAGGCCAAAATATGTCAATTAACAGAAATTTAACCGAAGAACAAATATTACTGCGCGATACTGTCAGAAAATTTGCCGAAGATGTGATTAGGCCCCAGGCGCGGGAGCTTGACGAAAAGGAAGAATTCTCAGATGAAATAACTGCCGAAATGGCGGCGATGGGTTTTCTTGGCGCTTTTTTGCCGGGCAAATATGGCGGTAGCGAGCTGGATTATGTCTCATATATTATACTGGTAGAAGAATTGGCAAGGGTTGACAGCTCGCACGCCGCTACCATAGCCGCACACAATTCCCTTGGCGCCGGGCCTTTGTATTACTATGGCAATGAGGAGCAAAAGGAAAAGTATCTGCCAAAGATATGCCAGGGGCATTTATGGGGCTTTGGCCTGACCGAGCCTGAGGCCGGTTCCGATGCCGGAAATACTCAGACCACGGCTGTGCGGGACGGAGATTACTGGGTGCTGAACGGCTCCAAAATATTCATCACAAATGCCGGCACGGATATGACGCTTGGCTCGACGGTGCTAACCGTTACGGGCGAGAATGCTAACGGCAAAAAGGAGCTTACCTGCTTTCTTGTTGAGAATGGCACTACCGGCTACGAAACGAAGAATATGAAAGGGAAGCTGATGTGGCGTGCATCGAATACATGCGAGCTTTATTTCACCGATTGCCGTGTGCATAAGAGCCAAATGCTCGGCAAAAGGGGAGACGGCTACCACCAAATGCTCGGCACTTTGGACAATGGCAGGCTGTCGATTGCGGCTATGGGACTTGGCCTGGCGCAGGGCGCTTTCGAGTATGCCCTTAATTATGCCAAACAGCGTAAAACTTTTGGCAAGCCGATAGCCAGGCATCAGGCAATTGCATATAAGCTGGCCGATATTGAAGTTGGGATTGCCCATGCCCGGCCCTATCTATATGAGGTATGCAGGATGCTCGACGGAAATGAGAGGATTACCAAAGAGGGGGCAATCGCCAAGCTAAACTGCTCGGAATTGGCTCATATGGCGGCGAACCATTGCGTTCAGATTCTCGGCGGCTATGGCCTGATGAAGGAATATGACGCTGAGCGTTTCTATCGCGACCAGAAACTTCTTGAAATAGGCGAGGGCACATCCGAAATTCAAAGGTTGGTTATATCGCGTGAAATCGGGTGTTTCGATTGAAAAATATAGTTTAATGTTGCTATTCATAAATAGACTTAGTATAATCATCTCATTCCCAAATTCCGATTTGGGGATGTAATTTTCACGCAAATCTTTGTTTTGCAATTAATTAGGCTATATCATTTGTCGAGGAAAATTTAGCAATAAGTTGACTAAGATACTGACCTTTTCGGCGAATAGTTGCAATAGTGTTCTTGGATTATTTCCAATTCCAGAAAGTATCTTTTCTAAATATTTTATAATTATTAACCAGTAGTGTCCGGTTAAAAATGAGAGACGTTCCTAATTTATACCTAATAATTATGATTTGTCATTGCGGAACTCGTTTCAGAATCCAGTATTTACGTGCTATGTGGCTATATTAAGATGGATTCCGGACGGGGTCCGGAATGA
>JAJRTW010000075.1 GCA_024278075.1 Bacteroidota bacterium | reverse complement strand
GATCGGGGTCCGGCATGACAGCTTTAGTATTATTTTTTCGCTATATCTATAATCGCATCCAAATCAGCACGATATAGGTCAAAATGGAGATTGCTACCGCGAATATCACTTATTATCCGTATTTTAACCGGACACTACTGTAAACACAGGAATGCACACATACAAATTTAATCAATTCGCAGAGTTATATGCAAATAATGCTAACAGCAATATAGGAATTTTCATAGTCTGTTTTCAAACTTATTGCTATATTTGGAATTCTGTTAAATCCATTATAGTAATACAACAATGAGAAAGTTATGAGCAAATTATTACTTCTTATCTCAACTATCGCTTTAATTTTGGCCGGAATTGTTATGGCCAGCTGTGATTTGACAAAGAATTATGAAAATGACGAACCTATCGAGGTAAAGAGTATGACTGAAATTACGGGCGGGACCATCAGCCGGATTGTCGACACATTGATAAAGAATCATGGCAACCAATTCGAATCGCGCATTCGGCGGGGACTGCGGCAAACCGCCGGGTTGTGGCGACTATCAGATGGCAGCCCTGATGATTTCGAGAAATTTGTAATGAATAATTTTATCTCTGACGAAAATAAGTTGAACTCAGACTTCGATAAAATTACTGTAAATTTCGAAATAATTAATGGAAATCTAAATGAAATAACGCTCGGCCTGAAGGAAATGCTGCATCTGGACCAAGGCGAGATCACGCTGATTGACAATATGTTCGGGGCCTACGACATCTCCGCCCACGTAGCCGATGATATGTTCGGCAATAAAATTGCTTTCTTCATTGCACTTAACTTCCCCTTCTATAGCTTGGAAGAGAAAGAGATATTGGGCATGGACTGGAGCAACAAAGAATGGGCTTATGTTCGTTTGGGCGATATGTTTATCTCTCGCGTTCCGGCGGAATTGAAGCAAAAGCTGTCCGAATCCATGACCAATGCCGATAATTATATCTCCGAGTATAATATCTATATGGGCAATCTGCTTAATGACAGCGGCGATACTTTGTTCCCGAAAGATCTGAAGCTAATTACTCACTGGGGCCTCCGGGATGAGTTGAAATCGCAGTATAGCCGGGCAGGCGGGCTGGAGCGGCAGGAAATGATTTATGACGTTATGACAAGGATAATCACCCAGGAAATCCCCAAGCCCATGATTAACGGCAATGAGTTCACATGGGATCCCAAGACGAATAAAATGTACAAAGACGGAATGGAAATTAAGTTTGAACAGGAGGACAGTACTAGGTATTTACAAATACTGAATAACTTCCATGCACTTCGCAATATTGATGAATTTAGCCCGCATTACCCGACTTACATCCAAAGGAAATTCGACGAGGAAATGGAAATGCCTCAGGAGCGGGTCGAGGATTTATTCATCGAATTTATTTCCGATTCGCTGGCCGGGCAAGTAGCCGGATTAATCAAAAAACGCCTGGGCAGGGACTTGCGGCCCTTCGATATTTGGTACGACGGTTTCAAGGCCAGAAGTAATATCAGCGAAGATAATCTAAACGAAATAACTCAGGCTAAATACCCCTCACCCGAAGCATTCAAGGCCGATCTGCCGGTAATACTGACAAAGCTGGGCTTCACACCGGAAAGGGCTGAATATATCTCGTCTAAAGTGGTGGTCGACCCATCCCGCGGTGCCGGCCATGCCTGGGGCGCCGAGTCCAGGTCGGGCCTGTCGCATTTGCGAACACGTATCGGCCCCGAGGGAATGGACTATAAGGGATATAATATTGCCGTGCATGAATTCGGGCATAATGTGGAGCAGACTCTTAGTTTGTATGATGTGGACTACTATATGATGAAAGGCGTGCCAAATACCGCATTCACCGAGGCAATGGCATTTGTGTTCCAGAGGCGTGACCTCGATTTGCTTTACCTGTCCGAGCAGAATCCAATAAAAAATCATCTTGATATATTAGACAATTTCTGGTCGACTTACGAGATAATGGGCGTATCGGTGGTGGATATGCGTGTGTGGAAATGGCTATATTCCAACCCGGATGCAACTGCCGGGGAATTGAAAAAAGCAGTGATTGATATTGCTGTTGATGTATGGAATGAGTATTTTGCCCAGGTGATTGGCATTAAGGATTCGCCTATCCTTGCTGTTTATTCGCATATGATTGATTACCCGCTGTATCTGTCGGCTTACCCAATCGGGCATTTGATTGAATTGCAGATTGAGCAGCACCTTGAGGGCAAGAGCTTTGCCCTTGAACTTGAGAGAATGTGTGTGCAGGGCAGGCTAACGCCTGATCTGTGGCTTCAGAGAGCCGTGGGTAACGAACTGGCTATAGAGCCAACTATCGAAGCGGCGCGGAATGCTTTAAGAGCTTTGGGAGATTGAGAATTGAGAATTGAGAATTGAAAGATGATAGTTCCTCCTTCCCAAATTCCGGTTTGGGAAGAAATTTTCAGTATAAGTTATCTCCTTCCCAAATCGGAATTTGGGAAGGAGGTGTGATGAAATTAGTTAATTATGAAATTTGCAATCAATACTAAATATTTAATAATTTTTCTGATAGCAGCAGTTGCTGTCGGCGGCTGCGGAATTGAAGCCGGCGATAACTCAACACCGCTTGAGGATAGCGTGGTTGTAGTTATCAACGTGGACTCTGTCCGCAATGCTAAACTAATAGCAGAGAATGATGTTTTTCCACTAATAAACTACCAACGCGTATATATTGAAAATTACAAAAAGCTGAAAGAGATAAGGTCGAAATATGCATATAAATCTAAGAATCTATCGGCTCATAAAGCATTTACAACGCTGAACAGGAAAGAACTCCGGTATGTCAGAATAAAGGATACTGTTATTGTTCCTGATTCAGTCATAGCCGATATGCGCGCATATTCCGTGTTCCCGCCTTACTATCCCGGGGCGGCGGACTTGCCGAAGATTATCGTAATATCAAATGCTTACCTCTCGTATGCCTGCTACGAATACGGCAGAATCATTCGATTGGCAGCCGTTAACAGCGGCAAGCAGCGCACACCATCCTACCCGGGGCGGTATGCACTTGTCTGGAAGGAAAAGGACAGGCGGTCGTCTTTGGACAGTAACTGGCACATGCCCTATAATTGGAATTTCCATGCAGCAGCGGGCAGCGCTTTCCATAAATTCTCCATGCCGGGCCGGCCTGCTTCCCACTCTTGTATTCGCCAGTTTATGAGTGATGCCAAGTGGCTGTATTATTGGGGAGAAGGTGTTAAATTCGACACTAACAGAAAGCAGATTCCCATGAGTGGCACACCAGTTCTGATTATAGATAATTTCGATTTTTCGCGGAAGAAATATGGCCCGTGGTTGGACCTTGCAAATAACAAAGATGTATGGCTGGATCTGCCGGAAAATCCAATGCAGGTTGAGGAGGCATTAATCCCCTACTCGCAAATACCGGAAGCCTCGCGATGGGGGCTGCGGAACAAGGAAAGGTATTTATATGCCGAGGATACTCTGCGGGCACGTGGGGTTATCCGCCCGGGAGTTAAGCTAATCGCTACTGTGAATTATAACGAGTTAAGGCGAAAAAAAGCTCTGAAACTGGCCGAAGAGGAAGAAGCCAAAAGAAAACTTCAGGCCGAAGAGGATAAACTGAATATTGACCTTATTAAGGACAATCTGGAAAAGCTGGACAATAAGCCTGTTGAAGTAATTGAGAATCCCGGCCCCGCCGTTCCGACAACAATATCGACAGACCCGGCAGGCGAAATTGAAACCAATAAACCTGACGAAAGTAATCCCGATAAAAATAATCCCGATAAAAATAATCCCGATAAAAATAATCCCGATAAAAATAATCCCGATAAAAATAATCCCGATAAAAATAATCCCGATAAAAATAATCCCGATAAAAATAATCCCGATAAAAGTAATCCCGATAAAAGTAATCCCGATAAAAATAATCCCGATATAAATAATCCCGATATAAATAATCCCGATAAAAATAACAATGCAACAGAAGAAAAAGTTAAAGAGAAAAAAGCTGAAGGTAAAGAAGAAGTGAAGCCGCCATCCGAAGAAAATCCTCCGGAATAACCCATTATTATTTAGGCAAAACCGGATGAAACCCTGGAAAGCAGAATCATACTTATTGCTCGTTACCCTGATCTGGGGCGGAACGTTCACATTCACCAAATTCGGCCTTGACTACTGCCCGCCCTTCCTCTACATAACGATTCGCTTTACTATAGCGGTTTTAATTACATACATATTCTTCGGAAAATACATCCGCAAAATTGATAAAACCACTTTCGTCCATGGTGTGGTGCTTGGGTTATTATTCGGCACCGGATTTGTATTACAAACCTATGGTCTGAAGCTGACCACAGTCAATAAATCTGCTTTCATTACCGGCGTCACAGTAGCAATCGTCCCATTCGTATTCTGGCTTGTGGAGCGCCGCAGGATTCAGCTTTGGGCAAAGATCGGAGTGATAATCGCTACATTCGGACTTTGGTTGTTCACCAATCCGGATTTCGACAATCTGAACACGGGCGATGTTCTGACACTAATATCTACCTTCTTCTGGGCATTTTATATCACTTACATGGACGTATTCACTCGCGGCCGGGAGGGCTTTGCTCACACTATCCGGCTTGTGTTCATCCAGCTCGCAGCGGCCTTGTTTGTTTCAGTCATTGCCTTTGCCGTCTTCGAATCCGGCAGCTTCACAATCGACATCTCCCCCACCTTGATAATCTCTTTATCATACAACGGCATAATCGCCTCTTTCATACTGACGCTTATCCATACGTCCGTCCAGAGATTTTCAACACCGGTGAAAGCCGCAATCATCTTCTCGCTGGAGCCAGTATTTGCAAGTATAATTGCAGTAGTGGTTATCCACGAGGTTCTCAGCGGCCGCGAGCTAACCGGAGGAGCTATCCTGTTGCTTGGCGTTATCACATCCGAGATTGGAGGATTAGTGTTTGGAAAGCAGAACGTACAGCAAAGTGACAGTTCAGGATAATAATTCCCCTGTCGCTTCCCGCCCGAATATTTTACCGTTTTGAATGGCAGTTTTTTTATAATATATTGTAATTTCAGATTAACCGAGATGTCGATATTAACGTGAAAAAAGAACCTGGTGTTCATGCCGGAAATGAATTTCTGGCCTGTTGGAATTATAAGCAATAACTAAATCTCTTGACAATACTGCCCGGTTAATATCGAATATCTTTAGTAATAATACTATGTCTTGTCTGTATATTAAGAAACAGCCTCAATTTCTTTTTTAGAGTTAGCACCAGTGTATTTAGGGTTAGAATTGCATTCCCAAATCGGAGATTGGCAATGATCTAAATATAATAAACCTAATTTCAGTAGTGTACGGTTAAAAATGAGAACCACTCATAATATGTACATGAATATTATGATTGTCATTGCAGAACTCGTATCAGAATCCAGTATTCACGGGGTATGTGGCCATATTGATATGGATTCCGGATTCCCGATAGCGGGATTTCGTAAGCTCAACAAGTCCGGAATAACAAGTTTAGATATTATATTTCACTAATTCAAGAATCGCATCCCTATTAGCACAATATAGGCTATAAGGAGCTTGTTACTGCCAATATCACAAATTGGCTGCTTTTTAACCGGACACTTGTGACCTAATTTATGAATAACTACCCTATTGATATTTAGAAGTATATATAGTACGATTAATAAATAATTTCAAAAAGGAATAATAATGATTAACAGAAGAATTAATAAACTAATAGGATTAATAGCGATTATGGCAATAACTTTTTTATCGAATAGTGGTGCATATTCCGAGAATATGGAATCACCACTGCCGGACTCTAAAGGCGAAAGCGGGGAACTTCCCATTCGCAGTGAAATCGCCGATAAATATAAATGGAACCTGAATGATATTTACGATTCCGAAGCATCGTGGGAACTAGATTTTTCTGAAGTTGAGACGATAATAAGTAAAATTGAAAGTTATGAAGGCCAATTAGGGCTGTCCGCTGATAATATGCTTGCATATTTCAAGTTTGAAGAAGAAATCTCGACTAAATTCGAAAAACTAAGGATGTATGCTTCTTTGAGCAAAGACCTTGACCTTCGGGATTCGAAATATCAGGAAATGTTCGAAAGGGCAATGAACCTTGGCAATAAACTCTCTTCGGAATCATCATTCGTAACGCCCGAGATTCTTGACATTCCGGAAGATAAATTGTGGGGATTTCTGAAAAAGAACAAGGCATTAAATCATTATAAGCATTTTCTGGATAATATTATCCGCGGCAAAGAGCACACCCTTGACAAGGACCAGGAAAAAATATTGGCTTATGCCACCCCTGTCGAGGCTTCGTTTATGAACACCTATCGTATGTTCACCGGAGCCGATATTAAATACCCAACGATTAAAGATGAAAATGGCAATGATATCCAAATGTCGCCGGCTCGATATTACAGCGCAATGATGTCGCCCGACCGAGACTACCGGAAGAGGGCGTATAAAGCGATTTACGTTCCGTTCATGGACAATAAAAACTTCCTGGCGGCCAATTATAACGGCAGTATCAAAGCTAAGATTTTTCGGAGTAAATCAAGAGGTTATTCCTCGACCCTTGAAGCAGAGCTGGACGTCAATAATATTCCAACCCTCGTATATACGAATCTACTTATTGCCGCAAACATCGGTATGGAGTCATTGCAGAAATGGGGTAAATTGAAGAAAGAGCTTCTGGGGCTGGACGAGCTGCATCCTTACGACGTCTATGTCAATATTTATTCAATAGTCCAAAAAATATATTCTCCCGACGAAGCAATGGAGCTTTGCCTTGAAGCATTGAAACCATTGGGTGAGGATTATATCAAGAACCTGAAATACGCCTTTGATAACCGCTGGGTTGATTTCTATGAAACCGAGGGCAAGCGAAACGGAGCGTATTCGACCGGGGCAGTTAAGGGTATTCACCCCTACGTTTTGATGAATTGGGGCTATACTCTTAACGATGTGTTTACACTAGCCCACGAAATGGGGCATAATATGCACTCGTGGTATACCATTAACAATCAGGAATACCCCTACGCGGACTATCCAATATTTCTGGCAGAAGTAGCTTCGACAACCAACGAGGCATTGTTACTGCATTATCTACTTGAAAATTCTAACTCCAAAGAAGAAAAACTTGTGCTTATCGAAACGGCATTAAATAATATTAAAGGAACATTCTTCCGCCAGATAAGATTCGCCGAATTTGAGTTGGATGTACAGACAAGAATTCAGAACGGCGAAGCAATTACTACGGATAGATTTGCTGAAATATTTGGTGAATTCTATCAAAGGTATTGGGGAGATGAGATGGTGGTGGATGTGGAAGAACAATATTCCTGGCCAAGAATTCATCATTTCTATTATAATTTCTATGTCTATCAATACGCTACAAGTTTCTCGGCGGCTCAGGCAATAGCTTCGAATATGCTGAACAAGGGGCAGGCCGCAATCGATGAATACCTGAATTTCCTGAAATCGGGCAAAACCGATTATGCCATCCCTACTCTTTTGAAAGCTGGGGTGGATATGAATACGATGGAACCCGTATTATCTGTAATCGAGATAGCTAATGATCTGCTGAAACAACTGGAAGAATTATCGAAGTAATCACACACTTCGTGTGTTTTCATTCTTCGTGTGTTTTCACACCTCGTGTGTTTTCACACCTCGTGTGTTTTCACACCTCGTGTGTTTTCACACCTCGTGTGTTTTCACACCTCGGATTATGTAAATGTAGGGGCAGGTTCGCAACCTGCCCGAAAAAGAAAACGCCAATATAAAGTACAGTCATCTATCGGGGCGGTTTGGAACCGTCCCCTACGTTTCGATATGCTTACATTCTTGCAAGCTGAAACAAACTAATGTAGGGGCAGG
>JAJRTW010000074.1 GCA_024278075.1 Bacteroidota bacterium | reverse complement strand
CACCGCATGAATACTGGCTTATAGATTCTGAAACAAGTTCAGAATGACAATGTCCGGGTCTTTTCACACAGCCTCGAAAGCAGGAATCCATTTCCCACATGAATACTAGATTCCCGTTTTCACGGGAATGACAATATGTCTATTTTTCAGAAGTCTCATACTATTATTAATAAATATGAAATTAATTTATTTTTTAACTCTTGTAGTGAAAATCTGCGTTACGTTTAAGATAGCTTCGTCTATCATGTACACGAAATTATCTACTTTTGTTGTAAAGAAGTTATATGCAATAATAGCTATAATGGCTCCGGCAAGGCCGCCGGCCGTATTATATAAAGCTTCGGAGATGCCAAGCGAAAGCTGAGTGGCAGACACTGTCCCGCTCAAAGCTAATGCCTGGAACGCACGGATCATGCCAAGCGTTGTTCCGAGCAGGCCGACCATCGTTGAGATAGAAGCAATAGTCGAAAGAATAACGAGGTTCTTTTCTAACAGCGGAGTTTCAAGATTCATCGCTTCGTCAATTGAGCGCTGAACTTCGGAAATTTTCTTCTGCCCTGTGAAATTCGGGTCGTCTTCAATTTCGGTGAACCGTGAAATAGCAGCACGCATAACATTGGCAACACTTCCGCGTTGTTTGTCGCATTTTGCAAGAGCTCCATCCAAGTTGCCGGCAGCGAGGTCATCGATCATTGCCTTTAGGAATACTTCCGGATTGCCCTTGCCCTTGGCCTTGCTGATTGAGAACAATCTTTCGAAAACAAAGGTAATGGCTATAATAATAAATGCAATCAGCAGCCCAACCAACGGGCCGCCTGTATATATCATTGCCGCCACATCCCCGGGCTTGGGTTGATGCTTTACAAGCGGATCGAGAAAACCGCTCGGGGCACCCATATACAAGTAATATATCAAATATGCCGCAAGCAATGATAATGCAATTACGATGATATTAAAAAAGTTTTTCATAAAATCCCTTCGCTATAATTAGTTTGAAATTAAATTTATTGCTTCTTCTAAGGTTGCTTTAATAGTAAATACCTTTATCAATTTGGTAATAACGAATATATTTTCCAAAGATTTGCTGATATTACAAATAATCATCCTGCCTTCGCGTTTCACAAAGCCGGCGTTCCCCGATATAAGCACTCCCAGTGCGGTTGAATTAAGATATGTTACTTTTTTCATATCTAAAATCAGGTTGTTGTTGTCCGCCTCGGAGATTTTATTAACCAGTTTTCTTAGCCGGTCAGTTTCATCACCTCCGACAAACTGGCCTTTCATATAAAAGATTACACCGCTTTTATGCTGTTCTATCCTAATTTGGGACATTAATGCTTTTTATTCCCGTTTTTACTTTTTTCACAATATCAAATTTAATAAAATTTTCACTATTCTTATATATATTTCTAAAAATAATTAACGAAAAAAGTATTCATCCGGACACGATATTATGATTCTATTATTACTGCCCAGATCTTTCGCCGCAAATAAACCTCACTATATTAGACAAATCTGTTAATGATTTAGTTACAAATCCATTAGATGCGAACATGCTTTCAATTTTTTCGTGTTGCCCCATTCCGATCTCAAGCCAGAATTTCCCATTCTCTGACAATAACGAATCGAATATCTGAGAAAACCGCTTGTAAAACGAAAGTCCATGCGAATCATCGGTAAGGGCAAAGCGTGGTTCGTAGCCAATAATCTCCGGCTGGAGACCGGCAAAATCAATCTCGGACACATAAGGCGGATTGGAGACAATCAGGCCATATTGGCCGATATGTTTTTCCCTCAATATATCGTTTTTAATGAAATTTATATTGGTTATATTATTTAATTCAGAATTTCGGGCAGCTAACTTAAGTGCTTCATCATATTTATCGGTAGCTGTTATTGTGGCATTCGGCAGTGATTTTGCAAGAGCAATCGCTATGCAGCCCGATCCGGTGCCGATGTCCAAAACGTTGATTTGCCCGTGTTTATGTTTGATTGATTGCAGTATATTTTCGGCCAGCAATTCGGTTTCGGGGCGGGGTATTAAAACGGAAGGATTAACTTCAATGCGGCATCCTAAAAAATCAACATCTCCAACTATATATTGAAGCGGCTCACGCTTGCCGCGGCGGATTACATAATCCCTCAGCTCGTCAAGTTCAACCTGCTTCAACGGGCTGTCAAAATTGGAATAGATTTCAATTCTGCTGATGTTCATTACTTTGCACAGCAAAAGTTCTATTGTCAGCCTCGGCGAATCCACACCCTTCTTCTGAAAATATTCCGTCCCCCACCGCACAATATCTATCAGAGTCCAAATTTTAGACAAAAGGCAACTCGTTTGGTAATTGAAAATTGAAAAGTTGTGTCGTGTCAGGCATACTATGACGGTTCATCTGATCTGTCATTCCGGCCGAAGAGCCGGAATCCATCTTGATATAACCTGATTGTGTATGGAATACTGGATTCCCGCTTTCGCGGGAATGACAATTCATGCGATACGTCATAGTATGCTTAACACATCTCTTGCATTAATCACTTGTATTTCCGTGCCAGCAGAGCCAATAGCGCCATACGTGTAAACACGCCGTGAGTCACCTGAGTCTCAATCAAACAATTCGGATAGGAACTGACTTCGTATTCAAGTTCAATCCCATAATTCACCGGCCCCGGGTGCAGAAGTATCATCTCGGGTTTTCTACTGAAATGCTCCAGGGTAACGCCATAATACTTCGAGAACTCCCTGACCGACGGAATAATTCCCGATTTCATCCTTTCGTGCTGAAGGCGAAGCACCAGAAGAACATCAGACCATTCCACCGCATCATCGACATTGTCGATATATTCAACCTCCCAAATGTTCTTATGCCTCGGGAGCAGGGTTCCCGGACTGCAAAGCCTCACCTCGGCACCAAGAGTTTTCAGCATAATAATATTCGAGCGGGCAACACGGCTGTGAAGAATGTCGCCAATAATAGTGACTCTCAGGCCTTCAAATTTGCTGAAATGGCGGTAGATAGTAAAGGCATCCAATATTGCCTGCGTGGGATGCTCGTGTTTGCCATCTCCGGCGTTCACAACCACACCGCTGGTATTCTCCTGCAGGAATTTGGCAGCACCGGAATTGCCGTGCCTGACCACATATATATGAACGCCCATGGCCTCGATTGTCCTTAGAGTATCTATCAGGGATTCGCCCTTAGTCAAACTACTGGAAGAGGCCTGGAATGAGAAAGTATCGGCCGACAACCTTTTGGCAGCCAGCTCGAACGACAGCTTGGTACGGGTGGACGGCTCGAAGAAGGCAAGTGCCACTGTCAACCCTTTCAGGTCGTCGTATTTCTTACCTTTTTCGTAGTCGTCCATATAGAATTGAGCCTGAGCGAATATACGAAAAACGTCTTCTTTTGTAAGGTCAGATGCTTCAAGAAGATATGGCTTGGACAGTGCAGATTGATTAGTCATATATTAGGAATGAACCGCAATAATATTAACAATTAACTGTACAAAATTACAAAAAAGCCGCTCAAAAGAACGGCTTTTAAAGAAATTATTCACAGGAAAGATTATTCACAGGAAAGATTATTCATTAAATTATTTCTTCATAATCATTTGTTTACTAAATCGGAAAGAGCTTTCCCGGGTTTGAATTTAGCAACTTTCTTTGCCGGAATTTTAATCGAAGCACCAGTCCGCGGGTTTTTGCCTTCCCTTGCCGAACGTGCGAAAACAGAAAAAGTGCCGAATCCGATCAAAGTAACACTTCCGCCACCACTGAGTTCGCTCGAAATAGCGTTAATCGTGGCTTTGATAGCTTTTTCGCTATCTACTTTTGTCATGCCTGTATCGCCGGCAACTGCATCAATCAGCTGAGTTTTGTTCATACTCATTAGCTACTCCCTATAATATGAGAAAGGTTAATAGAAGGTTCACAAATGCAAAATATAAGATTTATTCTATGTTTGCAAGGAATTTTTTCTTAATATATCGTTAATTATCATTTTTTCATTAAAAAAATTAATATTTCTTCAAATATCAGTGGTTATGAGGCTGTCAAGCGATGAATCAGACGTTATTGCCTTAAATTCAAGATATGCGAATTTTCTCAGAATTAGCCATTTTACGCTTTTTATTGCCTATTCTCCGGCCCATAACAATGCAAATGGCATTATTCGGGAGGCAAGTATAAATAAATGTAGAATTATCGATGCCAATATTGCCGCCACAACGTCATCGGCTATTACATACAAAGCCCCCTTCTTAGCATTAATCCTGTTTATTGGGAATGGCTTTATTATATCGAACAGGCGGAATAAGCAAAAACCAATAATAATCCAGGTTAAATTCATAGGAATATATGGCGACAAAAACAACAGCCAAACCCCTATGGCCTCGTCGATAACAATAAAACCGGGATCAGGGCCAGCGCTCCTTTCAACTTCTTTGATTAATGGAAAGGCCAGCGCTATTGCTGCAATTAGTATTCCCAGAATGGCGGGGAATCTGATGCTATCCGGCAATAGCAGCACCGACAATGCCACCACACTTCCGAAAGTGCCGGGGGCAAAAGGAATGAAACCAATTCCGAATAAACTTACTATACCGTATTTTATTCGACGCGAGCCCCGGGCTGCCAAAATCATATCGGCAATCATGGCTCTGTTGCGAAATAAATATTCAACCAGCGTCCACACTGTAAATAATGTAATAAGCAGCATTACGAAATAATTCACCGGCGAATCCCAAATCATGTATTCCCAAAATCCGATAACAATTTTATCGTCGGAGGACCTAAGCAATAGCAATAGTACAAGGATATATGAGATGAAGAGCATTTGAATCAATGTCTTCCATTTGGCGGAGCCGGATGTTGATATTTGAGCGGAAACCTTCTTTGAATAGAACCTGAAACCTGTTGTTAATATGTCCCGCAGAACGATAATAAGGATCATCCAAAGCGGAAGGATGCCGAGGACAACAAAAGCGATGAATCCGGCGGTTATAAGAAACTTATCGGCCAAAGGATCGAAGAATTTGCCCCAACTCGTTACATCTTTTATTTTCCGGGCCGCCCAGCCGTCGAAAAAGTCGGACAAAGCGCCGATAATAAATAATATGACAGCATAAACAAGGCTTGCGAAGCTGCCTTCAACTATCAGATATAATATCAGCGGGGCTAATACTATTCGTGTAAGGCTTAATATATTAGGCAAAGAAAATTTCATTTACATTCGAATAGCGTTTTGGCCTTCGTGAATAATTGACAGGAAAGAATCGGCCGTGAGCGAAGCCCCGCCAATCAGGCCGCCATTAACATTTTCGAGCCGAAGCAATTCCCCTGCGTTGTCTGCGTTCATACTGCCCCCGTAGAGCAAAATCGTATTATTAGCTCCGGCTCCGATTGCATTGTTCAAATAATTCCTGATCCAATTATGGGCTTCATCTACTTGCCGCACGGAAGCCGCCACGCCAGTTCCAATAGCCCACACCGGCTCGTAGGCCACAGCAATGTTCTCCATGTCAGATTCAGCAAAGCCATAGAGGCATTCGTTCAGTTGATTCTCAAGAATCTCGAAAGTTTGCATGGCCTTTCTTTGCTCCAGCGATTCCCCGATACAAATAATGGGAATTAACCCGCCGGATAATATCGCTACTGCTTTCTTATTGATTAATTCGTTGGTCTCGGCACAGTAAGCTCTTCTTTCGGAATGCCCGGCAATGATATATTCACAACCGAGGTGAGACAACATAGAGACAGAAATTTCGCCGGTATATGCTCCTTTTCGCTCATAGTGGCAATTCTGCGCCCCCAAAGAAATGCGAGAACCTTTAATCACTCTGCCAACATTAGATATATTAACCGCCGGCGGACAGACCAGTATCTTCACATCAATTCTTGGCATTTTCATCAACCCGCCAGCAATCAATCCGCATAGTTTCTCGGCCTCGATGCTGGTTGTATTCATCTTCCAATTGCCTGCAATCAACATTTGCTTCATTTTTGTTCTCCGCTTACTTTTTTAATTTTGTAATTATTCAAATTCGGGTCCGATTCGAAACCTATACCGGTTATCACTTCATTCGGCGAAACAATCTTCACATATTCGGTTGAATATAGTTTCTGTGCTTTCTGGTCCCATTCCAGCAGGGATGTTTCAAGTGTTGTATTCGAGCTGTCCGAAATAACGTATACATTTCCCCTGGCGAGCATATTCTTAGTGTTGTCGTCTATTCGCGCACTATCGGCCGTGAGCAGGCTGACTCTTTTGCCAGATGCCTTTGACATGAATTCAACCCGCAAGCCGCTGTCGAGGAGTGTTTCCTTGCGGTCGTTATATATTCGTGCCCTCCTGGCATTGAGAATTGCCTTTGTAAATGACGAATCGACAAAAATGGCCTCGAAATCCCAACTTATCTGATCCGGCAGGGTTTCAACCGAAACCGAATCAATAGTTTTCTCAGGAGGGTTCTCTTTCTTAATGTCGCAAGAGATGGATGTAGAAATAAGGGCAAGCAGAATGCACACCCTAATATGATGTTTGTTCATAAATGAAAAAAAGATAATCAGATTAATTTTGGAAAGTAAAATATCAAATATTTAGGATTTGTCATAGCATAGAATTCATATACTTTCGATTTGGCATTAATATCTACTTCGGCAGTTGTTTATTTATTACCGGATAGCAGGAGTTCAACCGTATGTATGAAACATGAATATATTGCCACAATCTATAGCTTTCAGCAATTTATTCCTGATCCATAGCCTAATACTTAGAGCCCGGCAGCCGACCCCAGAAAGCCGTTAGATATTTGATAAAATTAATGGAATTTAATGCAACTTCTTCTTATATTATATACTGAAATATCCACAAATTCAGATATTGTCTGAAAGACACTGATTTTCATAGTTTATCGCTATTGTTCCAAATGGACTATTGTAAGAAAATATCGATTATAAATCAACTGCAGCAGGTTGGAGGAATTAATGAAAAGCTTCATTAAGCCAGTCGTATTCTTAATATTTTTTAGTATCAGCTCGTTACAGTCTCAGATTTCATACATTATCCCCGACATTGGGGCGCCGGGAATTAATGTATATATCGAGATAATCGGCCCGCACGATGAGGCCGGCCAATTCGGAAGCGATGGCATCTATATGAACAATCCGGGCGGGGACCTGACGATTGTCCTTAGCCGTCCCGGCGATTCGGCTCTTGTAACTTTCGGCCCGCTGATTGTGAGCTGGAACGGAAGGATGATTTCCACTCAGGTGTTTGTTCACCCCAATGCAAATCCTAATTCAGCCTTGTGGAATGAACTACAAGGCAGTTATGTAATCCCATTCAGAGTAAACTATAGGGGAACCATTACCAACACGGTTAATTTCTACATTGTAAAGCCATATACTTTCGGAGATGTATCTTCGCTATCCGATGGAAAGATAGGCGAGGGCGGTTTGGGGGTTCGTTCGCCGCGTGGAGCAATGTTGGTGGATTCGATGATCCTTGGCAACAAAACATACGATATATCTACCAACGACTGCGACCCAAATACGCCGGGCAATCAGGCTTACCTCCCGTTGATTATATTATCCAAAGGCCCAATCCGAGGCAGAGGCAATACGATAATAGATGTTGGTGCATATAGCAGAGATGGCGGCCCGGGAGGCGGCGGTGCCGGCGGTAGATATTGTGACATTTCGGGGTCGCCCTGGGAAGGTGGCAATGGATTTACGGGCGGCGGCCCCGGCGGATTGAACTTTTTACTAAATTACCAAAGAGAAACTCCGGGCATAGGAACAGGCAGCAATCAGGTGGACAGCAGGACAGGAGGAGCAAGCCTGAGCGGAGTGCCGGGCGGCACATCGACTTTGGCTTATGAATCTGCCGGCGGCGGCACAGGCCATCCGTTCGGAACATCCGGCACTGGTTGCGGAGATGGCTATTATTGCGACCCGCCGGGAGGATTTGGCGGTGGGAGTGGAGTGCCTCAGAATCAACCCGGCGGATCGGGCGGCAATGCCCAGGCCGGGGTTGCTTCCAATAGCGGGCAAGTTATTGGCAATAATATGATAGTGCCTATTGCAGGCGGATCGGGCGGTGCAAGCGGCAATCCACAATTTTTCCCCAATGGCTGCTCCGGCAATGGCGGCGGCGGCGGCGGAGCCATTAGAATCTTCGGCAGCAGTATGGATACATTAAGAATTAAAGCCAACGGCCAGGCCGGAAAGCCAGCCGACGGGGGGTCAAGTGCGGGTGGAAGCGGCTCCGGCGGATCGGTTGTTTTGCAGTCCAAGCTGGTTGTATCCAGACTGCTGGTCGAAATTCACGGCGGCCAGCTTAGCGATAATAATAAAGGCGGGCCGGGCCGAATAAGGTGGGACTTGCCAAATGAAGGGGGCAAGACTTATTTGACAACCAATGCATCTACTTACAGAGGATTAACAACAGACACTACTGTGTTTTTGCCCAAATCGCATATTATTACCGGCTCACGCTCGCGGGACCGCGGAATCTCGGACTTAATATCTGTCTATTTAAAACCCGGGAACGGCAATTGGTTTAAATTGCATGATGATTCTGTAACCAATACTTCATTAAATAAATGGAAAGCTCATCTCGTAATTCCGACTAATGATTCGATATATTATCTTGTGGCCGTCAACGCCGTTACGAATCCATCGAATGAAGAATATACCACGCAGCCGGATTTCGTGATGTCGCAGGCAGCTGCCAATATTCTGATAATTCCAAGATTCCCCGATATTGCTTCTGCCAAAATTCTTACTACTACAATCCTTACTTGCGCCAGCCGCGAAGTTTACGATACCGTAAGCATTAAGAATCCCGCCGATGGTATACTGAAACTGGAATTTGACAAAGCCGGATTTCGTAACACCCAGCCCGGGTTCTCGCTAGTAAAACCATTGGATGAGACTTTTGTTCAAAGCAATGATTCGGTTGAAGTAGTCGTAAAATATGAATTTCAGTCGGACGATAAGGTAAGAGTGCGGGACTTTCTCGAAATCCCTCATAATGTGGGTGGGAAGCAAAATCCCTGGGAAATTGAATTTTCCGTTAAAATAGACACGCTGGAGTATTTCTGGACAGACTTAGACCCAAGTGATGAAATTGACACACTTTATCTTGGCGAAGTGTGTTTGGAAAACATCGGTGACGATTTTGTTTACGAAAGGGAATTCGCATTCCATAATCGATCGTCGATACCTGTTAATATTGTTTTTTCTGAGATAGACAATAGCGAAGATTTTGAAGTATTTTACAGCAAGACATATATCGAAGCAACCGAACGAATCGATTCGGCCCGAATCAAAATCAGGTATAAAGGCAATTTTAGTGGTGCGGACACCACGGGGTTTGTTTACACAACTCTGATTATCGCCTTGGAAGAATGCCCGGACATAGCTGACACGATAACCGTTGCGGTGCAAATTACTGATGTAATCCTTACTCTCGACAGCAACCCCGACTTTGGCGAAACCAGAGTCAATACCACATCAAGCCATTCATTGACGATAAGAAATATTGGAACTGCAACCGCCGAGATTGGCCCTGGCGACATATTGCCCTTGAATCCGCCGTTCAGCATAGCAGGCACCACTCCCCCATTGCCGGTGGTGCTGCCCCCGGGCGCTGCTTTCGATATTAACA
Source organism: Bacteroidota bacterium (assembly GCA_024278075.1). Taxonomy (GTDB): domain Bacteria; phylum Bacteroidota; class Ignavibacteria; order Kapaibacteriales; family UBA2268; genus JAJRTW01. The sequence continues at coordinate 4,687 of JAJRTW010000074.1, read as the reverse complement.
TTGACTTCAGCCCAACCGGCCCGGCTCAATATGCTGACACATTAAATGTTCACTCCATATTAAGGAATTTGTCGTGCTATGATTCATTGGCCGCTGCCATATCCGGCGTGGGCGGCAGGCCGGAACTTTTATTCTCGGCCGATTCAGTGGATTTCGGCACTTTGCCCTATTGTGAAGTCAGCCCCGACAGTGTAATATATATTACTAACACCCATGAAACAAATTCAAGGACATTGCTTAAGGTGAACGACCCAACCGGGCCGGATGCCTCGTATTTTTCCATCTCGCAGACTATCCCGGTGCCGAACACCTTAGGGCCCCGGGAATCTGTTTCGCTGATGGTAAGGTTCAACCCATTGGCATTGAAAGGCCCGAGCGGCCCGAAATCAGCAGTAATTATTATTGAAACCGACGACGAGGCCAAGCCGAATTATGAGTTGAAATTATACGGTTTTATCGAAGGATTAACCTTTGCTTTCGACGATTCGGATACTATTCCGATTTATGACTTCGGCGATGTGATACTCAATACCGACTACCCATTGCTAATGACAATGACAAATAACGGGAAACTTGCCCGGACTCTTCGCGAATTCCAAACAACTCATCCGGGAGTAAATATATCGCCGCCTTTTAGAGAATTCGCCTCCGATGGCGATTCGCAGATTTTTGATATTGACCTTAATCTTCAGTCCCCCGGGCCGATTGACCTAAATGTGAGGGTTACTTTTAACAGGCCGTGTTACGATACTTTGTATATCCGGGTGAAAGCCAATGCGCTCGAAGGGCTGATATTTAATCCGGGCGACACTCTGGATTTCGGCACTTTGACGCCATGCGACAGCAGCACCATGAGCTTTCGATTAACAAACAGCAGCCCCTCGGATATTGTTGTCAATGAAATTCTGATTGAGGGAACCGACAGGGATTTATTCGAATCTTTGGATACCGTGCCGGTGACAATTATCCCCACCGACTCGGCTTTTTTCAGGGTTAAGTTTAATCCGGCCGGCTTTCCGGATGGCGACAAAGAGGCAGTCATAATATTCAATTATGTGGCCGAAGGCCAAGATAAATCAGACACTTTGGCTTTGATAGGAAAAACGGTTAAGGTATTCTATGCCTCGCCCAATCCTTATGACGCCGGAACGGTTACGATAGGATTGACCGGCCAGGGTTCGGTGGTTATCCGCAACGAAACCGAGTGGGACATAACAATAGACATAAGGCAAGCCAAAAGCGATGGAATATTTGTTCTGACTCCGCCGGCAATTTCGGACTTCTTGCTGCTTCCGAACAGCAGTCTTGTAATCGAAGTTGATTTCAGTCCCTTGGCCGAGATAGAATATACCGACACTGTTTTTGCTACGATTGAAGTGGATGATTGCCCTCCGGCAACGAATTCAATCTTACTGCGGGGCAATGGCAAAGCCTCGGCAAATGTCCTATTCTCTCTGCCGGATACAACCGTATTGCCAACTATTGACGCATTCCGGCTGCCCGTATATGCCCGAATAACCAATGCCGAACCGGGCGAATCAATAACTATTTATAATATTGAAGCCGAAGTCCGGTTCAACTCGACGGTGTTCTACCCCGAGTTGGTCAGTAGCGGCCGGATACTATACAATGAAATTGTTGCTCCCGATATAAGGGGAATGAAATTCCGTATCGATTCTGCGGAAATTTCATCCGAGAAAGGCATCCTGACTGAACTAATCGGGGCCACCCTGCTCGGCTATGTCAAGAGCTCCACGCTTGAATTCTATGGAGACTCATTCGCCTGGGAAACCTTCGGGCTGGCCAGTTCTTATGAATTGGATTCAGGCAGTATTACTACTATTATATGTGAGAAGGGACAGGACAGGCTGCTGTTGGTGCATGACGAGCCCGAGATGAGCCTCTTCCCCAACCCGGCCGGCGATGAATTGGTGATCGAAATCAGAGTCCTGGAATCCGGGCCGCACTCGCTGGAAATAATGAACGTAACCGGCAGCAGTTCGCTGTTGTCATCATGGCACCACCGGTTGAATGACGGCAATATATATATATTTAAGGTTGATTTGTCGGGCTATACGAGCGGCAGTTATTATATAATTCATAAGTCGCTGTCGCGGAGAGATATTAACCGTGTGCATATTATTAAATAACCATTACTTATTTCCGAATTGGAATATATTCATGGCATCATCAAGACTCATCCTTCTAATCTTAATTCTGACAATAGGCTTTATTCCGGCTGTTTCCCGGGATACGGCAGAAGGAAACAATACGGAAGCAGCCGCAGATGAACCACTTTATTATATTGGCGGCTGGGGCGGAGTGAATTACAATCTCCATTCAGGCAATTTCAGCGAGTTGCCCGGAGTATACAGCTGCTGTCCGAAGTATACAAGCGGCGATGGTTTCGGGTATTCATTTGGCGGGCTTATTGAATTCCCTGGCTATGAATTAACCGGCCTCGAAGGAATCAGTGCCGAGATAAGGCTTGGGATTGCTACTCTTGGCGGCGATTTTACGGTAGAACAATTCATCGGCAATAATGTTGAAGTAATTTCCAACGTTCCGCCCTACGGCATATCCAAACGGAAAGTATTCGTCGATCATTATCTGGAATCGAAAATAACTGCCTTCCAGCTTGAGCCTGTGGTAAATTATATGTTGTATAAAGGCTTGAGAGGTTCGCTCGGGTTTAATATGTCTTATTTATTATCGTCAACAGTTAGCCAATACGAGCAAATCATCGAGCCGGGGAATGCCACTTTTCTGGATGGCTCGCTCAAGCAGAACGTATATAATGACGTTGAAATTCGTGAAATTAATTCTATGCAGTTTTTTGGCGTGGCCGCCCTGGGCTACGAGCTTCCAATATCGAAAAGCGCTTTTCTTGTCCCCAACATAAGATATAACCTGCCCTTTACAAATATCTCATCGGTGGACTGGAGCGTATCTACATTGCATTTGGGGATAGCTTTAAAGATGCCGGTGATGCCCGCCAGGATTCTGCCTACAATCCGCGATACTGTATATATTCGCGACACGACGGTCGTTGCGGTTTTCGGGCTGAACGAGGATAAGATCAACCACATTAAAACAGTTGGTGAATTAGAATATGTGGAACTGCCCGATGCAAATTTGGAAAGACTCGTGGTAACTGAAAATTATGAGAAGCATATTCCCAAAATCGTAAAACTTGAAACGGACCTGATAGCCATTGCAATTGAGAAGGACGGCACAGTGGCCAACGATGTTGCTTCCGAGGATATTACAATTGTAATCGAAGAAATCGAAATCGAAGAGGGCTTTCCATTACTGCCTTATATATTTTTCAAGAAAGGCAGCAGTTCCCTTTCGGACTCCAAACTGCATCTGATTACAAACGGCGAAGCAAAAAGTTTTTCCGAATCGGATTTGCCATGGAATACTTTGGGCATCTATTCTGAATTATTAAATATTATTGCCCTGCGAATGCAACAGAATCCGGAAGCTAAATTGGTAATCACCGGCTGCAATAATAATACTGACGAAGAAATGGACAATCTAATCCTCTCCGGCAAAAGGGCCCGTGTGGCCAGAGATTATCTGCTGAACATTTGGGAAATCGACCCGAGAAGAATCAAAATCGAGAAGCAGAACCTGCCGGACAATCCCGGCCGTAGCGGAGAGCCGGACGGTATGGAAGAAAATCAAAGAGTGGAATTATATTCCAATGATTTTAATATCCTAAAGCCAGTTGAATTGAAAGAAATCGCTACAACCGCCACGCCGCCCGTGATCGAAATCTCGCCAATGATTATTTCTGAAGCCGGAATTGAGAAATGGGAATTGAATATTCGGCAGTCCGGCAGGATTCTCAGGCATTATGACGGCACCGGCACCCCGCCCCAAACGATAAAATGGAATATAACCGACGAACCAGTGCCGCAATTGGACACACCTTTGGAAACTGCTTTATATGCCCGCGATAAGGAAGGCCAGGAAAGCAGGTCGAAAATAACAACAGCAATTCAGCAGCTTACAATAAAAAAGAAACGCTCCGAACTTATAGATGATAAACGAATTGAGAAGTTTTCTTTAATCGTTTTTGGTTTTAATAAAGCCGATTTATCCCGCAACCATAAGTTAGCCCTTCAATACATCAGCGGTAGGATTAAGCCGAACTCCACGGTAACAATTGCAGGCTATACCGACAGAACCGGCGAGGCGGAATACAACAGGGAGCTGGCCCAGCGCCGCGCAATGGAAGTCGAAAAAGCTTTAGGCCTGAAGGACAATATTGTTACTATTGTTCCAATTGGCAAAGACGTACTATTGTATGACAATAATTCGCCCGTGGGCAGAAGCTACAGCCGGACTGTTCAAATTACCATAGAATCTCCGGTCAAGGAGTGAGCATAGCCTGCCAAAGATACCTTATGAACACATCTGAATTATTGACTTATTATCAGTTGTGACGTGTCAGCCTGTAGATAACGTATTAGTTCTATGTTGCAGGAACTTTTTTATATATCAATACATTAGATAATTTCTTTCCCGCACCTATTTAAGATTGCCCTCAAAAAGTACTAACTGTTTATTGTTATAGTAATTACGAAAACTATTCAATTAGAAAGTGCAAGGAAATGGATTTATTATGCCCTTATGCCTTGCAGATTGTAGGACAACCCCCTGCTCGCTTTGCTCACTT
>JAJRTW010000073.1 GCA_024278075.1 Bacteroidota bacterium | reverse complement strand
TGCTTTTAATACCATTTAAATATGATTTTGTTGTGCTTTTTTCCATAGCCTCTCCTAAATGTATTTTCGGTTACATTTATTATGAGGCAATGACTGTTCCCGTTTTTCATTTCGGTTACATTAATTGTGAGGCAATTCGTTAAAATAAAAAGAAATGTTTATTTAAATTGTCAATATTTAAAATACGCAAATTTGGTATTATTTGCATCCTAAATTAAATATGCACCTTCCGTTGTGTGTAAAGCATTGCAGCGGGGTTGCGGATAGTTGCAAGCAGTCATCCGGGCGATACGACATTGCCCCTTAGCTTATGCACGCAGGCAACCCAAGCCGGACACAACTGCCGTTTATTTGGTTTCATAATTCCGAAATCGGATTTTTTCTCATCTCACATTTCGGAAAATTCGGCTTAAATTCAAATTAACAACACACCATTGCGTTAATTTTTTTAAATTTGAAAAACATGTTTGCTTCATAATTACTTCAGAGCCTATGAAATTATCATTTGTATCGCCGGTTTATTTCGAAGAAGAGATTATTGAAGATACTTATAGCGAGCTGAAAAAGACATTTAACAAGCTGAAGGAATTGGACCCGCGGCTCACCGAAGTTGAGTACGTATTCGTTAATAATCATAGCTCTGACCGAACCTGCGAGTTAATCAAAAAGCTGCATCTAATAGACCCATCGGTGAAACTCATCAGGCTAAGCCGGAATTTTGGCTTCGAAACGGCGTATTCCTGCGGCATCCGGAACGTTACGGGCGACGTGGTTATTATGCTCGACGGCGATCTGCAGGACCCGCCGCATATTGCTATTGATATGTATCGCAAATACCTTGACGGCCACCAGGTCGTTCTGGGCAAAAGAATTAAAAGAAGGGGCCGGAACTTTATCCTAAAGATAATGTATAAGCTGTTCTACAAGGTGATGAACAAGATGTCGGACAGCCCGATATTTGAGGATGTCGGAGAGTTCAAGCTGGTTGATAAGAAGATCGTTGAATTGATTCGCGATTTTAAGGAGACCGACAAGTTCATCCGCGGCCTGGTTGCATGGCTGGGCTACGACCCGGTTTTTGTGGAATACGTGCGCGAGGAAAGGAAGAAAGGCAAAACGAGTTTCAATTTCTCGCGATTGTTCTCCGTTGCCCTCGATGGAATTACGTCATTCTCGACGGCTCCGCTGCGGTTCTTCTCCTATCTTGGAGGAACGATTTCGGCCATGAGCTTATTTGCGGCTATTTACGTGATTGTCAAGAAACTGTTAGATGTGGACTTCCCATGGGGTTTCCCGACTCTATTTGTTGCCATATTGTTCTTCGGCGGGATGAACCTTATCGGAATTGGCGTAATCGGCGAGTATGTCGGCAGGATATTCCGCGAGGTTAAGAATCGCCCCGAGTTCCTGATTGAGTATATGATTGGCTTTGATGATAAAATATCGGAAGCATCAGATAAATAGGATATAGATAAGATATGAAGTAATGGCATATTTATAGAATGTGCGAGAAGCTGGAAGTTTTGTCAGAGTTAAGTCTATGGCATAAGTAATGATAAGAGATGATAGCTGAATCAGAATTGCTATTAATATTGCATCGCCGATGTGCAATGTTTTGGCGATTGAATTTGACACTCCCGGGAAAATCGGCGTGCCGTAGATAATGATTAAATGGGCAATATAAACGAATAATGCCCTCCTGCCGAACAGAGAATAATAATATCCTAAACCTCTGCTATATTTGTAGATAACCGCAACTATAGATATAATTGCCAATACTATTGCCGCCCTTATCAGAGCCAGCCCCGGATTTGATAATTTATAACTCAGGAAGGTATGGCTGCTGCCGGAAAATATCTCTCCGGCAAGAAAACCAATCCCGAACATAACCGCCCCGGCAATCATTCCCCATTTTATTGTAAATCCAAGCCTTTTATCGAATTCAATCTTTTCCAATATAGTACCGAAGCCCACACCGAGGAATAGATATGCCGCAAAGGGAAATATTGCGAAAATCGAGCCCTTTTCATAAGACAGATAATCAGCTATCCCCATGGGCAGAAAAGAAAACCAGGGGATGCCGGCTGCCACAGGCGTAAAAAATATTATGGCCATTGCAATGGCAAACGACCAGTAGCGAAGCATTCGGTTATTCTTTGTGGCAATAAATAATATAAGTATCATCAAAAGCGAAATACCAAAGAGCTGGAGTATGTTCACGCAGAAGAACCGTTGCCAATAAACCGTTTCGATAAAGAATAAATCCCAAACTCGCTCTGCCGGAAAGACAAGCAAATAGCCGATTCCAATCAGGACGGAAGCGATTGTTATGCGTTTTTTAATCGTCCGGCTGCCCAGGCTGCCGTCCGGCAGGCGTTTGTTGGCAAACACATGCACGGCGCCGGATACCATCAGAAATACAGGTGCTGTAAGGCCGCGGCAGAAATGCCAAATATTCCAGGGGAACGACATTATATCATAGGCTGCGGTGTCGGCCAGGGCATAGATCGTATGCCCCTGTATCATCATAAGCATGGCCAGGATGCGGGCCAGGTCGAGAAATGGCAGCCTCTGCGATATTTTATTGTTATTAGTAATGATTTAAGCTTATATGTAATGTTATGGCTATACTGATTATCCTTAATATATTCTTATATATATTCTTGCTGTCAAGCCACAGCTGCGGAGGCCGCCCCCTACCTTCCGCCCGCCACCGATATTCTTATATCAAATCCTACCTGTGTGGTATGAAATCCCGGCTGGGCCGCGCCCTCTGTGAAAGTACCTTCGTATCTTACAAAAAATGAGGCGGTTACACGGTTGCTCATCGAATATCTTGCCCGAGGCTCGATGATTATCTGAGTGTTGCCGTCAAGCGTTCTGCCGGCGCTGTTATTGGCATAGCTTTCCTCATCGAATATATTAAAACTCTTGCGGGAATTATCTTTATATGTGGCCAGGAAACTGAATTCAAGGTCGTTCTCGAGTTTCAGCCCGAGCAGTATAAAATCAAATCCTTTCATAGTGTAGCTTGCCTGTCCTGTCAGTTCGGTGGTGGCCTGGGATGAAATTGTTGATTTGGCTGCCGAATTCAGCTGGTAGCTCTTGGTTGACGACCACCGGACAGTGGCCGTAAGGTTGCCGTCAAGCAGGTCTTCATCGAAGCTGGTTGTAACGCCAATCATTGGCTGGAAGCCCCATTGCACGTTCTGGTTTTGAACTGCCCTGCCGTTGTCTGTCACCTGAACATTTTCGGTATAAGTTGAATTATATTTATGTTCGATTGATATTTTCTTGGCAATCCCGCCAAATATTGCCCATTCCTCCAGGCCTTCCCACCGGATTCCCCAATTGATGCTCGGCAGGAATTTGCCCGCACTGCCGGATAGGAAACTGAATGCTTCCAATCCATCATAAAATGATTCGGCCAGGGCATTTTGAAGCCTTTGGTTCTTTTGCACCGTGTCTAAATTCGGATTCGTTAATATCTCATTTTGCCTTGCTTCAAATAGCTCGACCACATGCTCAATCGAGTTGTTAAAAACGTTAAGCCCGAGTATCGTAGGGAACGATATAAAAGTTCGGTTGAAAGATTCGAGGGCAATAATATTAGTAAAAGCCGGCACTCCGCTGGCGTCGGTTATAACGGTCTGGTTCCTGTTATACCCCAAATCTGTTTTCCAGTTCAGGTCCAGGGTGGCCTTTTCCCACAGCGGGCGTGTTGTGCGGATTTCAAAGCTCGTTTTCTGGTTAAAATTGTCCTGCATCACGCCGTTGGGCGGCCGCAATCCGGGTTCGGTCTCGAAGCTGAAGAACGGGAATTTATTCGAAGGCGTAAAGCCAAAATTTCCGTGCGGGTTGGAAGTCAATCCCAGCTGGTATGCAAAACTCGGCCCGTAGATATTATCGCTGCCCCTCATTGTCATTCCCCTGCCCCAGAAATTATTCATTCCGGTTCCGCCAAATACGCCCGGATTTGTCGATGAATTGGTCTGGTTAAAAATAAAATCCATTTTGTCGTAATCAAGCAGAATGGTTTTAAACACTTGGCCTATGGTAGTAAAAATCCCCGATGAGCTAACTTTTGGCCCGTCCGTTTTTGTTGTGTCCTTTGGCGTTTTCTTTTTCGCCCTCGATTTGGGGCCTTTTTTTGTTCTGCCGAACCATGAGTCGCCCAGGGCTTTAAGCCTTAATCCAATATTGAATCTTATTTGGTTCTGAAAGCTTGTATTCTTGGCAATATCTCTAATTTCAGGATTAGTTTGCAAAGGGTCCGACCAGTTATAAGTGGTGATGAACGACCCGGACATATCAGTATAATTTGTTAACCCTCCGATATTGGGCAGCCTCGGTTTGAAGTTAATCGTTAGTATTTGTGTATGCAAATTATTATCGCCAAATTGAATCAGAGCGCCGTCGTTGAATAAAATCGAGGATGCAAGTTCGCTGCCGGTTCGCTGCCGCCCCATGTTGTCCAATTCATACTTAACCAAAGTGCTGTTGGTCGTAACCGAATAATCTATAATAGGATTAATCAGGCCGCCGTCGGCCAATTTCCACGAGAATTGTGCTGTGCGCATAGTGGAAAAATCTCGTAGAACCGGGCTTGGGAATGCCAAGAATCGCGATTGTTCCGTCTGCCGCCGCCGGCTCATATTAATTCCGGCGCTTATGCTTGACGGCAGCAGGTTCAGCTTCAGGCCTTTATATGTGTCTAAAATTGGGATGTCCTCTGCCCAAGACAGCGGCTTAACCGAAAGAAGTTCCGGAATGCTGGCAGCATATTGGGCATTAAACCGCCAATCCCAATTGAACCGCTCTGCATAAATTGGCGAACGCTCGTATTCCTGCGAATAAGAATACCCGAAAGTTACTTTATTGAATGTTTCATTAATCAGCCAATGTGAAATTGGAATGCCGAGTTTTATGCTGGTTAAGGCCCAGCTGTCGAGCACCCGCAGAGTCTGCGAACGCACTTTAGTAGCATTAGCCGCCTGCGAGCCAAGCCGGCCTGCTTCTTCATCGGACATGCCCTGGTTGATTGCTTCTGCTCTTGTAACATCATAGGCAGTACTGGCCGCTTCCGCGAGATTAATGTCGTTATTGGCAACAAATTCGGGGTCTTCCATATATTCGGTATGAGTATATGTGATTGGTATTTTCATCTGCTTGAACGCTTTCGGTGCAAATTTCTCCAGATTGCCCTGCATGCTCACCGACCAGTTAGTGTTTGTAATCCTATTGCCGAACCGCTCTTCAATATTGTGGAAATTGGGCTGCGAATTAGAAAATGAAGCATTAACCGACCCCAAATCCGCCAGTTTCATATCGGCATTAACCACTCCCGCCCAATCGGAACTCCGCTCGGGGCTTATCAGTCGCAGTTCGTCGAACCACATGCAGGTCGATAATTCATTCGGGAACCTCTCGGCCGGATTGGCTATACCAATGCCAAAGAACTGGATTCGGGTTAGTATAGGATTGCCTTTGACTGTGAATGTTGCAAGGGGGTCGTTGTTAGGGTTGCCGATGGTCTTCCGGTATATCTCGGCCGAGTCGCGGCCTTGTTTTGTTCCTGTCAATTCATATAGATTAATTTTAATATCCTGCCAACCCCTGACGAGCGGCCTGCGGTATTCGTAGTAGTTGTTCGAATCAGTGCCAAACCGCAGAAAAGCCCACGCCTTGGGAATTGCACCCCGAACAATCTGGTCCGGCATCGACCCGTCGCCGTGAATGAAGAATTTCATTTCCTTGTAAAAAAATATATCCAGCGGCCGGTATATACGCACTGCCATTCTTTCGTCGCCATACCGCAGATTCCGCACACATACCGATAGCGACTGCTCGTTTAATTTAATATCGTTTTGAGGGTCGGGATTATTTAGCTGCCTGGGCGCCCGAACGCCCGGAGGCATTGTATAGAAGTCCGGTTCGCCGCTATTTTCGAATACATTTACAAACGCAAGCTGTAGGACACTGTCGTTAGGCGGAGTGTTTTGCAAGAAGCTCGACCTTTGCCACTGCGAACCAACCAGCCGCCAATCTGCCACCTGGGCCTTAAACACACCGCCCTTCACCCATACTCTGATGTATTGTATGTTTGAGAACAGAGGCAATCCAACTGATTTGCTTGGCTTTCTGATAGGAATTCGGTATAAGAACCATCCGGCAGGTGCATTGCCGCCAATTATCTGCGGATTATTTATCGCATCCGGAAGCAGGTTCACTTCATACTGGAAGTAGTCATTGGCAGTTGACAATTCCTGCCCGTTATTTCTATTCAGTATCTCGGTGTCGGGGAACTGGCCAATCTCGGAAACCAGTGCATTGCCCTGGAAGTTGTTATATCTAACAAAATCCAATTCTGTTCTTTCATTATCATCTTTACCAAAATCAAACGCATAGTCGTCCTTGGCGGGGTCGCTTTCATTATCCAATGGCGGCGGATAGGCCAGTTTTTCCTGGTCATTATTCATGGCATCAATGCCGACGTCTTCGCCCGGGTCAATAATATCATTGGGCATTGGATTGTCGCCTATGCCATCTTCGGTATTTAACTCAGAGTTCGGAATTATATCTTCACTGATCTGGCCTAATTCAACATACATCTTCGTATTGCCCGGGTCCCATTGTTTTATTCTCATCATTATTTCAATGTATTCGATATTCTCAGTGTCGAAATTAGTATTGAACGAAGAGAACAGCCTCTGCATCCCAGCCCACATTCTATGCTTGTTCTGATCGAAAAACAATCTGCTGGAATCGGCATTGAAGCCCGGATTTGTGCTGTCGGGAATGCGCGGGTTCATATTATAAATACCACGCACAAAAGGATTAAAATCCAGTTCAAGCGGGTTCAGTCTCCTTCGTCCGGTTATAGTTTCCTGCGCCGGATATACATCCCGAATATTCACTCTCGGAATAAAATATTGATACCAAAAATATTTACCGCGATATAGCGCCCTTAAAGTATCGGTCTCTGCAATCGAGCTGTCCACCGGTTGGGATGAATGCGACCATTGCCCCCAGTTCAACCCCAAGGGAATGTATCGCTGCGCCCCTTCGAAATCATCGATATATACCACCGGCTCGCCATTGTCGGATGCAACATCGGAGAACCGCTTATTAGGCTCCGGCAGTATCATAGCCCATTCGCCGCGTACCGACATAGACGACGGGGCTTTGGTATCATAAAACGGCAGTGCGTCAAGGGTTTTCGTTAGCCATGGAGTGTCCCAATCAAACTTTCCGTCGAACCCTACCATTGTGTTGGAAACAGGCTCTTCGCCTATTCGCACCCTGTCGATTACAGCCGATTGGTCATAGAGCATTAGCGTAAATCCAAGCCCCGCATTAACACGCCTTTTGTTCAATAATTCATAATCGCCCCGAATTCCGGCCAATGTCCGTGTTGAAATATTAAATATGTCCCGCTGTTCGTATTCGACTTTCAGATTCGCATTCGGAAGCGTTGCTCTTTGGTTCCGAATGGTCAATGTGCCGGCGTAGTAGTCAACTACATAGTCTTCGTATTCGCGCAGCTGCACACCGTCGAGAGTGACCCGGACACTGCCCGGGGTTAGATTGAACGCCCCCAGGGCAATCCTGTTGGTAGCCCTGCCCGAGACCTCGCCGGAGATAATGAACCGGTCTTTTTCGGTGTTGTTTCTTGCCTCAATATAAGTAGTGTCATAGACTTCGTTATAGACATACTGTTCGGCAATGCCCGGGTTGCCTAATTTAGCGAAATAAGTCCTTAAGCCATCCCTGAAGGGTTCAATGCTTGGGAAGGTAATCTCGCCAAAGCGGGCATCAAAGAATGGCCGTATTAAGTCGAAATCGCCATCCGGCTGGGGCTGGCCGGAAGCATTATTCACCTGGTCGACACCCATAATCGTTACAAGTTTGTCCGGCGCTCCCTCCAGAACATCTACGCTGTCATTGGATTGCCTGATATACCAAATCCCGATTTTAGTTTCATTCACATTAACATTTGTGGCATTGATAGAGTAGATATTTCTCATCTGACGGCCCCAGATGGTTTTGAATCCGGGCTGCAAATTCGGACGATAGATTAGTTTGAGTATGAGCGTATCGGAAAGCCCTGTGGCAGTTGTCAATGTACCGTGATAAAGGTCATCTTCCGGCGCCGTTGTCGGCCCTTCGGTTCTGTATGACACCGCATAGGTGCGGTCGAGTTTCATGTTCTGTATTGTTAGTGTTCCGAGATTGTAGTCGAACTTATATTTCATCGTATCGAGCCTGATGAATCTGCCGCGTTCCACCACACCGGTTTGAATTTTTACTTGCTGCATTGATGGATCATACGATTCGCCCTGGCGCAGCCTTTTGGGCTCAAGATCGGCAAATGCAACGCTATTGCCGGCAATTATATCCGAAACATTATTGGTTGTTTCCCATACTTCAATTTCCTTAACGCGGTAAAATGAAGGCCGATCAAGAGGCGGAATAAATTTTTTAATTTCCGGGTCAGTAAAGGCACTCGGAATAACAGGAGTGGAATATTTAAAATACTCTTTATAAATATGTTTATAGACGGTATCTATAAAAAAGTGGTTCTTGGCATAATCATAGGCCCTGATGGAAAAATACTGCTTGCTTACTCCGCCGCGTACGTCAACGAATCTTCTTTGCCCCCGCCGCTGCGAGAATAATGTTTTCAGATACAGGGGGCCGAACTGGAAATCCGTCCTCAACCCGAACAGCGCCTGGCCGCCGCCGATTAACGTTGATGTAAGCGGAAGAGATACGTTGCCGACTTCCACTTTTTTGATAATATCATCATCATAGCCTTCATAACCAATTTTGAATCTATTGTCCTGGTCGAACGTACGCCGCGTATTCCAATCGGTACTCAGCCTAAGTTTATCCCCGATTCTTCCGCTGACATTCACCCTGATGTCCTGGCTGAAAATTGGCGAAGACTGGGTCTGGCCAAAAGCAGATACGGTCCCCAGGTTTTGCGAGTCCCACCGCCAGCCTATCCGAAGATTTACCTCGCCGTTGACGTTGATGCTAATTTCGGGTTTGCCAAATATACCCATCAACGGATTCGGGGGCAGTGGAATGGTAAGCCCGGTGGACTCGCTTAGCATTCTGGCAAGATCGCCGCCGGACAGCGCCCTTTTCAAATCATAATTGGTCAAAAGTGAATCCCACACCCGCGACTGAAGGTTCTGCTTGCGAAGTCGCAAATATTCATTTAGGCCAATGTTGTAATCATAGCCGATTTGGCTTGAGCCTTGGTATTCGCTGGTTAAAAATGATTTGCCTGAGGAATCAATATTATGAAAATCGAAGTATCCATCGGGATTTTTCGCATCCAGGTTCCCTAATTTACGTCCGCCATGAGGAGTTCTTCGCGTATCTGGTTTGCCGTAGAGCAATGGCTGGCGCGAATCCGAAGTGTCGGTTTCGAACAGAATTTCGGTTTCGTCGTCGAATTCTTCCTTAGTTGCGTCCTGTTGAATTAAATTGGGAATTAGAGCGAAAATGGCAGTTGAGGTGTAATTGGACAGACAAATCGAGCTTGATCGCACCAGGCGGTTTGAAGAATACTCGCAAAGTGCATGAACCGAACCTACGTTTAATATTACTATTATTAACGCAATTAAGACATAATTAAATATTTTACTTCCGCTGCTACTCAATTATCCGGTTTTATTATGTGTAATAATTTCTCTTAAGGCTCTTGTTATATACAACAACCCTGCGTTTGGCTTTGCCAAAAAAGAAATCAACAGATTATGAATTTCGCAAACCGTAAAATTAACCAATTCTCTAAAAAGAAAGGCCATTAAAGCTTGCGATTAATATAGTAGCAGTGATAGTTCGATAAGTTCCTCGTAACTTTTTAAATAAGTGCTATCAGTACTTTGTGAAAATTAAAACAAAACCAAATTGATTTTGTTACAAGCCGGACTAATCCAAAATACGTCATTCACCGGAATTTATTTCATTAATGATATACTAATCCAATATTGTGCCAATTATCCAAATCGTCAGAACCATTAATATTTTTGGTGACAATTATTTTTTATTAGGTTTGCTTTAACATAAATATTATTTTAATATATATACATTGTCATGGACAAACTGTTTTGCCAAACCATCCGAATATTATAGGAATTATTCCGGCGAGGTATGAATCATCCAGGCTGGCCGGGAAGATGCTGGCTGATATTTGCGGCAAGCCTTTGATACAGCGCGTTTGGGAGAATGCGGTGAAAGCAACGACGCTCCGCAGGGTAATAATCGCCACCGACGATTACAGAATTGCCAATGTATGCGATGCGATTGGTGCCGAATATTTAATTACTCCCCCGAAAATCCAAAGCGGGACCGATAGAATTGCCTTTGCTTACGAATATTTCATGGACTATGCTGATATAATAGTTAACATTCAGGGCGACGAACCTTTGATTGAGCCGGAAATCATTGACAAACTCTGCACTGCTTTCTGCAATTCCGATGCCGACGTCGGAACTTTGGTTAAGAGAATTGATTCTGATAAAGACCTTGAAGATGATTCTGTCGTGAAAGTTGTTCTGAAGGCTGATGGAACGGCACTTTATTTCTCCAGGCATCCGGTTCCATTTGTTCGTGACACGAATAAGAAGAAGTGGCTGCAATCGCAACTTTTCTGGAAGCATATTGGCGTTTACGCATACACAAGAGAGGCTTTGATGCAGTTTGTGGAGCTGCCCGTGTCGCCGCTTGAACTGACCGAAAAACTTGAACAGTTACGATTAATGGAGCAAGGGGCGAAATATCTTTGCGTTGAGACGAAAAGCGATCTTATCGGGGTTGACACTCCCGAAGACCTCGAGCGTGTGCGTAAAATCATCTGTGGTTAGTTTGTGTTGGCCCGAATGTGTAGGGTTTATTTTTTGCTAAAGAGCTTCGTATCAATAAGGAAATATGAGGGCTATGCAGACAATATAGTAATCCGAATTTATATTCGAATTTTTTGTATATTTGGAACATGAATACTCAATTAACTAAAATTAGTTGCATAAGTATATAGGTAGCCATAAAGAGCAACATTTGCTATTTTCATTAGTACACTTAATCTTATGTTCGGTCAACAGAAAGGAGATTGCGATGAAGAGAATTATGATGGCAACGGCAGTAGTCGTAATGATGTCCGCACTATCGTGCGCTTGACGATACGCCAGAGAACCGAGCCAAGGAATCGGATCGTTATCTGGCAGCGACGCCCCTACACGAGATATTTCAGGACATAGCCGACCAGATGGCCATGAACCTTCCGGTGGAGCAACGGCAAGAGTTCAAGGACTTGCTGACCAAGAACGTCGACATTGCTGCCCTTGAAAAAGAGACGAAAGAAGCGATGGTCAAGCATTTCACGGCCGACGAACTCAAGGCATTGGCGGATTTCTACGGTTCCCTTGTTGGAAAGTCTGTTATGAAGAAATTTGGCATGTACATGGCCGAAGTGATGCCTGCAATCCAGGCCGAAATGATCAAAGCACAGACTAAGGCAAGTCGTGAGAAGAAGGAAGACGAAACGAGACAATGACCGAACATGCGGCTACAGCGGACGGCTAATCGCAGCCGCTGAGCCTTGGCGTTAGAGAAATATTAATTGAAAAAATCCAACCGATAACAAAGGCTATATACCATTAAAACGGCACATAACCAAACCGTTAAGTGAAATTTTGCCCAATTTAAAAGCCAACATCGTATATGCCCAATCGTTACCGCCCATGCGAAAAAAAGAAACAAGATTGTCAATTCAAAGAATGTTGTATATTTGAAATATGAATACTCAAACTGACATAGAGAACAAACTGAAAGAACTAAAACCAATACTCAATCAAAAGTATTACGTTGAGAGAATTGGTTATTTTGGGTCATATTCACGCAATGAACAAAAAAAGGACTCAGATATTGACATTTTAGTTTATTTCAGAAAACCACTTGGCTGGGAATTTTTTGATCTCCGGGAATTACTAGAAAAAGAATTAGAATTAAAAGTTGATTTGGTTTCAGAAAAGGCTTTGAAGGAACAATTAAGACAAATCATTTTAAATAGTGTGAAATACGTATGACACCAATAGGCAGAGACTACAATTTATATCTTGAAGATATGTTGACTTCAATGCTAAGAATTGAAGAATATATTGGCGATATGGAATTTCGTCAATTCAAAATGAATTCTATGGTAGTTGATGCTATTATTCGAAATTTTGAAATTATTGGTGAAGCCTCAAAGAATGTACCTTCCGAAATAAAAAACAAATACCCTGAAATACCCTGGAAAAAAATGTATGGATTAAGAAACTTAATCGCTCACGAATATTTTGGCATAGACTATGAAATGATTTGGGAGATTTCTAAAAATAATTTACCTCAAAACTCAATTGACCTTAGAGAAATTATCGAAAAAGAGAAACACACAGGTGGTAACACAGGCTCATAGTGTATGCCGCTGTCGGCTACTATACTAATACCTGCCGTTGGCATTCATTGTGAGAAACCTTGATGTAAATAAAATTCCTGACCGCAAAAAGATTGATAATCTTTAATTGAAATCTTTGAAAAGAAATTATGAAAAAAGAAAATGCTATAAAACTATTTCAAGACCAACGAGTTCGAGTACAATGGGATGACGAACAAGAAAAATGGTTTTTCTCAATTGTTGATATTATCAGAATTTTAACCAAAAGCCCAAATCCTAGAAAATATTGGAGTGTTCTAAAAGCCAGACTTAAAAAGGAAGGTAGTGAGTTGACTACAAATTGTAGTCAACTGAAAATGCAATCTTCCGATGGAAAATATTACAAAACAGATGTTGCTGACACAGAACAACTCCTAAGACTAATACAATCAATACCATCACCCAAAGCGGAACCATTTAAGGTATGGTTGGCGAAAGTCGGTTATGAAAGAATTGAGGAAACAGAAGACCCGGAAAAGACTTTTGACAGAGCAATTGAAACATATCTTAAAAAAGGATTTTCAAAAAATTGGATTAACCAGCGAATAAAAAGTATTGAAGTTCGAAAAGAACTAACAGACGAATGGGAAACACGTGGAGTAAAAAAAGGTTTAGAATATGCGATTTTGACTGATGAAATCACCATGGCTTGGGCGGGTTTTACAACTAAACAATACAAGATTCTCAAGGAACTGAAAAAAGAAAATCTCCGAGATAACATGACTAATTTGGAATTAGTTTTAAACATGTTAGCGGAAACATCAACAACTGAATTATCAAAAAAGCAAAAACCAAAGACTTTTATCGATAGCAAAAACATTGCGAGAAAAGGAGGATCTGTTGCAGGAGTTGCAAGGAAAGACTTAGAAAAGAAATTAGGTGGAAGTGTGATAAGTCCCTTAAATGCAAAGGAACTGGGAAAAAGAGATAATGACGAAATAAAAAGCATTGAAGAATAAACAACGAAATGCTAACAATGTATAAAAATAATAGCCGAAACATCTGTAAATTCAAGAGTTTCAGCCCGCTTCAACTTTGCGATAAATTGAAAGTTAATAGCTCCGCAATCGCCTACTATTCTTATACTTAACGCCCGCAACCAACCAAATAAAACTCACCCGGCAAAACAGAAACTTAACAACTGTTTTTTTCGGACATCTGCAACGCTATATATATCACCCTATAACATTTATTAATAAATTGTAATGGAAAATTGATTTTGTATTAATCAATAATTGATTATCTTCATATTAGAAAGTTACGCTAATTGAAATTCTCTTTTCCGATTAATATGATTTCCGTTTATTTGTTACAGAGCTTAATAAACATGGCACTGCAAAATTACAAGCCGTTGCAAAATACAATACTATAAAGCCATTAATCATGGCAAGTGCAGGTATCTTATGATAAAAAGCAAGAGCAGGAAGTTTTATTCGTTCCTAAAAATCACAGGCCGGCTTGATACTTCATTATCAATCACAGCAGCGGATTTGCTGGAGAATCTAATCGAAAAGGGTACTGTCTATATAATATTAGACCTTTCCGAATTGACATTTCTGAGCAGCCCGGGTGTGAAAATGATTGAAAAATATAATAGTATAATCGAAAGCCTCGGTGGTGAAATTGTCATTGTTGGTGCCAAAAGATTCGTTAACGACGTGCTTAAGCTGACCGGCATGGATCAAAAATACAGGATTATCGATACAATAGACGCCGCCGAACTGCTATTCGATAATTTAGTCCTGTCCTGATGAAATTCATTTATTCTCCGAATTTCTTGTGCTACAAATAACTCCGCGATTGATTCGTTCCAATCATTGAAAATAGTATACTGAATACTCCCTTTCCAATTAAACCATTTTTTCCGTCATGAAAATATCAATCGACATCAGCTACTATCCACTCACCGAAGACTATATCGGCCCGATAAAAAGTTTTATTAAAAAGCTGAAAAATCACCCGGGCCTGGAAGTGGAAACCAACAGTATGAGCACGCAAATCCGTGGCGAGCATGATATAATATTCGCACTGCTTGCCGAGGAAATTCCCGCCGTACTGGACGAAAGAAGGGCCGCCTTTGTGCTGAAGATTATCAAAGGCAATGATAAAGGGCAATGATTAAAATATAGTCACGATGAGACAATTAAATATACATATCTTCCAGCATGCCCGATACGAAGGCCCGGCGGTGATAAAGGATTGGGCCGAACGAAATGGCCATTTGCTGGCCGTAACATATCTCAAAAAGGCCGGCCCGATGCCCCGGCTGCATGATTTCGACATACTGGCCGTTATGGGCGGGCCGATGAGCGTTCATAGCGAAAATGAATTCCCGTGGCTGAAGCAGGAAAAGGCATTCATCCGCAAAGCCATCGAATCCGGCAAAACCGTTATCGGTATATGCCTGGGGGCGCAGATAATTGCCGAAGTTATGGGCGGCAAGGTGGCAGATTGCAGCAATAAGGAGATAGGCTGGTTCCCAATAGCATTAACACCGGACGGACGGCAAAATCCATTTTTCTCTCAGCTCCCCGATAACCTCTTCGTTTTCCATTGGCATGGCGAAACTTTTTCCCTGCCGCCCGAAGCAACACTCATCGCCAGCTCCGAAGCTAATGCAAACCAAGTGTTTACCATCGGCGAAAACGTTATCGGTATGCAGTGCCATTTCGAGGTAACGCCCGCTTCGGTTCTGTTGATGGCCGAAAAGGCTCGGAAGAACTCATTGAATCGGACTATGTTATGAACGGCGATGAGATTAATCGAAATAGTTTTCTTTGTGAAAATTTGAATAAATATTTCTTCGAAATTCTCGACATGGTTGCCGATTCAGTTGCCGATTCAGTTGCCGATTCAGTTGCCAAACGGCTTTAGATCAATTCTTCAAGAGCACCAATGGCCTTTTCGAGCATGGCCTTATCAACAAGAGATGAATCGTTTACATAGCCGCCTTTGAAAATATCATAGGCAATATTGAATTTCTTTTCCGTAATATAATAAGCCGCAAGTACGTATTGCCTAAGGCCCTCCAATTCACCATCCCGGCTACGGAAATCGAGATGTTCTTCAATTAAATCTGTTTGCCCATCGGACAGGCCAATCTGCGCCAACCTGATGCGGGCAATCTCCGCCTGCCTTTGGCTTAAGTTCTTCTGCTTGTTTATCCCGGAGAATAAATCTTTGGCAGCAACAAAATTACCCGATGAAAACTCAGTCTCGGCAAGATGGAATTTCAAATAATCATCATCGGGATTAATCGCTAGTTCTTCGGAAATAATCTCGCGGTTGCGTGTAATCTTCTCCGACGAGTTGATATAGCCCTTATGATGAATAACAATATCCGAATCGATAGAATTTGAATCAATAGAATCAGAATTTAAAATATCAAATCCGGCATTTTCGATTGACTCTCGGATTTGCTCGTGAATCCTGCCGGTATATCGAATCGCATCATTGCGGCGGAAAATCCTTGTATAGCAGTGCGTGGCAGAGGTTCCGTCATGCAGCCGGCTGATAATTCTAACATTTATTCCTCCCGTCGTGCTATCATCGAAATGATCGCAAACCTTTTCGGCAGACTGCTTATCCAGCTCTTCATCGGCGTCGATTGCTATTATCCAATCGGTTCTCATCAGCGAAAGCGCACAATTTCGTGCATCGCTAAAGCTGCCGTTCCACTTGAAGAAATAAACTTCAGCCCCATGCCTTGAGCATATTTGCGGCGTCTTGTCCGCCGAGCCGGTATCTACAATTACTATCTGCGAGCAAATATTTCCAATCGATTCGAGGCAGCCTGAAATATTATCGGCTTCATCCTTCACAATTATAGCCGCTCCGAGTGTCGGATTATTATTATTTTGCCCCATTTCCATTGATTATATTCATATATTGTTTTAAAATGAAAAATTTCAGATATTAATGTAATCCTATTTTCCTTAAAAGCCAAAAAAATAAGAGAATAATAAATTGGGTAAAATTGTTAGAGATGCTTCCAAGCCCTATTTGGACCACCGAAAACGGATGAGGAGGAAATTTGCTGCCGGCGGCTTCAGCGGTTTCCATGATTATGAGGTGCTTGAATTCCTGCTGTTCTATATATTCAGACAGGGCGACACGAAGCCGAAGGCAAAAAGATTAATCGACCGGTTCGGCAGTTTCAGCAAAGTGCTGGACGCCAAGGCTGAGGATATTGCAAAAGTCAAAGGAATGGGTATGGAGTCGGCGCTTGCCCTGAAGGCATTCAGGAGTATCTTGTCTTATTACTTCCGCTCGGAATTATACGATAATCCGGGGCAGATTAATTCCCTTACAAACCTTCTTGATTTTGCGAAATCTCAAATCGGAGACAAGAAGAATGAGGTAATGTTAGTCATTTATCTTAATGCAAAAGGCGAGGTGCTCCACTCCGATATTCTGACCGAAGGCACGATTAACCAATTGATTGCTTACCCCAGGAAAATGGTTGAAGATGCCCTGAAGCATAACACTTCTTCTTTAATCATAGTGCATAACCATCCGGGCGGCAACCCGGAACCGAGCAAAGCCGATATTGAACTGACCGACCTTATCGGCAACGCATTGTCGGTAGTCAACATAGACGTATCCGAGCATTTGATTCTTGCCGGCAGCGATTATTTCTCTTTCGCTTCAAAAGGAATGTTGTAGGCATTGAAAATTCAGAATTGGGATAGAGACTGATTATCACAAGTAAATATCCACAAGTTTTAACTCGTGGAAAAATAAGGCTTACAATAACTTACTTTTCAATGTGATAGGGGGGCTGTATCAAAAGCAGGAGAATCCATGGAAAGTCATTATAAAAAATGTCCGAAGTGTTAATTTGTGAAATTAGAGTTAAAATAACTTTCGTTAATTATTTTGACTAATCCATTGCAAAACAGAGATTTGCGGGAAAATTGCATTCCCAAATCGGAATTTGGGAATGAGATGAATATGCTAAGCCTTTTTACGAATAGCTACATGTAGGTTGTATTCAGCAAGACTCTCGTTTTTTAACCGGACACAACTAATAAAAAGTAACTAATTACCGTGTTAATTTGTTGATATTATAATATTGAATGCAGTTTGAGAATAATTCGCCGGTTTATAATTCTGAATTAATGATTCTCCATAATAGAATTAAAGAATGGATTCCGGATTCCCGACAACGGAATTTCGCCGGGCTCAACAAATGCTGAATGGCAACCTATTGGCCTGAGGCCCGAAAGCTGATTTTCTGAAAATAATACTTGCTTGTTGTCGGAAAAGTTATAACATTATAAATTCTGCAAAAAATGAAAAATCTTTTTATAAATCTATAAGGGCGTACATATGAAAAAAAATCTACTCACAATAGCTATACTGCTGATTTCAATTCCGTTTATTTCGACTCAATCGATAGCATTGGCACAGGTTTCTGCAATCGAAGGTTTCGAAGGCGTGGCGGAACATAATCTGCCGAAGCCGCTGCAACGAGCGCTGTATTTCCAAAAACAGCGGGCATATCCCAATGCTGAAATACCCGAAGGAGTTAGGGAAAGAGCCTTCGGGCAAATGGAGAACATGGTCTACCAGAACCATAAATCCAGGAATTATGTAATGGCTCAGCAGCCGGAATGGCGTCCGATTGGCCCGTTTAATGTTGGCGGACGTGTAAAA
Source organism: Bacteroidota bacterium (assembly GCA_024278075.1). Lineage (GTDB taxonomy): Bacteria > Bacteroidota > Ignavibacteria > Kapaibacteriales > UBA2268 > JAJRTW01. The sequence continues at coordinate 31,447 of JAJRTW010000073.1, read as the reverse complement.
TCAATTGTGGTTCACCCCAATGACCCGAATAAAGTCTATATCGCTGCCGCTGCCGGCGGTATCTGGAGAAGCACCGATGGCGGCGATTCATGGGAACCAATATTTGATTATGAAAATGCCATTTCATTTGGCGCCCTGTCGATAGACAAGAACAATCCCGATGTTATTTATGCCGGAACTGGCGAAGCCGTCACTGGCTTTAGCATATACATGGGCAGGGGGATGTACAAAACCACCGACGGCGGCGATTCATGGAATCTGATTGGCCTGGCAAAGGTAGGGAAATTTTCCAAAGTATACGTCCATCCGAAGAATTCGAACATAGTCTATGCCGGTGCAATCAGCCGCGGCTCGGGCTTCTATCGGTCTGCCGATGCCGGCGCAACCTGGGAAAGGACATTCGAAGGCCCGGTCTCTGATGTGAGTATCGACCCGGGCGATGAAAACAGAATTATGATCGGCGTGACCGGCCAGGGCGTGTTTACTTCGTCGAATGGCGGCGGTAGCTGGCGTGACAGGAGCGGCTTCGGGTATGAGTCCGTTGGCAGGGTGTCGGTGCAGATAGCGCCCCGAGACCCCAATATAGCTTATGCTGTGATGGAGAGGCCCATTAATGATGTAAATATTGCACATATCTATAAGACTACTAATAGCGGCGGATCCTGGACCAAGGTGTTGAATACTAATAATAACGGTTTCTTCAGAGATCAGGGATTTTATAATAACTTTATTGCAGTAAATCCGGCGAACTCCAATTCCGTTCTTACCGGCGGGATTAGAATTTGGCAAACCACTTCGGGCGGGAGCACTTGGAATAACGTCGGAGGCGGGGTTCATGTCGATCAGCACTGCGCCGGCTTTGCCCCGTCGAATCCGCAAATCGTCTATCTTGGCAATGACGGCGGTGTGTATAAAAGTACAACCGGCGGCACAAACTGGAAGAGCATGAACAACAATCTGCAAATAACTCAGTTCTATGCTCTTGCCGTGGATAACACGAAGATGAACACAAACTACGGTGGAACCCAGGATAACGGTACTCAGGGAATTATGAACGACCTTTCATATTGGAATCGTATATTCGGCGGCGACGGCGGCGACATAGTTGTTGACACCGAGGAACCATATATCGTATACGGCGAAATGCAATACGGCCAAATGTTCAGGATTAATTTCAAAAACTCAAGCAGCACTCTAATCGTCGACGGTATACCTTATGGGTCTGGCAATGCCCCGTTTATATCTGAAATGGCAGTTGACCCGACTTACGGTGGCCTGATATATGCAGGCAGAAATTCAATATATGTTTCATACAATGGCGGCGACGACTGGGATGAATTATCGCCCGACTTCGGAAGCATGGTTTCTTCGATTGCCGTATCGAGGGCAAGCTCGGATATAATATACGGAGGCTCGGCAGCGGGAGTTGTTATGGTGACAGGTGATGGCGGGCTTAATTGGTACACTCCGGAATCCAAAGGCCTTGCCCGAAAATACATAACAAGCATATTTACTTCATATAATGATGAAAATACTGCTTTTGCCACCGTTTCGGGTTTTGGCAATCCGCATGTGTTCAAGACAACGGACCGGGCCGAAAATTGGGAACATATCGGCGAAAGCCTTCCGAACATTCCGGCCAATGCAATAGCTGTGCATCCGGAGAATGAAGACATTATTTTTGTGGCTACCGATATTGGCGTTTTTGCTACATTCAACGGCGGCGGGACATGGTTCCCCTATGGCCGCGGCCTGCCGAGAAGCCCTGCAATCGACATAGCAATTCACCACGACCCGTTGATTACTAATGGAAGGGTGCTGCGGATTGCCACGCACGGAAGGTCGATGTGGGAGGTTGACATTCCCGAAGAGGTAGTCGACGAACCCGAAATATCTATCCCGGCCGGTGGCGAGTTCTATGTTAGCCAAACAAACCAGACTTTAGCATGGTATGGATTCGGCCTGCCGGTTCTCGTTGAATTTTCTTCCGATGACGGGGGCACTTGGCAGACAATAGCCGAAAATGTTGCTGCTAATTCCATGTCGTGGATGGTAAAGAACAAGCCAACATTTTTGGGGCGGATTAGAGTAACTTCAATGACAAACTCCGAGCAGGTGCTTGTTTCAAATACTTTTACCGTTTCGCTTATGGAGAGGGGGTCGTTCCTGCAAGCAACCACTGTTAGCTATGTCCCTTATGGCATTGCCAGCGATGGAAAAGGCAGCTTGTATACAACCAGCTTCTATACAGATAAAATGTATAAACTTGACCAAAATACTTTTATTGTTGAAAAAGAGATGGCCTTGAGGGGCGACAGCCTTTTTACTGATATGACAATCGATAGGGAAAATGATATAATTTATTTGCATAGGCTTCTGAGCACAGAACCAAGTTCCCCCGGATTAATTGCCGTCTACGATATGGAGGGTAATTTGCAAAGGGAATTCCCCAGCCCAAATACCGAGTATCCTGTTGGCATTGAAATGCTTGACGGGAAATTGCTTATTGGGGAACGCCAGGGCGGTGGGATAACGCAGAAACTTCAAATTATTGATCCGATAACAAAGCAAGTTGAATTATCAGTATTAAACCCCTATAATAAGCGATTCGGCCCAAGGGGCCTGGGGTATGACGGCGAAAAGTATATCTATCAAATTTGCACAAATTTCCCGTCAAATGGCCCACTGACCGAAGTTTTGCTTATGAGGATAGACAAAAATGATTTGAGCACCGAAGTTGATAAGATACCGCTTGAAGATATTAATGGCTTGATTAATGCCCGCGGAGTCGATTATGACCCTACGGACAAGAACTTTTGGGTATCCACTTTTGACGGAAGCATTTACAAACTTGCCGGCTTCGAAACCAACGTCACCGGGGTCGGCCGGCCGGCCTTGCATGAATCAATAATCGAAACCGACATCTACCCTAATCCGATGGACGAGTTTTCTAACTTTACTTTTAAATTAAAGCAGCAGAACGCCAGCGTCCGGGTTGAATTGCTAAACGTTTTGGGCGAAAGGATTGGCAGGCTTTTTGATAAGAATATTAATGCCTTAGAACCAAATGTATTGCCAATTAATGGCGCCGGCCTTGAAAGCGGAATGTATTATATTTCGGTATCTATCGATGGGAAACTGGTGACTTCGGAAAAATTGGTAGTAGTTAAATAGTTAGGGATTTGGGAGTTTAGGTATCGTAGGGTTATATCTCATTCCCAAATTCCGATTTGAGGATGCAATTTTCATGCAACAATAACAGCCTGACGCCTGAATAGTCTCAATGAAGCAACAAATATTATTACAGTTGATAGCAGCAGAAATTGTTAATAAAAAAAAATAGATCCGAAGGCAAATCGGAAAGCCGCGACCGGTATTTGATTACTTATGCCGATCTGATAACACTATTGTTAGGGCTTTTCGTTATCCTCTATGCTTCATCGCAGGTCGATAAGGAAAAATTCAAGCAGTATTCGGAGGCATTTAGCGAATATTTCCATTCGCCAAGAAGCGTTCTCGACGGTGGCGATGGCGTTCTTGATGGGGCCGGCAAGGCACTGCCCGAGCCAATACTGCCGTCAAGGGGGCAGCGCTCGCTTGATGAAATTGCTAAAGAAGCCGAGGAAGCATTAAGCTCTTTCCTTGCCGACAGCCTTGTTACAATTCAAAGGTCAGGCAACAGGATTGTTCTTTCTTTCCCGGAAAAACTGCTTTTCCCGTCGGGCAAAGCCAACATTCAGAATGACGGTATAATAGTGCTCGATTCTCTTGCCGGAGTGCTGCGCGGAATAAAGTACCAGATAACAGTCGACGGCCATACCGATACCGACCCTATCCGGACATTTCAATACGAATCTAACTGGCACTTATCGGTAGACCGCGCCTTGAACGTAGGCTATACACTTGTTCAAAGAGGCATCCCGGAGCTTAATCTAAGTGTCCGAGGCTTTGGTTGCCAGAGGCCGCTGGCAACAAACGATACCGAAGCCGGGAAGATGAAGAACCGGCGAGTGGAGATTAGCATCTCCGAATTGCCGCCCGACGCACCCTCAACCGAAGGGTATGAATCGCAGGTTGATGATACCACGGGGCAGGAATAATTATTTTTTAATTTTCATCATATTAAAATAATGATTAAATTTATTTTTCCAATTACCGATAACATCAATTATTATATTTAATTCCGCATTGTGGGCATATTTCCCCCGCTGGTTGCGGCAATTATTAAATACAGGTTTTAAATCGATACACCGCAGCATAGATGCGAGATAGTCCAATAATTATTCGAATTTATTATAATCAATAGAACTGAACCAAGTGGTTATGTTCAACATATCCCGGGTGTAATTTATGGCAATAACAGAAAATACCGAGACGAGAAAAATTAAGACGCTTCATTTTGGCGAAATTACGGTCGAATCCAAACATATTTTTAACTTCGAAAACGGCTTGCTTGGTTTTGAAAATCTGAAGGAATTCGTTTTGATCAGCGAAGAAGAAACAGTACCTTTCAAATGGTTGATTTCTCTTGAAACACCTGAAATTGGCTTTCCCTTGCTCAGCCCGTGGTATATTAACCTTGAATACGAACCGGGCAAGGAATTCAACCTCGAATCGGAGGTGATGTTTGTTGTTGTCACTCTGGGAGGCGAAAAAGCAATGATGACAGCCAATATGAAAGCTCCTGTTATTTTGAACGTAGTCGACCAGGCAGGCAAGCAGATTATACTGCCAATGGATACTTATTCGACTAATTTAGCTATTCCGATGGCCGTTGATGAAGAAAAGAAGGATTAAGATAAATATTTATTTTCGTAAATGAACTACTCCGCCGCTAGTGTCGTGTCAACCTTATAATGACGTATCGCTTGAATTGTCAAAGTAAGTTTGACAGGTCATTAGAATTGGAGTATCAATAAAAACAGAATTTAATAATCGCCGCAAACTGCGGGGAATAAAGGCCCACAATGCGGGATTAAGTAATTTATTCTTTTAGCCGATTTATTATACTAAAGGAAGATTATGCTTGTTTTATCACGGAAGATAGGTGAAGTAATAACAATTGGCACTTCGGTCAAAATTACCGTTCTTAGTTTCGACCGCGGAATTGTGCGGCTTGGCATCGAAGCCCCCAGGTCTATTCCGGTCCACAGAAAAGAAGTGCACGACAAAATAGTTGAAATGAACCGGCAGGCAGCCAAGACCGAGCTGGCGGCATTGAAGATGGCCATGGACAAAAATAAAGTAAAGTTCCGGGAGAATGAAAACAAAAGTGTCCAGCCGCCTACTGTTCAGTATAAGTCAACGAAATAAATGGCTCTATTGCATTTGATTTCTTTTTGCAATTGATTTTATTGCAATGGATTATCTTTAGTGATTAATTTTCTTCAGTATTTGATTAATTGATGCGGGCCCGAAAGGCCGCTTAAAAAAACCGGTGGGACATGGTCGAATATTCAGTCTTGATAATAGACGATGATATATGGATGCAGCGTATTCTTTCGAAAACTCTTTCGAGCTATGGCTTCAAAAAAATATATCTTGCCTCCAACGGATTTGAGGGTGTGGCCAAAGCCGTGGAGAGCCATCCGCATTTGATTGTTCTGGATATATTAATGCCAGAGCTGACCGGACACCTAACGCTGAAAATGTTGAAATCGATAAAAATCACACGCGGTATACCCGTTATTATGGTCTCGGCTTTATCTGACATTGAAAATCTTGGCCTGGCCGTGAAAAGCGGTACGGCCGGGTTCATTTCCAAGCCATTCACACGCGCTACGGTCTATGAGAAATTAGTTGACATATACGGGAAAGAAAAACTCGACCTGATTGCAAAAGGCAACCCAATCGACGAGGAAGGCCTTGGAATTTACAACCAGCATGATATTGAGATTGACGAAAAACCATTTAAGCGATCCGGCAAATCTTCTAAAAAATCTGCCGACCAGGCAGGGCAGGTATCTCAGGATAAGTTGCTCCAGCACTACCACGATGACGAAAAACGCAGCATAGAATCCATTAAAAAACTACTCCTGAAATCCAGAAGATAAGCAATCTCTTTTATTTGTAATTTAGCCAGACATGATATGAAAGAATAATATTTTTCTAATCCTTTGAGGAGAGCTTTATGAAACAATTACTAATCCTTTTGCTCATAATGTTTGCGGCGAATTCAGTTTTTGCAGAGGAGGTTACTTTCACCGGTGGCGGCGGTGATGCTAAATAGTCAAATCCCCAAAACTGGTCTAACGGAAAAGTGCCTGGAGCAAAGGATAATGTTACAATTCCAAGCGATGAAACCGTAACAGTTGATGTTGATGTAAATGTCAATACATTTGTTAATAACGGGGATGTATATATTGAAAGAGCAACGGGAATGACAACCAATATAATTGCCAATACTTTTGAGAATAATTCAGATATAGATATTGAAAAGGGAGGTGTTATTTTTTTTCAGAGCAAGTCGGGTGGTGGATCAGATTGGAAAAACGTAGGTAGAATAGAAGGGGGTAGCCAGATTTATTTTTCAGATGCAGGGGTTGGATACTATGAAGGGAAAGTATTTAATAATGGTGTGATAAATACATCCTTACTACAAATTGAATCAAATAGTTTTAAGAATCATTCCGACGGTACAATAACGACCAATATACTATGTAATATTAATACGGGTGGTGATTGCCAGAATAATGGAAATATCATGGGCCTGGCTAAAAATGTAAATGGTGCAGGTTCCAATATTGTAATCAATGCAGGTGGAAATTGCATTAATATTGGTAATATTATTGGAGGCGATGCCAGTGAGACCGCAAAATCTGGGACAGGTGGGAATGTAGAGATAAAGGCAGTTAACTTCTTTAATATTGGTGACGTAACTGCCGGGAATGCAACGAATGACAAATCGGGCGGAGCAATCAAGGTAAGAGTAAAGGAATCGTTTGAGATAAGTGGAACAATGACATCAGGCGATGGTGCAGGCACTGGAACGCATGGCAAAATCGAAATCCATTCCAAAACCTCAAATATTGGGGAACGTGGGGACATTATCCGGGATATGGAATTATGCTTATTTGGTAAGTGAGGATACTAATTTTTCCGGAACAATCCCTCCGGCAAAGAAGGGAACAAGTAGAATTGATGATTCCAAAAACAGCAATCAGATCGCTGCCGAAGAAGATATATATTACGATGTCTATTTCCATGCAAAGACAATAACTTTTTCTGCCGATATGGATGCTGTGGATGTTGGCCGGCTGACTTTCAATTGCGAGCACGTTGTTTTCGAGAATATTGCAACCGATGGTGTCAAATGCAAAAACGAATTAGTGATTCAGTATAAAGACGGCGGCTCTGCTGATTTCAGCGCCTTGACTAATCCAAACTCAATTTCGAGTGAATCTGTGATTTCAATTACTAATTCTAATATCATCGAACCCACCGGCGGGTTCACACCGGTATTTAACAAAGAGCCGCAATTGGTTGACCCCGTGGAAGGCTGGAAATATATAACTGAAATTACTCAGGTCAATGGCTCGGAAGCGGGAAGAACAGGAGAAATATTTTTCAGCTTGTTCAACATGTACTACAGCGATGTTGATGTAACAATTGAATATCAATCTGAAAATGGCTGGGCGGCGGCGGGTTCTGTTACAAAAACAATCAAATCACTCGATTTCGATACAGTGGCTATCCCATTTACAATTCCAGGCGATGCACAGGAACTCGACACGGATAAATTTACTTACACATTGAATTATGGATTACCTAATCCGGTGGAACAAAAAATTACACTAACCTGTAGAATTGAAAAAGCGCCAGATGTTCCCGGGATGGTTAGTCTGGACTCTCCGGCAGATGAAGCCGAAAATGTAGTTCTTCAACCGGAGCTATCCTGGGTTGAGACTGCTGAGGCTGATTATTACATGATTGAATTGGCGGCAGATGTAGATTTTAACGATGTTGTTATCCGAACAATTTCAAATACTACATCGCTATTAATAGATTCGGATTTGTCTGAGAATACAGTCTATTACTGGCATGTTTCTGCTTCTAACGGAGGCGGTTCCGGGGATTGGTCTGCAACATGGTCGTTCCGTTCGGAAGGCCAAAATAGCGTAGATCCGATGCAACTTTTAACTAACACAAAGCTATACCCTAATCCTTTTTCAGAAACTACAACATTGGAATATACTCTATCGGCGCCAGCCTATATCAGGATAAATATTCACAATGCCCTGGGCATCAGAATCGCTGCGTTCGACGAGGGGGTTAAAGATACCGGCAGTCATTCGACTGTTTTCAATGCAGCTAATCATCCGGCAGGAATATATTATTATACGATTCAAACTGGTGATGTATCGGAGAGCGGGAAGATGATGTTGGTGAGATAGGATTTATGTTTTATGGATAATATGAGACTTCTGAATAATTCTTTTTTTTCTGTTATTATTGGACAGAGATAAATTATGAAGATAATAAAATTCCTTAGTGATTTTGCAATCACTTTCGCAATTGTATTTATTGTAACCATGATCGTAAGCTATATCTACAGCCTGATCGTGCATGATGCGGGTGTGATTGATTGGGAGGCATCATTCCGGTTTGGCATCATATTCGGAATTGTGTTTCCGGCGATAAAGATATTTGAGAGGCGAAAGAAAGATAAATAATCCGAATTTCTATTGTTAATTGCTAATTGCCGGAAATATTATTAGTTTGGATTATTATCTCTTATGAACAAATAAAAATCATTGAGAATTAATGAAACAACTCTATTTCGGCGACTGCCTCGACATTCTGAAAGACATGTATGCAAAGTATCCGCAGGGTTTTATCGATTTAATATATATCGACCCCCCGTTTAACTCCAAGAGAAACTATAATATACTCTTCGAAGATGTGGATATGACCGATACAAAGGCTCAGAGGGAAGCTTTTGCTGATACTTGGAGCAATGTAAGCTATAAAGATGAACTTTTATTGCTTGCCGACCTGAATTTTGACCTATACGAATTCCTGAGAATACTGGATAAGATAAATATCTCCAAATCCTCGGTGGCCTACCTTACCACTATGGCCGTCAGAATCCATTATATGCATGAAGTGCTAAAAGAAACCGGTTCCTTTTATCTCCATTGCGATCCGAATATGTCTCATTATTTGAAATTAATTTGTGATTTGATTTTTGGGAAAGTGAATTTAAGAAATGAGATAATATGGTGTTATTATGGCCCTGGTTCACCTAAAATGAAGCAATTCAATAGGAAACATGATATTATACTGTGGTACTCAAAAGGCAAGCAATGGACATTTAATGTTGATGATGTAAGATTTCCGCATAGTGAGAAAACAAAGCAGAACTATAAGCCGGGCCTAATAGGTTCAGGATTCAAAGAAGCAGATCATAAAATTCATAAATTGGGAAAAGTTCCGGAGGATTGGTGGTCTGACATTGCCATTGCGGCCAGGAGCATGAAAGAACGCCTCGGCTATCCGACTCAAAAACCAATCAAATTAATGGAAAGAATAATAAAGGCATCATCGAACGAAGGTGATTTGGTTGCGGACTTCTTTTGCGGATGCGGAACAACCATTGCGGCGGCAAATAAGCTCGGCAGGAACTGGATCGGAGCCGATATTTCACATCTGGCAATTAAATTAATATTAAACAGGCTAACCGATCCCCTGCAAGAAGCCGGGAAAAAGAAATTCCTCAAAGATATTGAGATAGATGGATTCCCGAAAGATATTGATTCGGCAAAACAACTCGCCAAATCCGACGAATTGTTAGAGAAAAAAAGCAAACACGGTGCCTTCGATTTTCAGCATTGGGTTGTCGAGTTCCTCCTCGGTGGAATAAGAAATCCCAAAGACGTAGCCGACGGCGGTTGGGACGGATACATAACATTTCTTAAGAATAATAAGGAAAAGGGGCGTGTGTTAATAGAAGTGAAAAGTGGGAATGCAAACGTTACGAATATGCGCCAATTCGTTGATGTAATTAATAAAGAAGAAGCGGACATTGGAGTATTCGTTTGCTTTGCCGAACAAGTCACAAAACCGATGGAATTAAGAGCCAAAGAAGCTGGAAAATACAAGGGATACAAATTCGACCGTATTCAAATACTAACTATAGAAGATATGCTCGACGACAGGGAAATAAGAATGCCGGGCGGTGTGGATGCTTCTACTTTCAAGCAGTCTGTAAATGATGTAAGGCCGGAAGATAAACCACCGGAAATGTTCTGACCCGCTTATTGCGGGACTTTTACCCGGAAGCTTCGTATCCCTATGGAAACATTCGGGTTAGATCGATACTGCGGTGGTTATATTTGACTCATATTTGAGTAGTTTTAAATACCCCTTATCCATTCCGTTTCAAGTGTTTTGGACGTTTTATGAATTATGCGGGTTAAGATAAACAAACAACAGATACATCACCACACCTCTTTTCCCTGTCAACCCAACAACGACAGGAACACCCCGGCGGCCACAGCCGAGCCGATAACTCCGGCCACGTTCGGCCCCATCGCAGGCATCAGCGGATTGACCCGCCCGTCGGTCTCGTCGGACACAAATTTCTGGACCACCCGCGCTGCCATCGGGACGGCAGATACGCCAGCGGCTCCGATGCACGGATTAATCTTTTTATCTTTATGAAGAAAAATGTTAATGAATTTTGCGAACAGCACCCCGCCGGCAGTGCTAAAGGAAAATGCTATAGCCCCCATTACAAGTATTTTCAGCGTGTCGGCAGTCAGGAAGTAATCACTGCCCATCGTCGCACCAACAGTAAGGCCGAGGAAAATAGTAACAATGTCTATTAACGGCCCGCCTACGGTTTTCTTCAGCCGCTCGGTAACGCCCGATTCGCGCAGCAGATTGCCGAACATCAGCATCCCGATTAACGGAGCCGAAGATGGAATAGCAAGCGATGCCACAACGCCGGTGACAATCGGGAAGATAATAACAGCGGTTTTCGATACCTTCTTGGCCTGGGGCATATCGATTGCTCGTTCTTTCTTGGAGGTCAGCATTCGGATTATCGGCGGCTGGATTATCGGCACCAGCGACATATAGCTATAAGCCGCCACGGCTATCGGCCCTAACAGGTGGGGAGCCAATTGCGACGCAAGAAATATTGAAGTCGGCCCGTCGGCACCGCCTATGATGCCTATCGATGCCGCCTCGCCCGCCGTAAAGCCAAATATGTAATAAGCCCCGAGAGCTGCGGTGAAAATGCCCAATTGCGCCGAAGCGCCAAGCAAAAACGTAAGCGGCCTGCCAAGCAAAGGTCTGAAATCGGTCAGAACGCCCACGCCCATAAATATTATTGGCGGCAGCAGTTCGGTCTTGATACCGGATTCGTAGATCAGCCCCATTATGCCATCGCCGTACGAACCCATTTCGGCCAGCGGAAGATTGGCCAATATCGCACCAAAGCCAATCGGAATCAGCAACAGCGGCTCGTACTTCTTGGTAATCGCCAAATAAATAAGCACAAAAGCAATCAGGAACATAACCCAATTGCCAAAGCTAAGATTTGCAAATCCGGATTGGGATAATAATCTAACAAAATCTTCCATTTATCGGCCCTTCAAATTGTAATGATTGGTTTGGAAGAATCTATCTCGTCGCCAATGCTGACATGAATTGCCGACACTACGCCGTCGGCCTGCGATTTAATGTCATGCTGGGCTTTCATTGCCTCGACTATGGCCACGGTTTTGCCTTTGGCTACTTTATCGCCCACTTTAACCAATATATCCTGCACTTCAACCGTGCCGGCAAAAGTGGAGAAAATCTGTTTGCCCGATCCGCCATTGGACGAAGTTTCCTGCGATTTCCCGGATTTGGCACCAGTAGCAGAATCACCGCCGGGCGAATCCATTGGCTCGATGGTCACAACAAATGTCCTTTGCCTGCCGTTTTCCTCGACGATGCACTTTGAGGTGGACGAGCCGGCAGGAATTTGTACAACCGGTGTGGCAATCTCCGGGGCTTTCGGTTCTTCTTTTTTCTTTAATGGAATGTCTATTTTGCCTTTTCCGTTTAGGAATTTAATTCCCTCGTTAAGCTCGACTTTCTTGCCCGGCACCATTGCCGACAGTACGAGGAATATATTCTTATCATTTACGGGCAGGTTATTATCCCTGAGGGCTTTGGTGGCCGGAGCGATATTATTTGGCGCCGCCTGCAACGGATCGCCTTCGAACACAGGCAGTCCGAGATGTTCGGATGCAATCTTAACCACTTCGGGGTCCGACGGCAAAGGAGTTTTGCCGAAATAACCGAGGATAGCCCTGCCGTATCCGCCTTCGATTTTTTTCCACCGGCCATACATTACGTTGTTGAATGCCTGAAGCCAATATTGCTGGCTGCCCGGGGTAACGCTCGTCCATGCTCCGGCGGCTTCAACCACCACCGGGAATTCGGCAAGCACTTCGCTATATTTATGCAGAATTCCGGCCTTTACCATCATATGGACATTCGGCCCGATGGCACCGCCCGGCATCGGAAACCCGACCACCCGCGCATCGGCCGTGGTGGTGGCCGGATTGAAGCTGTAATCCTTCATTGATTCGTTCAATATTTCTTCAATATCGTTCATCTTGGAAGCATCAATATCAAGGTAATAGCCCGTGCCTTTCAGTGCATGATTCATCGAGCGCACATCCGGCTGCACCGTACCGCTTGCCATGGGCCTGACCGACAGGTCGACGCCGTCCACCCCGCCCTGAATGCCTGCCATATAGCAAGCCACGGCCATGCTGGCGGTGTCGTGGGTGTGCTGCCATAGCGGCATTTCCGGCGGCATTATCTTCTTCAATCCCACTGCCGTATCGTAAATCGTTTTCGGGTCGGTCGTACCGCTGGCATCCTTCAGGCAGATACTATCGATTTTCATTCCGCTGTCGAGTATTTGCCGGCCGATGTTTATATAGAACTCAGCCGTATGCACTTTGTCCGATTCGAATGGAAGCCCCATCAAGGCAATACATACCTGGTGGTGCATACCGGAATCAATAATGGGTTTGCCAGTATTAATCAAATTGCGGACATCGTTCATATAGTCGAAATTCCTGTCCCACGTAGTGCCGTATTGCTGCATTAATTTGGCCTGTAGGGCAAGGCCTTCGGGCGATTGGGTGGTGAGTGTAACGCCGGAAACCGACCGGGTTAGTATTTGCAGGTCGGCGTCCGGCCCGGCTGCTTCCCGGAATTTCTTCATAGTCTCGAACGGGTCTTCATTCAGATAGAAGAGTGGGGCCTGATAGCGGGCGCCGCCGCCAAATTCAAAGTGCCGGATACCGGCTTCGGCCGATGCCTGCAGGGCCGGCAAAAAGTCATCAAACCTTACCTTGCCGCCGAATGAACTTTGCAATCCATCGCGAAATGTGGTGAACATCACGCGAATTTCTTTCTTTTTATCTGTGAAAATCATGATAATTCCTCAATTCTGATTATTTTTTTATCTGGAAATACTTTATTATAAGCAGATGAGATTGCTGCAATTACTGCCTGATCGGCGGTTTCTTCTTTGTATGGAAAGAGTTTAAGGATTAATCGCATAATTAATGCAATAAGCGATAGGACTATGAAAACGCCCAAGAAGGCTGATCCGCAAATTGATATTAGATCGGGACTTCCCATTTGGTTCTCCTGTTGGTAGAAGATTCGAATTATAAAGCCCACATTGTGGGTGATTTCCCCGTCGCCAGCATCGAATTAATCATACTATCGCCGATATATACACCATTGCCCGGGACGGGTTGTTGATTTAATCAGTTATCGATAAAGTAAAAGGCAAATAATGCTTCCCGAACGAATTAATATTCGGGAATTTCTTTCTATCTAATCTTAAGTTAAAGTTAACAAATATCAATATCAAGAAAAAAATATGCACTTTAACAAATGTGTTGTTTTTTCTTGTGTGCAACCGGCAATATAGGAACTTTCGCCTATCGTCAGTTGTAGCAACTGACGGAACGCTAAAATATTAATTTATTTTGAGTCGATGCACGAGTGCACCATCTCATATATGATTGATAACTATTTTTCATAGTTCAATCAATGTATGTGTAGTGGCAGGTTCGCAACCTGCCTGTATACCCGAAATATCTATTAATTTATTTTGTTCTGCTGGTTGTTACAACTGGCAATATAGGAACTTTCGCCTATCGTCAGTTGTAGCAACTGACGGAACGCTAAAATATTAATTTATTTTGAGTCGATGCACGAGTATGGCCTGCCCGGCCGGCTACGGAAGTCTATTGCATAGGGATTATTGCTATTCCAATTATCCGAGTTATCCGTTTTTTTCAATTTATTAATTAATTTCTTTGGTTTTTTGTTTTTTTTGAATAGATTATAGCATTATTAGAAACTAAGCCGGAAGTACAATGGATAGGTACAAGGAATTGCAAGAGCTTATCGAATCCCTGGAGTCAGATTTCAATAAGTTTTATCAAAAGGGAAACAAAACCGCAGGCGTGCGTTTGCGAAAACAAATGCAAACATTAAGGCAATTTGCGAAAAAAGTTCGCAATGAGGTTCAGGAAATCAATCAGAGAAATTCATAGGAATTAAATTAATGTCATGTCAGCTATATGATGTCATTCCGGACTTGTTGAGCCGGGCGAATTCCCGTATTGGGAAGTAATCCCGCTATCGGGAATCCGGCATCCATATTGAAACTATCAAATAGCCCATAGATACTGGATTCTGAAACAAGTTCAGAATGACATCCCATGAATTCTCTTACTTTTGAGACACCCCCAAGTTGGCTGACCCGAATCATTTGGATAAAATCAGAAACGATAGCTATTTATCGGAGATATTCAGAAGTGCTGCCGTTATATTGCTCAGGTTTTCACGAAAATCGTCTAATTTATCTTCTGCGAGCAAAGCTTTTTCATATCTGATAGCATGAAGCTTCCCGCTAATTATTTCCGAAAGTATCAACTCTATTTCGGCCCCTTGCCCTATCCTTTTAAAAGTTCCTGTTATGTAGTATTGCACGTCAAACCTTCTGAGTGCTTCAATCTCGTGTATCGAAGCAGTATGATAATTCTCAACCGCATATAGGTTAAACCGTGCATAAATCGAATCACGCGTAGCCATATCGAAAGCAACGTAATCCTTTGAGTTCAATGCCTGGCCAAAGATAGTTTCAACAGCATCAAAGGACGTAACCTGCTTGGTTCTAAACAATTCCCAATCTGCCAATTCCTCATCGTTGATAAAATAAAGCCCGCCTACAACTAAAGGTGCAGCAGACGCAACTGCCAGCCTGCCTTGCTGACCGGAATATAGAGCCGAATCCCCGTCGATGCCGATAAACGCTCTTTGGACGGCTTCTATCAAAGTAGGGTCGAAAAGGAATTCACCGGTTTTATTATTTTTGTATCGCAATAAAGCATAAGCCGTACTTTTTTTCACAGAATCCGGCTTTAATGTTTCCACCGAAGTTATTTCCACACGCAGGATATTGACAAATTTATCAATATTGAGAAACAATAATAACTCCGATTCCATCTTACCGGCAAGTTCCAATACGGTAACTTCGCCTTTCTGCTTCTTCATATCCGCAGCCACCGAATCGCTGACATAAACCGGAATCAGTTCATATTTCATAGTAAGCCGTGCCGCAAGCGATAGGGCAGCTTCGGCTTTGTTCTTGCT
Source organism: Bacteroidota bacterium (assembly GCA_024278075.1). Classification (GTDB taxonomy): domain Bacteria; phylum Bacteroidota; class Ignavibacteria; order Kapaibacteriales; family UBA2268; genus JAJRTW01. The sequence goes on along the minus strand of JAJRTW010000073.1, from coordinate 15,760 downwards.
CAGGCTGTTAATTCCCGGGCCGAAAGATACATCAGCAAGAATCAGTTTCCTGATAGATGGTTGCTTATTATCAGTTGATTCATCCGTGTATGAAAACAACGCTGGGAAATTGAAGAAGAAAACTATAAATATTATATAAAGAAATCTTGGCATAATAAAAATACGTTCAAATTATAATGAAAGAAAAAAGGCAACCACGAAGCGAATCATAAATTCCACATCATCATTGCCCTTGAATTTCACTAAGGGGAATAACTTAATTAGAATCGACAGAACTAACTTCCTGCGATTTCTTCAAGTCGGATTTCATTTCTTCAATAAGTTCCATCGTGAATTCATAATTATGCAGGCCCCCGGCGGAGTATTTTTCTACATTCACAACCTGGTTTTCGATTTTCCTGAACTTAAATGTGTAAATAAAATCGGAAGCAAGTTTCATTTTATCAATGATAGTCCGAACTTCCTCAAGGCCTTTGAACACATCCGCTTGCCACTCCTTGGCTGTTGCCACATAGCTGTCGTCGTGGCATGAAGCACAAGAATTAACCTTTGGCCTAACAATGCGTTTGCCGTCCAGATGGCAGCCCGTGCATTCAACATCGGCTTCGAACATAATATCGGGCGAATCATGCCCAAGATAAACGCCGGTATAAATTTCAAATGCAGATTCGTGACAATTCTTGCAATTAACATCATAGGCGTTTTTATGGTGGCAGGAATTGCAGCCTTGTTTATTGACAATAACCTCGCCATGCCTTTTTGCATTCGAATGGCAATTGTTGCAATTCACATTCTGATCAACATAATGCGTTTTATGCGAAAGCGTCATGCCCTCGAAAGTTCGCGTAATTTCATCAATTCCGGTATGGCAATTCATACATTCATTCGGAATGGCCTTTGATGCTTTATAGGCAGGAATTCTAAGGTTTATTTTCCCCACACGCAAAGCATTTGTCAGATATTCATAACTTTTCTTAATCAGAAGCTCTGCATATTTCATATTATGAATTGCTTTGCCGACTTCTAAAGTATTCATGCCATGCTTTGCTTTGTCGATGTATGATCTCACCTCTTTCTTATTATTAATCTTAGCAGAGCCAACGGCCTTTTCAACTTGCGAAATAACTCCTTTTAGCTCGGCCAGTTTCTTATCAGCCGACTCCTCCCAAAGTTTCAATAAGTGGGAATAACCTTCGCCATGGCAGCTTTCGCACGACTTTTGATTGGCGGTTTTGACCGAAGCTCCGCCGCTGCCAATCATGTGCTCGTGGAATAAGTGGCAGCTGGCACAATTAAGCCCCGCCTCGAACATAGCATTTGGAATCCCCTCGACGCCCGGGTATACTTTTCCTGTGAACAGCTTCAGTTGTTCATTATGCTCTTCCGTATGGCAGGTGGTGCATTCCAATTCGGCATCGGCTGTTAATTTCTGCACCTTGTGCTGAATTCTCAAATGGCATTGAATGCATTCTATCTTGTTCTTCTCGATATGTTCGCTGTGAAGCAAGTGTACGTCGTCGTACTTGTCCAGCCGGGTGTTATTAAAGTGGCAAGAATAGCAATTTTCCTTTGGTACAAACCCGTCGCCGATGATAGTATTTTGGTGGCATTGTTTGCAATCAATTTCATGGCTCACTACATCCGTATGGTCGTATCTGAAATTGGCCATTTCATCTTTCGGAATGGAATTCCAGTCGTGGCAGGTGGTGCAATCGGATAATTTTTCGAATTCATTTTCCTCCAAAATATCGCTTTGCGTGAAATGGCACAAAAAGCAGGCCGTCTCGGTAACGACCATGTGGTCGCCCTGAACAATCTGCGAATGGCAGCTTGTGCATCTAAGGGATTTGCCCCGCCTCATTTCGCCCAGGTGCGAATCATGGTCGAACACAACATTGTTCTTAAACTTAACCTTGCCCTTAAGCATTCGGGTATCATGGCACCCGCTTTGAAGGCACGAGGCATTGTCGATTTCGGCCCAGGGCTTGCGCCTGATATAACTGCTGGCCATATAATTAACGACCTGAACCAAGCCTTCCAGCTTTCCTCTGATTGTGCCGGCAATTCCCGGCGGGAAGTGGCATTTCACACAGTCAACGTTGTTGTGGCTCGATGTGGCCCAGCTTTGGTAGTAAGGCTCCATATAGTGGCAAGTTGAGCAAAACGAAGGCCTTGATGTGAATTGGACAGAAACAAATGACAGCAATAGCACTACAGGAATCGCTATCGATATTGTTATCAGCAATTTCTTCGACCTGCTTGCCTTTTTGAATTTTTCAACAAATTTTGCCATGCGTACTTTCTTTCTTTTTATGATTCGAAAATAGTATTATTAAAAAAATTATTCCCTGTAAGTCAGGTGTTACACCTGACTTGACATATAGAACCCGCATGAATACCGGATTATAGATTCTGAAACAAGTTCAGAATGACAGCCTCGGGGCCTTTTCACACAGCCTCGAAATTTGGTAATGAGATAAAATTATATGTTTTATCGCCCTTCGGCAATTTCCTTTTCATCTTTTTGCCTTTTTTCAATATTCCGGATCTTCAAATATAATGCAACGGTAAGAATCGTAATAATCAAAGTGGAGGCGCCAAGGCCCAAACGCCTGAAATAGAATTCTTCAATAGCTTCATAGCCGGTGGCCTTTACCTTGTCGAGAATTTCTTTGCCGGGCTGGATGGTTTCGTTCACCAAATCAACATTTACAGTATGGGTCATTGTCCTGGCCTTAATCAGGTACTGCGGAATCTCATTCATATTAAATCTTGCATCTGAAACGTCCATTCCCTTGCTTTCGGCCTCTTCGAGCAGCTTGTTGGCAATATTCATATTAATTTCAATAGAATCGATAGCTGCATTCATAGCTTTGGCCGATTTATACCCCTTGTCGCCTACTTCATGGCATTCCATACATTTGGAATGCTCGCTGTTAACATCCAGCATCTTGTCATCCGGATGGACAATGTAATGATTGCCGTGGCAAGCCACACAAAGCGGGATGTCTTGTTCTTCAAAAGCCTTTTGATGCGGGCCTTTGGAAAACAAATCGGCATTAAGGGCATGGCAATTTCCGCAAACATGAGCAATTGATTTCAAACCCACCGGAACCGCACCATGGTTGCCGTGGCAATCATTGCACACCGGTGCCGACGGGTCGTTCTTCTCAAACAGTGCCTTGCCGTGAACACTTTTGGCATACTCGTCATATTGATCTATAGGAATATTATAACGCCTCATGTATGATTTATGGCTGTGGCATTCCGAGCAAGTTTTTGGTATATTGAATACATTAACCGAAGACCTCGGGTCTTTCGACGAAAATATTCCATGCGAAGAATGGCAATCCGAGCAAGTGGCTGCTTTGGTATCGCCCTTTGCATTAATTATGCCATGCACACTTGTTTTATATTTTTCGTATTGGTCGGTTGGCAGCGAAGGCTTATAATTCCTCATAAAGGTTGCATCGCTGTGGCATTTCGAGCAGGTCTTAACTTCGTTCAACGGATATACCGCCGATGCTGGGTTAGTCACCCTTTTTATTTTATGCACATTATGGCAGCTTATGCAAGTAGCCCCGTCGGATTTGCCATGAACGCTATGCTCGTAATCCGATAAATGGGATATTGGTATCTTCGAGCCGAAGCTCTCCATTTTCTTCTTATCGAAATGGCAGCTCATGCAAAGGCCTACAATGTCTTCCTGCCCGGGCACGCCTTTGAATCCTTTTCGCTTGCTCATCGCCACGTCCATATCGTCCTGTCTTTTATCGCCGCCATGGCAATCGGCGCAGGATATGCCTTTTTTATAATGAATATCGCCGCCATAAAGCAGGCCCGGCCTGTCTTCCACATCCTGCAAATGGCATCTATAGCATTCATCAATGGCATTGCCAATATTATACGCCGAAAAATATGCAAAGAAAAAAAGGAATATTAACAAACTTATGCTTTTATTTTTTCTCATTAATCTACTCGATAAATTTTAATTAAACGGAAAATCCGATGATCGACATTACGATTATAAACATGATTACAAAAAGGCCAACAATATTAACTATACGGTTGCGACGGCCGGCCTTGGTCTTAGCATCCCAAAACGGCACCAAGAACCAAATCAATCCTCCCAAAGAAAACATTATTATACCAAAGAATTCACCCTCGAGGAACAATACATGAGGCGGAATATACTTTAGGGTCTGGAACATAAACATAAAATACCATTCTGGTTTAATTCCGGCGGGAGCAGCAGCAAAAGCATCTGCTTTCATGCCCAATTCCATCGGGAGGAATACTGCAAGAATTACCAGAACGTTCAATATTATCAACCACAACAACAGGTCGCGCAGCACGAAATTGGGGAAAAATGGCATCGTCTTTCTTTTTTCGGCCGGAAGGCTGTCCCAATTCTCCGGCTTGCTCATGCCCTGGAGCTGAACAAACATTAAGTGGATCGTTAGGAATACTACGAAAATACCCGGCAATACAGCTACGTGAAGTCCGAAGAACCTTGACACAGTAGCACCGGTTACGTCTTCGCCGCCGCGAACAATAAGCAACAATTGCTCGCCTACATAAGGCACCGAGCCAATCATATCAGTGCCTACCTTTGTGGCGAAAAATGCTAATTCGTTCCAGGGCAGCAAGTATCCGCTAAATCCGAATGTTACCGACAAGAGCAATAATATGAAACCGGAATACCAGGTCAGCTCGCGCGGTTTCCTGAATGCCTTGGTGAAAAATACGCTGAACATGTGAATGAAAGCAGCAAGAACCATAAGGTTGGCTGACCAGCTATGAACAGACCTTATTAGCCAGCCAAACTCAACCTGGGCAACAATAAAACGAACACTTTCGTAGGATGATTCTTCTCCGACTCTAAAATAAAGCAGAAGAAGTATTCCGGAAAGGACTTGTATAATAAACAGGAAAAGGCTGACGCCGCCAAAATAATACCATACGGCATGCCTGCCTTTTGGTACGGTCTTTTTATTAGCAAAATCAATAAATTTTTGAATACCAAACCTGCTCTCTAACCATTTAAATAACTTTTCAGAAAAAGTTGACATTATCAGGACTCCTTAGTGACATAAATCTCTTCGCCTTGAACCACCAGTTTGAACTCTTCAAGCGGCTTTGGGGGCGGGCCTGCAATATTCTTGCCGTGCAGGTCATATTTCCCATTATGGCAGGCGCACCATATTATCCGCTCGTCCTCTTTGAATTGTACAGTGCAGTCGAGATGAGTACATGTAGCGAAAAAAGCAGAAAAACCGCCATTATCATGGCAGATAATGATTCCCGGTTTGGTGCCGTATTTGAATAAAGTGCCGGAACCGGGTGCGAAGTCTGCTACATCACCGACTTTCACAGAAGTAACTTTTGCTTCTGGCATTTTCGGTGGGATGATATACTTGATTAGCGGAAATATCACCGATCCTAACCATCCGGCTGCTCCTATTCCAAGCATCCAGTTTATAAAAGTTCGGCGGGTTTTGTCAGTGTTGGGTTTATTTTCCAAGTATTAAGCCCTTTAAATTTATTGAAACTATTTTAATAATTTAACGCAAATGTATGGTTAATGCACCGGTTGCAGTCCGCAAGATAAAGCAACCGGCTGAATTAGCAGCCTCGGGTTCTAACTCGTTGAAGAAATCGCCAAATATCGTATAAGTGCCGGCATATTCGCCGGGTCTTGCCGTATGACGCAGTATTTACTTCAGCGGGTTTTTATTGCCCGATAATTTAGATTATAATTTTAGAATATACTAAATTAATCAAATTTACCAATTTTTTTTATATCGATACAATTAATTAATATTTAATGAATAGGAATGTAGAAATTAAAAGTTTATTTCTCTAAACTACTGATCCGGGAAACGAACACAACCTGAATATTTCGGGCCTTTCCTCGCAGGTTCAGTATCTGTTTAGAGATATATGAGTTAGACAGATAATAGGGCTGTTTTATATTGCTGACAATTGAGAATATAATAATATAAGCAAGCATTTGCCTGTCAGGTATCTTTGGTTTTTTTTATGAATAATGCAGGTTAGGCAATTTATCAATAAAGCGGGAAAATACCTGCATATCAGTTGGTGCAAGTTTTGCCCGTTGCTTTATATAAGCAGCATATCTTCCGGCGTCCGTTTGGCGGGAATATCCAACACCGGCTATGGCAAGGCAGGTTCTTGGGTGTGCAATCACAGGCAAGGCAGATGCAAAGTGTTGGGCATCAGGCTCCGATAATCTTCATATCGAAATATCTCTTATCTTCTTATGCCTGAGAAGAGCAAGAAGAAATCCGGCAATAATCATAATCACTCCAAGCCATACGAAAATTATTAATGGCTTTTTCGTTGCCTCTATCGATAATATTTCAACAAATTTCGGCGGAGATGCGCTTGTTTGCTTTAGTGCGAAAACCGCTTCTGATAATTCGATGTCGTCGTGGTTGGGATTCAGCCTGATGAATGAAATATCGATATTAGTGCCGTCAATATTTTCCCACATCAGATTTTCTTCCGTTGCCGGGGCGCTTAAGTCGGCAAACAAAGTATCGATGAAATCCGTATTGGCGGTGGCGCACCTGATTACTGTCCCCATCGCCTTCGGTTTGTTTCGCACTGCTGTCGAGTGGAAAAAGTCATAATCCAATAATGTTATAAAAATCGAGCTGTCGGGTTCGAGAAAGATATTTTCACCGATTCGGATTGTAAAGGTTTTTAAGTTGCTGACAAAATCCGTCGACTTTGTGGTTATATACAGGTCGTAATACAGGTAATCATGAATTCCGGGGATATTATAAGGCAGTTGCCTTTGGTTGAAATCGCTCCAAAATGTTATTGCATCAATTATTGATTCGCTGCCGTTTGTTTCTGTTTTGATAAGATATTTCGTTTTCTTTCTGTCGATTAATTCGTGTTCTATTTGCTGCTTGCCGATAAAAGTCAATCTATGGCCAAAAACCTCCTGCGATTGATTTATCCTCAAGTTCAGATGCTCTGATTTGGAATATTCCCCGCTTGCTACTATTCCAAGAATTAATATTGACAGGCCCAAGTGGGATAAATAAATGCCGGAGGACAGGAATTTCCGCCTGATATTGCTTAATAGAAACGAGACATTAATAATAATTGAAAAAAGTGATAGGGAAATCAGAAGTATCGGCATTAAGTCCGAAATGCCCGCGATTGCAACCGTGGCCACGCATACTATCAATAGCGCAATTGGCCGGACAAGCTTATGTTTAATCTCTTCTGCCGGCGCTTCGCCCCACTTTAAATACAGTGATATGGCGGCTATGAACATAATAGCGGAAAAAATCGGTATGTTCCAGCTATTGAAAAAAGTTTTCTCGACGGATATTTTCCCATAGCTCAGTTCTGCCGATACCACTGGCCAGGTTGTTGCAATGAAAATTATCAGAGCAGATGACAATAGTAATAATGAGCCTATGGCAATGAAAAACTCCTTCGATAAAGCTTTGGATTGAGTTTTATTTGTCGGGATATCCCTGAATCTGAGAATAAAAACAGAAAAGCCAATAACTGAAAATACTAATAGCATAATAGCGAGCAGGCTATGAACAAAATCGCCCGGATCCAAAAACGTATAGTCTGATGTTTCGCTCAGAATCCCGCTTCGAGTCAGAAAGGCTGCGTACAGAACAAGAATAAATGATAAAATGGCCAATCCGATGTTAGTTTTTATTAGCCGTCCGGTATTGTTTTGTACTTTCAGTGTGTGGGTCAAAGCTATAACAGCCAGCCATGGAATTAAGGACGCATTCTCAACCGGGTCCCAACTCCAGAACTCCTCCTGGCCGAGTGTTTCATAAGACCACAAACCGCCCATCAATATTGCCAAGCCCAAAACAGCTGCTGCAAATAATGCCCAGGGCAAGGCGGATTCAATCCATTTGGTATATTCCTTCCTGATCAATCCCGAGACAGACAGAACAAACGGCACGGCTACGGCAGCATAGCCAATGAACAAAACAGGCGAGTGGACTGTAATCCAAAAGTTTTCGAATATCGGATTTAACCCTTTGCCCTGCTCGGGAATAAAACCGGCTTGAATATTATCGGTACTAAATGTGTCCCAAACAAATTCGAGCGGGCTTTTGGCTACGAGAATAAAAACCAGGAACACCAAAATGAGCGAAAAAATACCTAATGGCAACGCTTCATTATTGTTTCGCCTCAATTCGGGCAGTATCAATAACCCGAAAACAGCAATAATTAATGCCAACAGCAGATATGAACCCAGCTGGCCCGCGAAGAATGAAGCAAAAAGAAAATAATTGGGAAGGCCTTTCGACGAATTTTCCCAAATGTATGTATATTGGAAGATATGTGTGAATATATTTACCCAGAAAAAGACAGAAACGATCATCAAACCAATCGCTACTGTGTAGAACATCCTTCTGGAATAATTCAATAGGCTCTTGTTCCCGAAAAAAGAGTAAAAGTAGAAAACGGATGAAACAACCGTCAAAGTAAACAGAGCATATATGATTATGTCACCGGGCATTGGCAAGGGTTATAATATGGATATTTAGCATTTCTTTATTGTTTATGCCATAGTCTTATTGTTTATGCCATAGTCTTATTGTTCATTCAATATTCTTATTGCTCATTCAATAACAGAAAAAAATCTATTCAGCTTCGAACAGCCTGATTTCAACCCGGTTGTTCTTATTACTTCCTTCGGGAGTATCATTGCTGGCCACCGGGCTGCGGGCTCCCAGCCCCCTTTGGTGGAGCCTGCTTTTGGCAATTCCGTTTTCAATCATATAATCTAAAATTATTTTAGCTCTTTTATCGGAAAGTGATTGGTTTTCCATCAATGCACCAAAATTATCGGTATGGCCAATAATTCCTATTTCGGTTTTCGGATTTTTCTTCATAAATTCGGCAATTGTTTTTAAGTACTTCTTTGCTTCATTGCTTAGCGCCGCACTTCTGAAGGGCTTGAAATAAAATGATTTAGTATAGTTCTTTAGTGTTTTATTTTTATATTGCTTCAGGTCGGCAATCATCTCGGCCAGGCCTTCCGGGTCCGGCAGGTTATCTATTTCATCCCCTTTAACGGCTATCGGCACGGGTTTTAGTTCGAAGTTCAGGTTTTCAACCAAATCGCCAATTGTCGATTTTTTAATAGTGAACACCCGATTTAAAGTATTTGCCATTAGCTGCAAATCATTTATCTGCGCCTGATCCAGCATTGCCATGTAATCGCCGGGGGGGATATCGCCCAATTCGAATTCCGATCCGGCTTTGATCGACAATGTTTTGTCAAAAGTTTTTTTAGTATTTCTGATTCTGATAGTTATTGTAGGCACCTCGGGCATACCCTTAGTATCAGTAATATTAATGATTCCCTTAATGCTTCCGTCCACAAAGACTTTGGCAATATACTGATTATAATCTTTGCGGGCATGGCAGCCCGGGAAACAGGAACCGCCATTATCCGAAGCAGTATAATTAATCGGGAGTTGCCATTTGCCGAATGTAACTTCATCTCTTATTAGGTACGGTGAATCAGAGCCATGCACGTCATGGCATAAAATACAATTTCTGGCTTTGTTTAGATTAATATGAAGATAGTGAAGATTGCGTGTTTGGTCCCTGAAATTTGTTGCCGTAGAGGTGCTGTCTTTTTCGAACATTTCGGAATCATGGCAGCCGAAACATAATTCGAATGATTGCTCGGCACCCAACACATAGCTTGTTGTTTCGAACTTAGCATTCAGAAGGTTGCTATATTCGGAGCCATGCGGGAAATGGCATGTCAGGCATCCGTCATTCTCAACGGGGTCGTGTGGATACTTACGGCTCATTTTCCTTTTTATGTTTGGGATTTTCCTGTCTTTCACTTTAATTGTTCTTCTATGGCAATTCAAGCACATTTTAGTATCATCGTTAGTCAGAAAATTTTCCCTGTCGGCTCCGTGCGGGTTGTGGCACAAGGTGCATTTGCCTTCCAGAACCGGCCCGTGAACAACTTTTTGCTCGTCTTTTCTGTCGTGGCATTCATAGCATAGCTCGGGTTGATGTTCGTTCAGCAAAAACTCAACCGGCGAGGTATGCGGATTGTGGCAATTAATACAATCCTCTTCGTAGGGCGGATGCAGGTTTTCCTGCTCTAATTTATCATGGCATTCGAAACATAAATCCGGCGAGGGCAGATTTAATAAAGACGCATTGTCGGACTGATGAGGATTGTGGCAGTTCATACATTCCTTTTCTTCAAAAGGGCTGTGCTTACGATTTTTTTTGGATGTATCGAAGTCGTGGCAGTTATAGCACAGAAACTCATCATCGGCCTGCAGCAGCATAAAATTTTGCGACGATCCGTGGGGCGAATGGCAGGTGGTGCAATCACCATCTGAAACCGGCGCATGGACAACCTTCTTTTCATTCTTTGGGTCATGGCAATCGTAGCATAGTTCCGGTTGGGCGGAGGTTAATGCAAACTCATTGCCGGGGGTGGCCGGGTGCTGGCTGCCGCTGGCTTCGTGGCAGTTAGTGCAATCATCCTGGCTTGGCGAGTGCAGCACTTTATATTTGATATAGTCTTCGTGGCAGCCTGACAATGTGCAAGACAATTCTTCGGAATCTTCTTGGGGCTTTGGAAAAGCTAAGATTGCTAACGAGGCAATTCCTATTACTATTCCTATTCCTATTCCTATTAATACTAATATTAATATTAATGCCCTTTTGATCATAAGGTATTAGAACCTTCGCTCAATTCTTAAGAAAACATCCTGGAAATTTACTTTCTCGGTATAATAATCCCGATCAAAATATTGAACGCCCAAAGTTAAGAAAATTTGTAAGTATTTATAAGTTATTTCTCCTCTTGTATTAAATACATTCATTCCTCTGTCGATCCATCGTTGATAAGAATATCCCGAATTAATCTTGACATTGGTTTTATTGTTGAGCTGGTAGTTTGCGCTTGCCGATACGGAAGCCGATTGATAGGATTGATTCACTTCTGTTAATTTAGTGTCTTTATAAGATGCGTTAAGCGAGAAGTTAAGGCCATTGGAAATATTATCAAAATAATTTACAAAGAATCTTGTTGAACTATAGGGTATGATATTCGATTCCAATATATCAATTTCGGCACCGCCCGAAATATCATTATAATTAAATTTAAAACCGTAGATACTTTGAGATATTACTTTAAATACATTGGCTTCGGGATTGACAACATCCGAAAAATTTCTTTCGACTCCGGAATAATATGCTTCGATTACCCTATCGAATAATATGATTCTGCCACCGAAATTATGATTCAGCGATCCGAATGAATATGGAAGATTCCTTGTGGACTCGTAATCGATAAACACAGTTTGGCCCTCTGCTATCATGCCGCCCGGCAGCCGCCGGATTTCCAGGTATTCACCCCCCGGGCTTGGGATTAGTAAATAATCAATTCCTTCAACATAGACAATCGTAAGCGATTCGTCCATTACTCTGACAGAACCAATATTTACATAAGGATTATCTAAGAATTCAATCCCGGAATCATCTAAAACATGCTCTTCTTTTCTATAAAACCTCGATATATCTTTTGTTTTCCTGGCAGTGGTAAGTTTGCTATAACTATAATTAAGGCGAAGCAGCCCGCTGGGAATCAGTTTGTTATAATTAAAACCCGCTCTAATGGTATTGCCCGCTTCGTCATATCCGGTATTGTTAATATCCTGAACCGAATAGCTAACGAAAGTATTCAGGCTGCGATAGAGCTGATGATCAATCTGTCCGTTTATTTGATTGCGAGTGTCAATATTGCCGTAATTCTCATCTCTTGTAAATTGATAATCCGTGACTATTTTGAAGCCCTCCGGCAATACTATTGATAATTTTTCGAAAGCATTGATCCCTTTGGTTTCGTATGACCCTTTCGAATTAATAAAATTCACATGGCTCATAAGGGAGCTACCCTTTGTCGAGTCGATAAAAAGATTATTATTGAAATCAATCCTTGTTATTCTGTTCCTTAGGCCTACCGGTTCAACCATCAGTCGCCTTGAAAAGTCTTCATAAGTATACTTAAAGGTTGTTTTGTCATATTGGCCGAACTGCTTTTTAAAGTTCAGGTTATAGCCAATTTGCTCGTTGAACGAATTTCGGCTGGTTTGCAATTCTTTCTCTTCCCATTTGCTTGTGTTGGCGCCTAATGTAATCGGCAATATTGAATTTCTGATTTGCAAAAATGCCCCATGGCTACTGCGAAAGGACTCAAAGTCAGAGAAGTTATCACGGCTCGTGTATCCATGGCCGAACGAGCTGGTGAGCACTAAATTTACAGGCAGCTGGTTGAAAAAAGAAACCCTTGCCCTAATGCTTTCGGCTGTTAATGATTGCGAATTATTCGGAGTTATATTATAGGTTTGCTTTAATGCGTTGGGATTATAATTTGCGTCTAAATCGATCGACATGAATTTGGGGTGCCAAACTACGCTATTGCTTGTCAGATTCAAATTACCCATGAATGAGGATACAACTGGCGCATCGCTAAAGCCGCCTTTTAGAGATGTGGTCATCGACTGGTAGTAGCCCTGAAGCATTAACTTGCCATTGATATTGTTGATATGCCATGGGCCTATAGAAAAGAGCGCACCGCTGCCCACACCTCTTCCAATACTTTCATTATTCTTGCTTCCGGCCTTGAATCCAAATCCGAAACCGAAACCGAAAGCAGTCGTATTGGTTACTGTCAAAAGAAAAATCAATAACAATATTTTATGAAATGTTTTCATAGCTGAACAATTGCAAAGAATTCAAACATCCCTCGGTCAATTCATTATAAATCTGTCTTCGCCACCATGTGGATTGTGGCATTCCCAGCAAATGGTATCATCGATACCTTCGTGGTCTTCGCCGGCAAAAACATCCGACCTTAGATGGCAGTAAAGACAAACCTCCTGGCCTTCGCGCAACATCAGCTTCTTATATTTAGATGTATGCGGATTATGGCACTGGGTGCAAAACCCCGATACAACGGGGCCATGAACGAAAGCGAATTCATCTGCGAAATCATCGTGGCATTGGTAGCACAGCCCCGGCATCGGCTCCCTGAGCCTGTTGCCTTGCGATCTTACATGACATTCCGGGCATTCCTTGTCTTTATAAGGGGGGTGGTAGTATACTTTTGCCCTTACACGGTTACGGGCTGATGCCGACGATGCAAATTTCGTAGTATCTGAGATTAAAGTATCCAAGCCTTCTGCTCCTGGCTCCGGCACACCGTCTAAGAAGAAAGACAATGCGTCGTACTTCTCTTCCGGCGAGCATGAGTAAATGCTCACAATAAGTATTGCACCAAATATTCTAACTATACTTTTTAGCAAGCCAATCTTCTAATTAGATTTTCAAATCGTTACTTCGGATCTACAAAGCCGTAAATGCTGATTCTATCGGGGCCATATTGATTTGTTACAAAAATCAAATATTTCAGGTTGAATTTTTCGTCAACATATTCTCTGAAGTAGTCCAAATTGTCGTAATCTATGTATATCGTAGCCGGCAGCCACATATAACCGGGGCCAATATAAGTGCCCCCGAAAAACATTAAAAGCCGCCCGTCTTTATCAAATATCTGTACATTATCAAATGCGGCATCGACAACATATAAATTCTCGTCCCTGTCCACGGCCACCCCTTTCGGACGCGAAAACTGGCCGAGATTTTGCCCCAAACCGCCTATTGTTTTTAAGAAATTTCCCTTTAAATCAAAAATCTTAACATGAAAATCAAGAAAATCCGTGATGTATATCTTGCCTTTTGCAAGAGTAATATTTGTTGGAGCATGCAGGAATTCCTCGTCTTCTTTGTCATCGGTTTCCGGGAACGAAAATAGCAACTCGCGGGTTTCTTTATCATAAACACGAATCCTGTGGCCATCGATGTCGGATACCCATACTTTGTCGTCATGGATAAATACATCTATTGGTTTTATTAATTCTTCGCCACCATATTTCCCAACCAAATTGCCGTCTTTGCTAAAGGCGGTTATATCCTTTCTGCTCACGTCAACTACATATAACACTGTGTCGGCATCGACAGCACAATTCATCGGTTTCTTTAGCTTTCCGCTCCCAACCGGATAGAAGTAATAGAAATCCTTGGCTTCAAGGTCGATTACTTCAATTGCGTCGGCTTGCGTGTCGCAGACAAATATATTTCCACCAAATATGCTTAATCCATACGGTTTCTTAATCGGTATGGATTTCCTTTTGCCCAGGAACAATCTTTCGAATCCGGATCTTTGGCCTGTTATGTCTCTCGAACTGCTTATGCTCGTCAAGTATTGAATCTTTGGCGGAGACGGCGGCGATGGAAATACAAGTACATTTTTCTTTTTCGTTGCATCCGATGAACAAGACAGAAGTATTAATGCAATTGCTATAAAACCGCACGATGATTTTAAGTATTTATATGTCATTTCTATATTCATTATTGTAAATAATGGGACGATATTTAATCGCCCCATTTTATTGTTATTTAGAAATAAACTTAAATAAATGGTTTGCCACCATTTATTTAATATGGCAAGTAAGGCACATAGCACTTGCTGTATTTGATGCTCTCAAAAATGGAATGTTAGTCGGATCATGCACATCGTGGCATGTTGCACATTCCATTGTTTTTGAGCCTGCCGTACCAAACAACATAGTTCCTTCGATTGTGCCGGTTCCTTCATAATCCGAGTTTGCTGTTGTTGGATCTGTAAGCTCACCGTCACTCGTTGCAAGTCCAGCATTATAAATGAAAGATACCGGATGGTCATCTGCCAGCGTTGTTCCGATAAGTGCATCGCCAGATATTATATCATTAGCGTCAGCGCCCCCTAAAGAGCTGCCGAAGTTATCGACTGCAACCGAACCGTCATGGCAGCTCAGGCATAATTTTGAAGTGCCATCGGGCTGGCCCATCGAAGCGTCCAACGTGCTCGAACTGTAAAGCCCGTAAGAAGTAGTTGCAAGCGTGTGGTCCCACAATGGCGCATCTGATACAGTTGTATTTGCATTGTGAGGCGTATGGCATACATTACATACTTCGTCGGTATATGACTTTGCCTTCAGGTCGTGTGCTGATCCTACAATAGTTGTATAGCTAAATCTGGCGCATACAACCATTACAAGAACAATCAGTAGTGATAATTTAAGATACTTCATCACTGTCTCCTATAATAAAGTGAAAAAAAACAATTAGAGAATCTATATATAAGTTTAAAAAAAACCATAAAACGGTGATTAAATGAGCCTTATGCGAAAGGCTCTAACTATAGTTAGAAATATTCTATTTGTATTTCTAAGCAGTTGAGAATTAGAACATTGTAAAGAACTTCATTATAGCAATTTGCAACCTAACTATTAGTGCAAATTCAGCCAACAAAAAATGATGTTAATGAAAATGAATTAACTGAAAGTTACTTTAGTGTTAACCGTTGTTGCAATCAACTTTGAAATATTACTTTAGTTATGACTAATTTAGAAAGAACAATTCTTATATACATATTAAACATTTATACCTTCTAATTGCAACTGGCGTGCCATGATTTAAAAAAGCACGTTTTATGAAAAAAAACTAATTAGATTACCCTCAAAAAGTACTAAATGTTTATTGTTATAGTAATTACGAAAACTATTCAATTAGAAAGTGCAAGGAAATGGATTTATTATGCCCTTATGCCTTGCAGATTGTAGGACAACCCCCTGCTCGCTTTGCTCACTTC
>JAJRTW010000072.1 GCA_024278075.1 Bacteroidota bacterium | reverse complement strand
TAATATTATTATAATTGCAATGATACGAAATTGTATCTAAACCAGCGTTATCTAAGGCAAAATACAGGCTATAACTGCGATTACCAATTATTCACTGCTTTTTAACCGGACACTACTGAATTGAAATCTATTCTGAATTCTCTACTGAATATCCATCATTTACCTATTATAATAATTGAATCTACTGCGGACATTTCTCTGTGATCAGTAATATGTGGATTATCGACGGGTTGCCATTTTTTTTTCCTCTTCGTTCCTATATCTGGGGATTTAGAGTAAGGCTCAGCTCCAGATGGTTTGATCGCTCTTGGGAGATCCTTCACTTCTCTCAGAATGACTTTTACTGAAATCTATTACTTATGAGACAGCCCAATCTCTCTCTATAGCTTAATGAACATAATTTCCACTCTACGGTTTTTAGCTCTTCCCTGCTGAGTGTCGTTCGGAGCAATTGGCTTGCTTTCGCCGTAGCCCTTTGCAGTCATTTTGTCGCGATTGCATCCCAGTGAAAACAAGTAATACATTATTGCATCGGCGCGTTTCTGCGACAATATTTCGTTATTTATTTCCGATCCGATATTATCGGTATGCCCGGAGATTTTGATTCTAAGCTCGGGAAAATCTGTTAGAATATCAGCCAGTTTTCTCAGCTCTTTGATGCCTTCATTTAGAAGTTCATACTTCCCGGTCTGGAAATATATTTTCCCAATATCCGGTGTTTTCATAAAATCAGGTTCGAGGCAAACACCGCTGATATTTTGAATCAAAGTATCGGTTTGAGTAATGATTTTTATTTTTGCAGTCTTTCGGCCGGGTGAATCCGGTTTAAAAATAAATTCCAAATTCATTGATTTTCCCTTAGCTATAACCTGCGGCAATTTTGATTCCACATAAGAGAAAACATCTGCATCTTTTCCAAACACACAGACATCGTTAATATGGATTGGCACTGTTCCGGTATTTTTAATTGATTGCGAGAAGACTGTAAAATATTCCATACCATAGAATACCTCGCCAAAATCGGCATCGAAGGCAACGGCAGTTGGAATAATAATAGTCCAGTCCCCGTCCGAAATATCACTGGTCTGGGCATTTACCAAAGTAAATGAAAGTAAGAAAAGTAATATATTCAAATAAATTCTGTTCACATGTGAGCCATTGATATTATATTATAATCAGTTTTAGATGCAATTTATTCTATGTACTTTCGGACCACCCGAAAACCATCTGTATAGCTATTCTCGATAGGCAATATACATATCCTTCGGTAGATTCTGCATACGACGGCACTGCATTTCCAATGTCCACGCCGCATTGTTCTGTAGTTGCCTGTTTCGGGCCCTTTTGGGTCAATCTCCGGACTTTTGTAATAATAGCCGTCCTG
Source organism: Bacteroidota bacterium (assembly GCA_024278075.1). Lineage (GTDB taxonomy): Bacteria > Bacteroidota > Ignavibacteria > Kapaibacteriales > UBA2268 > JAJRTW01. Next base: position 3,168 of record JAJRTW010000072.1, on the reverse strand, counting down.
ATACCAGTCCCAGCAATATTCATTCACATTGTCATTCAGATTGTAGATTCCGAAATAGTTAGGTTTGCCCAGGCCCACTTCATGTGTCCCGCCGGGATAGTCAATCCTCCAATCTGCAAATCGTGCATGGCTGTCGGTGCGAATGCTCGAAGCAATGCGATACAGGCCAATAAGGAACGCATCCTGCTCAAAGTCTTTTTCATCAGTATGCACTGTATCGGCGGTGGTAATAGTACCTTTTTCAAAATCGATTCTTATTCCTTCTTTGCATACGTATTCCCATTCGGCTTCGGTGGGCAGGCGGTACCCGTTTGCTTCGAAATCGCAAGTAACTTTCTTGCCCGATATAGTATAACACGGCTCTAACCCTTCCATTTCCGAGCGTTTGTTGCAATAATCCACCGCATCGTACCAGCTTACTTGTTCCACGGGGTGGTTGTCACCTATGAACCTGCTCGGATTGTATCCCATCACCGAAGCGTATTGCTTCTGAGTTACTTCATAATTGCTCATGTAGAATGGTTCGAGGAATGTCACTTCATGAACCGGCAGCTCGAACCCTATCATCGGATCATAGCTTTTTTCATTAGGATTACCCATTTGGTATGTCCATCCCGGAACGATATTCATACCCTCGACCCTGGCTCTTTCTTTAACAGTAACTCTTGCCCGGCAAGTAGTGCTGGCTGTTTTGGGAACTATCCAATTGTAACTAAAGTCGGTGGCAGAATCAGTTATAAGAATCCAGGTTTCCCCGCGGTTGGTGCTGTATTCTAAGGTTACCGTATCTGTGGGCAGGCATCCGTCCCAGGAAATAACAATTTTATTGCCGGCAATAAGCTTCTGGCCCCCGTTAGGATATGTTAATTTAAGCTCCCGTGGAATAGCTGAACGCAGATCGAACGAAATAATAATTAATATGTATACGATGAATCTAATCTTTCCCATATTACTAACTTACAAAAAGTCTGTGTGGAATAAAACCCGCAGCACTAATTTGAATGAATATTCATTAGTTTTGCCGGCCGCAGCCGATTGTGTGCTTATTGGCTGGGAACACGGGCAGTTAGGGCTATACGGGAAATATGGTATCCGATGCAGGCCGTTAATAAATGGTTTAAGCGAAATAAAATTGATGATTATTCTTGATTAACTTTTATTTCGTCCCAACTGCAATCTTTATTTTGATTATTGTGATTATATTATTTACCCTGCCTATCACATTAAACATTATTCATCACAAGCCGCTGCAATCAGGGTAGTATCTGATAACAAAATACTCTATCTACACTTGAGGTGAAGTCCAGCCCGATTGATCGGGATTTTCGACCTGGGCCGGGCTTGCAAGGGGGGAACCATCCATAAGCAAGGCAATCGGATATTAGTGGTTGCAATTAGAATATCTATACAAAGCACTAACTGCTTTTTGATATTTTAATGACAGGGGGTTTCTATTCTTCTTAATTGTCATTCTTCTTAATTGAGACTTCTGAATAATTGGGCAATTATCATTTTTAACGTTCTGTCAGTTGTTACAATTGGCAGAACATTATAATGTGTCATTACGGATACCAAATCCGGAATCATAGTCAAATCAAAACCCCCGGCATCTTCGGAACAATAGTTCCTTCGACGCCACCCCCTTTGAAAAATGGGGTAATATAATATAAAAGTCTCCCTTTTTGAAAGGGAGATTTAGAGGGTTTTCATATTTTGCCATTGCATTATAGCTTCATATCCTGATGTCTATAACCGGTATTCCCGGTGGAGTTTATCCTGAGCCAGGCCGATCGTGTCTATAGTTCGACTCCGCTCACTATGACATTAGAATAGTCACCCTGAGCCCTTCGGCAGTCTATCTGGAGCCATGCCAATCGTGTCTATAGTTCGACTCCGCTCACTATGACATTAGAATAGTCACCCTGAGCCCTTCGGCAGTCTATCTGGAGCCATGCCGATCGTGTCTATAGTTCGACTCCGCTCACTATGACATTAGAATAGTCACCCTGAGCCCTTCGGCAGTTTATCCTGAGCCATGCCGATCGTGTCTATAGTTCGACTCCGCTCACTATGACATTAGAATAGTCACCCTGAGCCCTTCGGCAGTTCACGTAGGTTGTATTCAGCAAGACTCTCGTTTTTCTAACCGGACACTACTGATATAGTTAATATCCGTATCGAATAAAATATGTGATGCTATTTCCCTCCATGCCAACACTTTGGAAGAGTAATAGCGGGGTTAGTGGTATTATCGCAATCTAAAGGATTGGGAAAAACACTTTGGTAAGCAGAGGTAACGATTCGATCATTTCTCAAAAAAGTAAATTCCAGTATTCGCGGAATATCAAGTCCACCTTTTTTAAGCCGGCCTAAGTTGTTATTCGGGTGGATGTGTACGCAAGAGTGGGTTTGTAATATTTTTTCAAACGCTCGTTCGGCCAAGCTGAAAAACGGCTTGCTCCAAAACTGGTCTATATGATGGAACTCTGCAACAATGATTCTAAACCTCCGCATTATGCAATCGGTTATGGATAAAAACACTTCATACTCATACCCCTCAATGTCGATTTGCAGCAATAAATCCGAGCGGGATTCGGGCGCAGATTGAGCAACCCAATTATCAAGAGTCATAAAATCATCATTAGTTGTAACGCCAATAAATTTTTTGGTGAAGTTGAACAGATGATGCGACTCGGCCGGCTGCTCCACGGATTTATCGGCAAGGAATACTTTCATGCCCAAATCGGCACAATCCTTCTCAAATCCTGACACAACGCTGACTCCGGGCGAGAAGCAAGCCTCAATCCCGGCTATGTCATTTGGTATTAAATACCCACCATCGCCCTGCGGCCCAAATCGGATAAGCTCCTTATCGCAGGATAAAGGATAAAGCTTTTGCATTAGGGATTGAAGCTTGTTCGAATCTGTCATTGTAGTCGGAAATGCGCCACCGATTGAAAGAATTTTTGCAGAATAGGTTTTAATAATCTGTTTCATTTGGGAGGATGTAATCATTATTTAGAGTCTCCTCAAAAAGTACTAATTGTTTATTGTTATAGTAATTACGAAAACTATTCAATTAGAAAGTGCAAGGAAATGGATTTATTATGCCCTTATGCCTTGCAGATTGTAGGACAACCCCCTGCTCGCTTTGCTCACTTCCCCCTT
>JAJRTW010000071.1 GCA_024278075.1 Bacteroidota bacterium | reverse complement strand
GCACCCTTCGACTCCGCTCAGGGTGACTCTATGCAGCCAAATGAGCCATAAACACTGGATTTCTCACTTTGTTCGAAATGACAGGACATAATATTCAGGCATATATTACGAACGTCTCTCATTTTTAACCGGACAGTACTGTAGCCAGTTAACAAATATTTACATTAATTTGATTTAATATATCTGAATGTAAGAATGAAAATAAATTAAGATTTCCGGTTTATTACCGAAATATATAAACGGGGAGCATCGTTACTTTCCAGCTTCCTATTCGGAGTGTTATAGATCAAATAATCTGCTAAGTCGTTCGGTTATATATAATAGATGGCTTAATTATTGCTTTATATATAAATTTCTTTTTCCACAAACACAATACAAATGGCAGAGACAGAATCAATATCATTAGGCGGAGGAGTCAACCCCGTCGGCAACAATGCCCCGCACCTGCCTTACTACCCCCGGGCGGCGCCGAAGCGTGCCAAAAAGCCGTCGAAGCTAAAATCGGGCGAGGTGGTCCATGGCACAATACTTGACGTGCCAACATCGAAGCAGGCCATAGTGCGTTTGCCGGCCGGCACCTTCAGGGCCGCTTTGCACGGCAAGCTGCGGAAAGGGGATGCCCTCTATTTCAAAGTGATGGAAACAAGGCCTTCGCTAATCTTAAAAGTATTTGCCGTAAGTGTTAAGATGGGTGGAGTTGAGCAATCTGTGGCCGATATGATGAGAATGCTTGACCTGCCGGCATTGCCATTCTATATTGAGTTAATTTCATACTTGAAGAAAAGCCGCTCCACTATCAACCGGGATGAAATTCTTCTGCTCTACCAGGCCTACCACACCATTGGGGCTGAGAATGTAAAAGATATACCTTTGCCGCAGTTGTTCTATATATTGTTTGAAATGAGAAATGCTTATTTGCCAAATGACCTGGCAATATTCAGGAAAATTGCGCCCCTGTTCGCAAGCGAGAAAAGCCTGAAATCTGCTTTTATGGCCATTGAAGAATCGCTGGGTTCACTTCCGGCCGGGCTTGCCAAAACACTAAGAAAAATTCTTCATCCGTTGAAAACTGGTGCTAATAACCCGAAATTGCTGTTAAGTTCATTTAGGCTTGATTCTACTTCCGGGGACGACAATCTGTACAGGATTCTAACCTCACTAATCCGCGCCAGCAAACAACCGGGGTTCAATATTCCGAAAGCAGTCAAGGCAGCTGCAATAATATTATCAGCGATTGAGGCTATGCAGATATGGAACCTTATCGCATCCTACGCAGGTGCTTTTATGCACCACCTGCTGCCTTTTTTCGTTAATGGTAAATTCGAAATCGTCAGAATAAAATATAAGCATCCGAAATCCGGGAAAGCCTACCGAAGAAAGAAGAGTGAATTGCCAATTAGTGGACTGCCCATCGATGAATTTACCATTGTTGCTTCTGATTCGAAATTGGGAATGGCCGCAGCCAAAGGCACAGCTTTGAACAAGAATCTAAGTCTTACCCTTCCGGCCAATTCCGATGCAGCCTCTGACAATCTAAAACTATTCGCCGATGAGTTACGCAAATCTCTTGTCCAGCAAAATTATCTGGTCGGAGCTATTACTTTTTCCACAATGAGCGACGATGAATTGGAAACGGACCGGGAAAGCCTGCCGCCATCAAATCAGAACTTCTCGATTGTTGTGTAGGTTGGTAGGGTAGCATCTCATAGAGACTTCTGAAAAATTCGAGATTTGCTGTCATTCTTGCACAAGATTTTGTGTCAAGAGCGTAACGAAGAGGAGCGAAGTCGATCGTGTCTATAGTTCGACTCCGCTCACTATGACACTAAAATAGTCACCCTGAGCGGAGTCGAAGGGTTCATAATGGCAAACTTTTATCTATTTTCTTTGCAAGTTTTTATGAAAATACCATTCCCCGATTTTTCAGAAGTTTCTCAAAATTAATCACTTTTTCAAAGGGAAGCTACACTAAACCCCTAAACTCCTATTTCTTCTTCTTAATATAAATCAACTCAAAGATAGAACGATCGGGTTTCAAGATCAATTTCTTCAATGTTTTCGCCGATGGGCATCTTAATACAAACTCACCCAAATCAAGCGAATCGATTCTCGAGCCGTATGGCTTAATAAATTCCTCAATGTCTTTTACCGATGCCCTCTTCTTCCTCACATACAGGTGATACTCATATTCGCCGAATCCCATCAAAGGCTTTGTCTTCTCAATCTTAAGGATGTTATTATTCGCGAACCTGTACTTTTCTTTAATATCATCCGGCCATTGGAAAGGAACAATTTTGCCTGCGTAGCGCTCCGGTGCTAATGCCAAGACGAACCCCTGCATTTGCTCCTTGGATTTGAAGTAAGACGAAACCATCAATGTGGCGTTCAGATCGGGCAGCTTAACGAACATCAGGCAGCCCAACACCCCTTTCACATCATTTAAATAAACAACTGTCATGCCTTTGAACACGTAAGGGCCTATCACAACAAACTCATTCATCTCGCGGAACTGATAGAACTTGTCTGCCGTGGTCAGTTGCAGAGAAAAGCCATCCTGCGAATTGGCATTTACAAAATCGGTAAAATACAGCAGGTCATCATAATTGGCACTCCCGCTTTCGGACACCTTGCCAGTCTTGTAGCCCGGATATTTAACCGTCTTCATCCACTTTTCGAATTTTTTGAAACTTATTTTCTTCGAGTAATGAACCTCTTTGGCCACAAGGCCTGAGAACAGGACGCATAGCGTCAGACAATATAGAAGTATTTTTTTCATAATTAATTAACAAGAAAATTGAATATAAGTTACCAAAACATCTTAATCTATGATTATGTGTCATAGCAAGCTAACTAAGATAGGCATAATAACCAACAGCTAAATTACACAAGTAAAATTAATTGAATTATGATTTTTTTTGTTCTTAATTTTGATTGTTAGGAATAGCTATATTTTTAAATATAATATATGTTATAATATTATCCGGATAACAAAATGATAATTCGCAAAGAAGATGCACTTGATTACCACAGCATGGGCCGCAAAGGCAAGATTGAAGTAGTAACGACCAAGCCGTGTGTTACGCAAAGGGACCTGTCCCTGGCCTATTCGCCGGGCGTGGCAGAGCCATGCAGGGAGATTTACGAGGACGAAAGCAAAGTGTTCGAGTATACCGCTAAGGGCAATCTGGTGGCTGTCATATCAAACGGTACGGCTGTGCTGGGGCTTGGCGATATTGGCCCCATGGCCGGCAAACCGGTGATGGAAGGCAAGGGTGTGCTGTTCAAAATATTTGCCGATATTGATGTATTCGATATCGAATTAAATTCTAAGGATATTGATGAAATAGTCAGGACGGTGGAAATTATGGAGCCTACATTCGGGGGCATTAACTTAGAGGATTTCAAAGGCCCGGAATGCTTCCATATCGAAGAGGAATTAAAAAAGAGATTGAATATACCGGTTTTTCATGACGACCAGCACGGAACTGCTATTATTAGCGGGGCAGCTCTTATCAATGCCTGCGAAATAGCCGGGAAGAAAATGCAGGACGTCAAAGTTGTATACAACGGAGCCGGAGCCTCGGGAATTGCATGTGCCAAATTCCATATCAGCCTCGGCCTTAGGCCTGAAAATGTTATTATGTGCGACTCCAAGGGCGTTCTGTATAAAGGCCGCACCGAAGGCGTTAACATATACAAAGAGCCATTCCTTGCTGAAACCGAAGCTCGCACCCTGGCCGATGCTTTCGTGGGGGCTGATATATTCGTCGGATTGTCGACAGGCAATTGCGTTACACAAGACATGGTAAGATCAATGGCCGATAATCCCATTGTCTTTGCCATGGCAAATCCCGACCCGGAAATAACTTACGAGGATGCCGTCGATGCCCGCCCGGATATTATTATGGCAACGGGCAGGTCGGATTTCCCGAATCAGGTTAACAACGTATTGGGCTTCCCGTTCATTTTCCGCGGCGCCCTGGATGTGAACGCAAGGGCTATTAATGAAGAAATGAAAAAAGCTTCGGCTTATGCTCTGGCCAGGCTTACCAAAGAGGAAGTCCCCGAAAGCGTCCGGAAGGCTTACGGCGTTAAGGAAATGTCATTTGGCAGGGAATATATTATCCCCAAACCATTCGACCAGCGTGTGCTCACATGGGTGGCGCCGGCTGTGGCCCAGGCGGCTATGGATTCCGGAGTGGCCAGAAACCCGATCGACGACATGGAAGCCTATAAGATGGAACTGAATATTCGTATGGGCCGCTCGCAGTCTATCATGTCGAATATCTATCGCAAAGCAAAAAATAATCCGAAAAGAATTGTGTTCCCCGAGGGGAATAAAAGGAAAATAATCAAAGCCGCACAGCTGAGCCTTGATTTGGAGATTGCCAAACCGATTTTGATTGGCAAGAAAAGCAAAATCCGGAAAATCGCAAAGGAAAATAATTATGACATCAGCGGCATCGAGATAATCGATCCGGGCAAATATGATAAACTCGACGATTATATCAATCATTTCCTCGAAAAACGCCAGCGGAAGGGAATTACCAAGAATGTTGCCCAAAAAGTGATTTCCACAAGGAATAATCATTTCGGGGCTATGATGGTTGAATTGGGCGATGCCTACGGAATGGTCTCGGGCTTGTCGAAGAATTATCCCAGCACTATCAGGCCGGCGTTGCAAATCATTGGCAAGAACAAGAATTATAAAAAAGTATCGGGTTTCTACATGGTATCGACCAAGAAGGAAACTTATTTCATAGCCGATACGACGATAAATATTAATCCCGATGCGGAAACACTGGCTGATATTGCTATTCAGACGGCTGAATTTGTCAAGAAATTCGATATAGTTCCACGAGTTGCGCTTTTGTCTTACAGCAATTTTGGTTCTGCCCCGGGCGATTCTCCCTGCAAGATGCGCCGGGCTTTGGAAATTATCAGGCAAAGGCAGCCCGGCCTGATGGTGGACGGCGAGATGCAGGCAGACGCCGCAATAGTACCTGATATTATTGACTCTACGTTCCCATTCAGCTCTTTGAAGGGTGGCGCAAATGTGCTTATTTGCCCCGACCTGAATTCGGGCAATATAGCTTATAAGCTTCTGTCGCATATCGGCGGAGCGCATCTGACAGGCCCTATCCTCAGGGGTATGAACAAGGCTGTCCATGTGCTTCAGCTGGGTGCGGAAGTTAGCGAAATCCTTGATATGATTGCTATTACAGTGGTCGACGCTCAAGACTCTCACAGCAGGGATATTGAAAAGTAACCGGTGTGGGTATCAATTGGGAAGGTCAATTATTGTCAATAATCATTTTCCCACAAGCTAAAGCTCGTGGCTACTTATTTCGTTCTGCCAGTTGTTACAACTGGCAATCTAAGAGCTATCGTATTTCGTCAGTTGTAACAACTGACGGTACAATAAAGGAACAATGCAGATAAACTGGCTTAGCTATTCATTGAAAAAGTGATTTATTCTCAACTGTCTTTTTTCCCACAAGCTAAAGCTCGTGGCTATTTATTCTTTTCCGATTGCAATGAACGTGCAGGCCCGGAAAAAGCACTAAATTATTTATATAAACAGTGGAATTTAATATGTCAAAAGATCAAGCAAATAATCTCCAGGATTTTCAAATATTCGGTGAATTCGGGGGTGTAAACCCGTCGATTACCGATTCGGCAACCTTCACCTTCCTTGCCGCCGAAACTATGGAGGCCCTATTCGACCACGAAATTAAAGGGTGCTACCTATATTCACGCCACCTTAATCCGATGAATGATGACCTGGCCCGGGCTATAGCACTATTAGAAAATTCCGAATCGGCGCAGGTGATGTCCTCTGGCATGGGCGCTATCAGCAGTGCCATCCTCCAGATATGCAGTTCGGGCAATGAAATAGTTTCGAGCAGAACTATCTACGGCGGCACCTATGCAATTATGAAGAACTTCCTGCCGAGGTTTGGGATAGATACTAAGTTTGTGAATATCACCAATCTTGACAGAGTAAGGCAAGCCATTACGAAAAAGACGAAGATTATCTACTGCGAATCGATTAGCAACCCATTGCTTGAAATCGCAGATATAAGGGAACTCCGGAAGATAGCTGATGAACACGGCATTCTGCTTATGGTGGACAACACCTTTTCGCCATTATGCGTTACTCCCATCAGGCTTGGCGCCCATATAGTAGTCCACAGCCTGACGAAATTTATTAATGGAATGGGCGATTGCCTTGGCGGAGTGGTATGCGGCAGCAAGGAATTTATCACCAGCCTGAAATCCGTTCACGACGGTGCGGCTATGCTGCTGGGGCCGGTTATGGATTCGATTCGCGCCTCTGGTATATTGAAGAACCTCCGGACTCTGCATATCAGAATGAAGCAGCACAGCTGCAACGCCATGTATGTGGCACAAGGGCTTGAGGAACTGGGCATTAAAATATTCTACCCCGGGCTTCGGTCCCATCGGCAGCATGAATTGATTAAGGGTATGTTAAATACCGAGTTCGGCTATTCCGGGATGATTACCATTGACGCAAAGGACCAGAAAACCGCAAATAAATTATTAATAAAAATGCAGGAAGAGAAAGTCGGCTTTTTTGCTGTCAGCCTGGGGTTCTACAAGACCCTGTTCTGCTCGCCGGTTTCCAGCACTTCATCCGAAATTCCAATCGAAGAGCAAAAAACCATGGGCATGACCGACGGGCTGATACGGTTTTCCATCGGCCTGGATAATGACATTGAAAGGAGTTTCCAAAGAATGAAAAATTGCATAAAAGCCGTAGGGTTGGTTTGATTAGCTTCTCTGCCATCATTTAATCTTGATTACCGGGAATGACTTTGATAAATTAATACCCTTTATGTTTAGATAATAAAGTCCAATTGCCTGGCCGGAGAAATCTATGGGGATTTTTCTGTTGCTACTGTTTATTTCATTAACACCGGAGTATACGGCCCTTCCGACTATGTCCCGAATCGTCACATAATACTCGCCGGCAAATAATCCGTTTAATTCAATATTCAGAACGCCATCGGTCGGATTCGGATAAATCAACATCTCGGTGCTGTCGCTGGCCAACAAATATTCTGATTCGGCTGATTGCACCGATTCGAATGCACTAACTTTCCCCCAGCCCCAAATATTGCTTTTGCTTGCAGACAAATCTCCGGTAAACCTATCATTAATTGCCGATTTCCTTAATATATCCTTAATTCCCCGGGGGTCGAGCAGCGGATGAGCTTCAAGCATCAGGGCTATAATACCGGCAACCACAGGCGAAGACATTGATGTGCCCTGCATGGCTGCATATTTGAATTGATTATTAATGCCCTCGCGGGCTACGACCATGCCCCAGCCGGCCTGGCCCATGTTAAAGTTATTATCGAAGTAACTAACAGCCGATACAACTGCTGCACCGGGAGCGGAAATGTCCGGCTTTATTCTGCCGTCAACCGTGGGGCCTTTTGCAGAAAAGTCCGCCTCTCCACCTAATCTATAATAGTTGTTTATCCTTATTGTTTGGCCGGAAACATTATCAAAAGTGGTTTTAGATACGTAAGCTCCCACCGTAATTACAGATTCTGCCGTTCCGCCAATTTCACTAATTGTATATTCACTATTTCCATCAATGAAACCTTGCACGCCGTTGCTCAAGAACGGATATCCGATTGAGCCGCCCGTGCCGCAGTTCCATAAATGAACCTTGCCGGCATAGCCTTTAACGGCGATTGCAAAATCGTCGCTGCTGTTATTGGCCACATCTACAAATATACGCGGCTTGCCGTTGAACTCATTTTGCCTCAGTATCAATGAAACAGCGCAAGTCCTGCCATCGCTTCCAACAATGATTTTATTCATCTTTTTATTCGCCGATGTGCAGTAGAAATCATCAATCCATTCCATATCGTAGTTGCCATAGAGGCCGGCGGATATGCAGAAATTGCTGCCGGATTCCCCCCATATATCAATAATCCCTTTCGAATAATCCCCCCAGGAATCTTCTACTAATCCCGCAAAAGAATAAATAATCGTATCGGAGATAGTGAAGGACTTCCGAATGTGGATCGGATCACTTCCCGAATTGCCGCCGGAAGTAACAATTATCCTGCCGGGGCCGGATAGTTTATTGCAAGCCTGATCGAACAGAGCCGACCCGTCGTGCGGCCCTATATTAGTACCCAGACTTATATTAACAACCGCAGGCTTCCCGGCTTTTGTTGCATAATCAAATATATATTTAATCGCATCTACTATATAACTATCACCGGTAGATTCTCCTTCATATTTGTCAAAATTTGCCGAAACCAATACGAAATCGCACTCCGAGGCAACTCCTTCGTATAGCCCGCTAATTAAATTTCCTCCGCCACCGGCTATGCCCGCTACATGCGTTCCGTGGGATATATTGGCAAAATCCATTTTCCTGTTAATTATATCATTGGTATTAACCAACTCCGTACCATAGTTATATCCTGAGGGGCCGCTGCCGTTGGCTGACTGAATCCAAACTCTTTTGACTCTATAATTGCCATAGGCCTCATCATAAAATACCGGATGGGCAAAGTCAAAACCAAAGTCAATGATTCCAACTACCACATCTTTGCCTTTGTAATAATTGCCAAGCCCGGAACCCAAATGAACGGGCTGAACATTCGAGTACATTCTGGCTTTGTCGAGATTCAACCCTACAGGTTTATCAATCTGGATGTAATCAATTCCACGAAGATTTTCGAACAAATGCAGGTTGTTGATATTAACACGGATAGTCCATATATCCCCGATTTTCGAAGATACCGCCGCCCCGGTTGCCGCAAGGCCATCCTCATCCATTTGGCCATTAACCTTAATTAATGCACCGGTGGCATACTCGCCACCGGATTCCCTGATAACATATTCCGGAATTGATGCAATATCAAATCCATCACTATTCATCAAATTCGAACTTCCGATTTCATCTATCAAATTTCGAGTCAGCGGTGATAATTTTGAGGATATGGAATTGGATGCATTGATTCCAACACCGGCCCGGCCGCTGCCATGGCAATGGGAAGCATTCAACATAACAAGAAATACGGCTAAAGTAAAAAATACCTTTTTCACAAAATCCATCCATATTCATTATTCAACTGGCTTTGATATGGCAATATAAGATTATCAAACATCAAGTCAAAGCATTCCATTAATATTTATGTTCCTATGCCTTTGTTTTTAATATATGAAGCTCTGTGTTGTTTGGGCCGGCGCGGCCCCGGATGCCCAACACTTTAACGGCCCGCATATCTTCTCGCTTTGGCAACCCATGTTATATTATTTGAATTAATAATATTCGAAAAATGATAACATCCGCTATTATACCATCTAAAAATATCTTAATTTAGTAAATTAACCATGGTGACATTTACCTAATTTTTCTTTTTTTCTCCAAATCAATATTAATTTATGCTCCAGGTAGTTCAATATCAAAAAAATGGTGAAGTCAAAGTTGAGGAATTCCCTGCACCGGGCTGCATCGATGGCGGAATTTTAGTTCAGGTATCTTACTCGTTGATTAGTGCCGGCACTGAGAAAATTTCCGTCGAAAATGCCAAAGGCTCTTTGCTTCAAAGGGCCAAGCGGCAGCCGGACCAGGTGAAACTCGTCGTGGATAATATCAGGAAAGAGGGCATCGCCACCACCGTTAAACGAGTGAAATCCAAACTGGATTCGTATAAATTATTGGGCTATAGCGCCTCGGGCGTGGTCATCGAGTCCGATTGTGATGAATTCCAGCCGGGCGATTATGTGGCTTGCGCCGGCTCGGGCTATGCCAATCATGCGGAGATAATCACAGTGCCGAAGAATCTTGCGGCAAAAGTCCCGGAGGGCGCCGGCCTGAAGGATGCTGCCTACACTACCGTCGGGGCCATTGCCATGCAGGGCGTTCGGCAGTCGGACAATAGATTGGGCGAAACCGTAGCCGTTATCGGCCTCGGCCTGATTGGCCAGCTTACTATCCAAATCCTGAAAGCTGCCGGATGCAATGTTATCGGCATGGATATTAACAAATCGCTTTTCAAATTGGCCACTGAGTTGGGCTGCGATTCGGTGTATCATAGCTCTGCCGAATATATCGATAATATTATTGCGGCAACCGGCGGGCTGGGCTGCGATTCGGTTATTATTACGGCAAGCACCGATTCAAGCCAGCCTCTCGAGCTGGCAATGAAAATTGTTCGTAAGAAAGGCAAGGTAGTGGTGGTCGGCAGTGTTGGGATGCAATTGCCGAGATCGCCTTTCTACGAGAAAGAAGCCGACCTGAGGATTTCGTGCAGCTACGGCCCCGGGCGTTATGACACCGATTACGAAGTGAAAGGCCGCGACTATCCTCCGGCTTATGTACGGTGGACGGAACAAAGAAATATGCAAGCCTTTCTGGGGCTTATCCGAAGCGGCAAGCTGAAAACCGATATTATCACTTCGCATGTCTTCGATATTGGCAAATCGCCAAAGGCTTATGACATTATTACCGGCAAGGTTCCGGAGCCTTTTAATGGCATCCTGATTAAATATCCGGAAAGAAAAGAAGCCTTGCGCAGGACAATCAAGTCGGAATCAGCATTGGAATCAGTATTAGAATCATCATCGAAGTCAGATAAAATTAAAGTGGCCTTCATCGGCGCCGGGCAATTCGCACAGAACTACCTGATCCCGCCACTCAAAAAGGAAGGGGTCGAATTCGTTTCCGTTTCTACATCGAAACCGTCGAATGCAAAGAACGCCGCCGATAAATTTGGTTTTGTCATTAGCTCTACGGACTCCTCGGCATTAATAGAAGCCGACGATAGCAACCTGATATTTTGCGCCACAAGGCACGACACTCACGCAAGATACGTGCTCGAATCCCTGAAGAATAATAAATCCGTTTTTGTGGAAAAGCCGCTGGCAATATCGCCGGGCCAGCTGGAGGAAATCAGCGAGGCATTGGGCGGCAGCCGGCAAGGCGTAATGGTTGGATTTAACCGCAGGTTTTCGCAATCCTTTAAATTGATTGATGGATTTTGTGCAAACCGCAGCGCCCCCATGGCGATTAATTACAGGGTGAATGCGGGCCGAATCCCGAAATCGCATTGGGTTCAGGCCGAGGGCCAGGGCGGCAGAATTATTGGCGAGGCGTGTCATTTTATTGATTGCATGGTGTTTCTTACAGGCTCGCTGCCCGTTAGGGTTTTTGCAGAATCGGTTTCATCGGAGAGTATTAATTTTGTAAATAGCGACAATGTTATCATTACGATTAAATTTTCCGATGGCTCAATTGGTGTGGTATCTTATATTGCTGATGGAGATTCATCGCTGCCCAAGGAATATTGCGAGGTGTTTTGCGAGCGGTCTGTGGCGATTATGAATAATTTTAATTCCGTTGAATTAATCAAGAACGGCAATCGTAAAATTCATAAATTCGATGGGAAAAAGGGAATTAACGAAGAAATCCATGAGGTAGTAAAGGCAGTGCGTAACGGAGGGCCAATGCCAATTCCGTTCGACCGCATATATGCCGTTACCCGTGCAACTTTTGCGGCTGTGGAATCATTGAAATCCGGGATGCCGGTTCAGGTGTGAGTTAATCAAAACTCGTAACGAGGTGTTATGAATAGAAAATATTTACTAATATTAGCCTTATGTATATTTAATCTGCTGAGTGCGGAAGCTTACTCTCAGCAGGCCGAATTCATTCCTCTGTCGAAAAAGCAGTTAGCCGAATTAATGCCTTCGGAATCGAGGGTGGTAGTAAATTTGAGCGGAGCCTGGGAGCAGTCCACCGATGACATAGAATGGACTAAAGTGTATCTCCCGAATTCTGAACTGGTTAATAAAAAAGTTGCCTTCCGGAGAACACTTAAAATATCTAAAAATCTTGTTGACGATCTTACATGGCATTTATACTTCCTCGGCTTGCTTGACCAGGTGGAAGTATATTTTAACGAACAATTCGTGGGCAGATATTACGGCGGCATGACACCATTTAAGGTTAGAATACCACGGCGCATGATTGCCGGCGAGACCAATACTATCAAACTTGTGGTGTCCCCGTTGGAACACAGCATAGCCCAAGTGACCGAGCAGAATCTAAATGCCAAAAGAATCTATACCGGATTGATACGCGAACTTGTGCTAATCGGAACTCCGCATATTTGGGTGAACGACTTCGGTTTTCGTACTGTTTTTGTTAATGGCCTGTCTGTTTGCAAAGTAAACGTTTCGGTAAATATTTCCACCTCCGAGTTGGGAGGCAACTTTTTGTCGTCGCTTTCGGCCGATACTTTGGACGGCGCTGGCGGCAATTCCACAAATGTCCGGATCGAATTAAACCTGATTGACAAATCAACCGGAGAGGTATTCTCCAGTCCGGGCTCGAAAGTAATAAATGTTGAAAGCCAAAGAACCGTTGGCGTTGACTTCTCCTTCACGGTGAACAATCCTAAACTATGGTCTGTGAATAATCCCGAGCTATATTATTTGCAGGTCAGGATAACAAGAGGCGGAAAAACAATCGACGAATTCCGCAATATTGTTGGCTTCAGAAGTATTACCACTAAAGTTGTTAAAAGCATTCCCAAAATATACCTGAACAACAAGCCGTTTGAAATCAAGGGTATTTCTTATATCGAGGACAGCTTCTACGGCAGGCAATCTCTGACTGCAAGGCAAATGGAAGACGATATTAAATTAATAAAAACGCTTGGTGCCAATACGATAAGATTTAAGTATTCGGCACCTCATCCGTATTTTGCCCACCTTTGCGATAAAAACGGAATCCTGATGATGGTCGAACTGCCATTGTATGATGTCCCGAAATCAATCATTAATATCGATGAAATACGCGTTAGAATGAAGAATCAAGCCAAAAGGATTATCCCGGCTTTCGACAATCACCCCTCTTTGTTGGCATGGGGAGTGACAGACGGCGCCGAGGAAGGGGAAATTCATACACAGGAATTTTCGAATTCAATTGTAGGCACTTACAGGTCTTTGTCCGGCAAGCTGCTGTATAAGATTATTTGCTTTGGCGCCGATACGATTAGCAGCGAGGGCTACGACCTGATCGGGATACGAGACAATAGAAAGACGATGAATTTTAGCAGGATTAAGGATGAAATTGGCCGTTTGAAGAGTTTTGTGCCGGAGACTCCGGTCTTTGTCAGCTATGGCACTGCCATTCAGCCAAACAATCATAACGGCTATTCCGACCCTCTGTCCCTTGAATATCAGGCTTATTTCATTAGGAACAACTTCGTTGTTGTGCGCGAAAGGCAATGCTCCGGCAGTATCATCGACTCTTTTAATGATTTTATCCTCAACAGCCCTTCTTTGATAACAAATAATGAGAACCAATATCTGAACACAACGGGCATTGTTGACAGGAAAAGAAATCAGCGGCTTTCGTATACTACCCTGCAAACATTCTTCAACAATGAGAAAGAACCCCTTCTCAATGCGGGCAGCTATAAGGAAAAAACCCCAATATCATTTATTATATTGGGAATTGCCCTGGGGGTTATTATGATTTTCTTGATTAACAGGTTCCGCAGGTTCCGGGAATATCTGTTCCGTTCCATCCGCAGGCCGTATAATTTTTATGCCGACATCAGAGACCAAAGGATAATGTCGTCGCTGCAAACCATATTGCTCGGGATTGTTATAGCGTTGACTTATGGCATATTCATTACATCAATATTATATTTCTACCGCACCAACGAGCTATCGCAGTATTGCATGATGATACTGATTCCATCGGCTGCGGCCCGTGAGGTTCTATTCAGGATAATCTGGATGCCGGAAGTATTGATGATTGCAATTACGATAATCAGCCTGGCGCTGGCCATGGTTTTTTCTTTCTTATTGAAATTATTTGCTTTTTTCTTTAGGGCAAGGATATACTTTTCCGATACGATAACGATAACTATATGGTCGGGAGTGCCGTTTCTTTTCTTCCTGCCGGTGGCGATAGTATTAATCCGGGCTTTGGTGCTGTCTCCGGATTTGATATGGTTTGTAATAATGTTTGCTATATTGATTACGACATGGGTGCTATTTAGGTTTTTCAAATCAACAAGAGTCGTATTTGACAAGCCCCCGTTTCAAATCTATATGACCGGGGCAATCGTATTTATGCTCTTAATTGGGCTGCCGTTGGCCATATTTCAATATAAATATTCTATTTTTGAGTATGCCCAGTATTTTATTAATGTTATGTTGAAATCATAAGTGGGAATCAGTAGTGTCCGGTTAAAATACGGATAATAAGTGATATTCGCGGTAGCAATCTCCATTTTGACCTATATCGTGCTGATTCGGATGCGATTATAGATATAGCGAAAAAATAATACTAAAGCTGTCATGCCGGACCCCGATCCGGCATCCATCTTAATATAGCCAAACAGCCCATGAACACTGGATTCTGAAACAAGTTCCGCAATGACAAGTCATAGTATTC